>CAZJYM010000184.1:0-6737 GCA_964550245.1 uncultured Blautia sp. | reverse complement strand
CAACATATGAAAAAGAAAATATAAAAATAATGTTGGCTGTATTATTTTTACAAGGCACAGTATAGCGAATAATTATGATGATTTCGTGATTAAGTTATTAAAAATCAGTGAACGAATGAAAAAGGTTTTATGAACCCGGGAAAGCCTGTAAAACCGGGAAATTTGGCTAAGGACAGCTGCAAAAGAGTTTAGACGGGGGGTAAAGACGGGCAGGAAAATGAAAAAATGCTGCAGTTTTACCCTGCAAAAATATACAAAATGTATAAGGGTAACGCGTTAATGCGTTAAACTGTATGGGAGGAATGAATAAAAAGTGGAAAGCCTGGGAAGGAAAAATTGTGCAATTCGCTAAATGTTTACTGTTTGTTCATATTTTATTCATATTTGTCTGTTATGATGTCCTTGTTCGAAGGAAAAGGACTTCTTCTCCAGTCAATATAGAAAAACAAAGAGCTGCGGGTCTCCCCCGCCGGAGATTTCGCGGATCTTTTATTCACTTTTTTTCATAATTATGCCCCGGTAAACCACTACCGGGGCACTCCTCGTCTTATGAGACCTTTCCACCTGATGCCGGAAAGCCTTATATTTAGGGCTTTTTGAGGATCCAGGTGGATTTTTTTACGGCCAAATGCCAGGAATCTTACAAAAAGAATTCCCTTATGTTAAGGGGTGTGCTATAATAGGGGCACTAACCCCGAAACCGATCAGAATTTTGTTTAAATAGGAAAAGGAGTGTTAACAGGATGAGTGAAAGTGAGACGATGAAAGACTACGAAGAAGAACTGGATGCTTCCTTCAAGAAAGTGGAAGAGGGAGACATCCTGGAAGGCACGGTAGTCAGTGTGGATGATCAGGAAGTTGTTCTGGATCTGAAGTATTATGCCGAGGGAATCATCCCCGCGGATTCATACAGCAGTGAGCCCGGATTCAACCTGAAAGAGCGGGTACAGCCGGGGGATGAGGTTTCCGCCATGGTGGTGAAGACCGACGATGGCAACGGAAACATTCTTCTCTCCAGAATCAAGGCCATGGATGTGCTGGCCTGGGACAGGCTGAAAAAGTACAAGGATGAGGGCACGGTTCTGGACGTAGTCGTCAAGGGAGTCGTCAATAAGGGTGTGGTGGCCTATGTGGAGGATGTGAGAGGATTCATCCCCGCTTCCAAGCTGGCCTTAAATTACGTGGACAACACGGAGTCCTATCTGAATCAGCATGTGCAGGTACAGATCATTGATCTGGACAGGGACAGAAAGAAACTGGTTCTCTCTGCCCGGGATGTGCTGAGAAAGAAGGAGAGAGAGGAGAGAAAGAACCGCATCAACAACGTGCAGATCGGTCTGGTCACCGAAGGTGTAGTGGAGACACTGCAGCCCTACGGAGCTTTCGTCAATCTTGGCAACGGCCTTTCCGGACTGGTTCATGTATCCCAGATCAGCGACAGGAGGGTGAAGGATCCTTCCGATGTACTGGCTGTGGGAGACAAGGTGAAGGTGAAGATCATCGGTCTCAAGGAAGGAAAGATCAGCCTGAGCATGCGTCAGGCCATGGATTCCGCTCCGGAAGAGATGAATGAGAGACCCTCCTCCTACAACATTCCCGGATCCAAAGAGGAGGCAACCACCCCTCTGAAATCTCTTTTTGCCAATATTAAACTGGATTCATGATAAATGATGAATGATACTGTCGTCAAAAGGGCCTGCCGCTGGCGCGGCAGAATTCACACATCCTTACGGATGTGTGTCCCTTTTGACTTGAGTTCCACTAAATCATCTGTCAGAATTTACCTTCTACAAAAGAAAATCCTGACATGGAGGGAAAATGGGTAAGAAGATCTGGAAACCGGGAAACATGCTCTATCCTCTCCCTGTGGTGCTGGTAAGCGTCTCGGACGGAAAGGGAAAGGACAACATCTTTACGGTGGCCTGGACCGGTACGGTGTGTACCAGTCCTCCCATGGTTTCCATCTCGGTGAGACCGGAGAGGTATTCTTACTCCATGATCCGGGATACCGGTGAGTTTGTCATCAACCTGACCACCGAGTCCATGGCGGAAGCCGTGGACTACTGCGGTGTAAAATCCGGCAGAGATGTGGATAAGTTCCAGAAAACGGGCCTTACAAGGCAGAAGGGGAAGTTTGTACAGGCTCCGCTCGTTGAAGAATCTCCCGTCTCCATGGAGTGCCGGGTAAAGGAAGTCGTAGAACTGGGTTCTCATCATCTGTTTTTAGCCGAGATCTTATGCGTCCATGTGGAGGAGTCCTATCTGGATACAAAGGGAAAATTTCATCTGGGGAAAGCCAGACCCCTTGTCTACTGCCACGGGGAGTACGCGGGACTGGGGAAAATCCTGGGAACATTTGGCTTTAGCGTGAAGAAGGGGAGGAAGGAACTAAAGATTGCAGGATCCAGGAAAGTGTGATAGAATGATACAGGTGTCAGAAGGTCATGACTTTTTGGCTTCGCAGCAGATGATGGAAGAAAACACCAACATTGTCTTAATCGGCATGCCCGGCGCGGGGAAGAGTACCCTGGGGGTGGTGCTGGCCAAGGTTTTAGGATATGAGTTTCTGGATACGGATCTGGTGATCCAGAAACAGGAAGGCAGGAGACTGTCACAGATTATCAGTGAGGAGGGACCGGAGAGGTTCAGGGCCATTGAAAACAGAGTCAATGCTTCCGTAAAGGCATCCCGGACGGTAATCGCCCCGGGAGGAAGCGTGATCTACTGTGAAGAGGCCATGAACCATTTGAAATCCATTGGAGTTGTCATCTATTTAAAGTTGTCCCTGGCTGCTCTGGACAAACGTCTGGGAAATTTAAAGGGGAGAGGCGTTGTGTACAAAGAGGGGCAGACCTTAAGGGAATTATATGAGGAGAGGATTCCTCTATATGAACAGTATGCAGATCTCACCGTGGATGAGGAAGATCAGACTCTGGAAGAGTGTCTGCAGACGGTTCTGGATTTGCTGAGGCAAATGGAAGAAAAGGGTGGTATTGGGAGTCCCCCTGTGCTATAATGCCCTGTATGTTCTTTCAAACAGGCAGAAAAGCTACGATTTGCTTCAGACAGAGGGAGTAAAAATAATTATAGAGGTGTTGTTTTATGGAACAGTATGTTATAAAAGGCGGCATTCCCCTGAAAGGCGAGGTGGAGATTGGCGGAGCCAAAAACGCGGCTCTGGCGATCCTGGCTGCAGCCATCATGACGGATGAAACCGTTACGATCGAGAATCTGCCTGATGTGAAGGATATTCATGTGATGTTGGAGGCCATCGCCGGCATCGGAGCCCAGGTGAAACGGATCAACAAGTCAACGGTGAAGATCAACGGTTCCACCATCGATGACCTTAGTGTAGACTATGAATATATCAAGAAAATACGGGCTTCCTACTACCTTCTGGGTGCTCTGCTGGGGAAGTACAAGCACGCGGAGGTTCCTCTTCCGGGAGGATGCAACATTGGAAGCCGGCCCATTGATCAGCACTTAAAAGGATTTCGGGCTTTGGGAGCCACAGTAAACATCATTCACGGTGCCATTGTGGCCAGAGCCGACAACCTTCACGGGAACCATATATTTCTGGATGTGGTGTCTGTAGGCGCCACCATCAATATCATGATGACCGCTTCCCTGTCACCGGGACGCACCATCATTGAGAACGCGGCCAGAGAGCCCCATGTGGTGGATGTGGCCAACTTCCTCAACAGCATGGGAGCCGACATAAAAGGTGCAGGCACGGATGTGATCCGCATCAAGGGTGTGGAAAAGCTTCACAGAACGGAGTATTCCATCATACCGGATCAGATCGAAGCGGGGACTTTTCTGTTTGCGGCAGCCGCCACAGGGGGAGATGTGACGGTTAAGAACGTAATCCCCAAGCATCTGGAGGCCACCACTGCCAAGCTGGAGGAAATCGGATGCGAGGTGGAAGAGTATGACGATGCGGTACGGGTTCGGGCCAACGGAAAGCTTCACAGGACCCATGTGAAGACTTTGCCTTATCCCGGGTATCCCACCGACATGCAGCCTCAGATTGCAGTTACCCTCACAAGGGCTGAGGGGACCAGCATTGTGACGGAGAGTATTTTCGAAAACAGGTTCAAGTATGCGGACGAACTGGCCCGAATGGGGGCCAACATCAAGGTGGAGGGCAATGCCGCCATCATTGACGGGGTGAAAAAGCTGACGGGAGCCAGGGTGAGCGCTCCGGATCTGAGAGCCGGTGCGGCTCTGGTGATTGCCGGGCTGTCCGCAGAAGGATTTACGGTGATAGATGACATCAACTACATCCAGAGAGGCTACGAAAACTTTGAAGAAAAGCTGCAGAGCCTGGGTGCAGAGATTGAAAAGGTTTCAAGTGAAAAGGAAATCCAGAAGTTTAAGCTCAGGGTTGGGTGAGGATTCCCTTTTGATTAACCAAAAGATGAGTGGATGAATTGAAAAAACAGTCCGGATTCTTCGGACTGTTTTTTTAAAGACGTTAAAGAAAGGAAAAAAGTCCATGGAAAGAATTTTGTTCACTTCTGAGTCTGTGACGGAGGGCCATCCGGATAAGATGTGTGATGCAATTTCCGATGCGATTCTGGACGCTCTGATCATGCAGGATCCCATGAGCCGTGTGGCCTGTGAGGCTGCGGTGAGTACGGGTCTGGTGCTGGTGATGGGAGAGATCACCACCCAGGATGCCTATGTGGACATCCAGAAGATTGTCCGGGATACCATCCGGGAAATCGGGTACACCAAAGCGGAGTACGGATTCGATGCGGAAACCTGCGGTGTGATCACATCCATCAACGAACAGTCCCCGGACATTGCCATGGGTGTGGACCATGCTCTGGAAGCAAAAATGGGAGAGGATGAAATCGATTCCATCGGCGCAGGGGATCAGGGCATGATGTTTGGATACGCCTCCAACGAGACGGAGGAATACATGCCCTATTCCATCAGTCTGGCCCATAAGCTGGCCCGTCAGCTGGCAAAGGTGAGAAAGGACGGTACTTTATCCTACCTCCGGCCCGACGGAAAGACACAGGTTACGGTTGAATACAATGAGGAGGGGAAACCCTACCGCATCGATGCGGTGGTGTGCTCCGCCCAGCATGATCCGGATGTAACCCAGGAACAGATCCAGAGGGACATCCGCAAATACGTTTTAGATCCGGTGATTCCCCGGGAGATGGTGGATGAACAGACCAAGTATTTCATCAATCCCACCGGACGGTTTGTAATCGGCGGCCCCAAAGGAGACAGCGGTCTTACCGGAAGGAAGATCATCGTGGATACCTACGGGGGAGCCGGCCGCCACGGCGGCGGATCCTTCTCCGGAAAGGACTGCACAAAAGTAGACCGATCCGCCGCCTATGCGGCCAGATATGTGGCCAAGAACATCGTGGCTGCGGGACTTGCGGACAAGTGTGAGATTCAGCTTTCCTACGCCATCGGTGTGGCTCATCCCACCTCCATCAACGTGGATACCTTTGGAACGGGAAAGATCTCCAACCGGAAGCTGGCGGAGATCATCCGGGACAACTTTGATCTTCGTCCCGCAGGCATTATCCGCATGCTGGATCTCAGGAGGCCCATCTACAGACAGACGGCAGCCTACGGTCACTTTGGAAGACTGGATCTGGATCTGCCCTGGGAGAGACTGGACAGGGTGGATGTGTTGAGAAAGATTGCTCTGGGGTAAGGAGAAATCACATGGATCTCGTGGATAAGCTGATCCGGGAGGGAAATCTTGCAAAGGAAGAGTATGCCTCTCTTTTTGCAGACTATAAAGACCCGGAGACTGCCGGGAGACTCTCCCAGGAGGCCGTGCGGATCCGCAGGGAGTACTACGGGGATAAGATCTATATCCGGGGTCTGATTGAGTTTACCAACTACTGTAAGAACAACTGCTATTACTGCGGGATCCGAAGGGACAACAAAAATGCCTCCCGGTACAGACTGAGTATGGAGGAAATCCTGGGGTGCTGCTCTTCAGGGTATGAGCTGGGTTACCGGACCTTTGTCCTGCAGGGAGGGGAAGATCCTTACTTCAATGATGCCCGGATGGCGGAGATCGTAAGCAGTATCAAGCAGAGATGGCCGGACTGTGCCGTTACCCTCTCTCTTGGGGAGAGATCAAAGGAGTCCTATCGAATCCTGAAGGAGGCCGGAGCCGACCGCTATCTGCTGCGCCATGAGACGGCCGATGAAGAGCACTACAGATCTTTGCATCCCCCGGAAATGAGCTTAAAGGTACGAAAGCAGTGCCTTTATGACTTAAAGGATCTGGGATACCAGGTGGGAGCCGGATTCATGGTGGGCTCTCCCGGACAGACCATGGAGGATCTGGCGGAGGACTTTATCTTTTTAAAGGAGTTAAATCCCCACATGGTGGGAATCGGACCCTTTATCCCCCATCATGACACCCGCTATAAGGATGAACCGGGAGGAAGCGTGGAACTCACCATCTTTCTTCTCTCCGTTCTGCGAATCGTACTTCCCAAAACCCTGCTTCCCGCTACCACAGCTCTGGGTACGCTGGATCCCCGGGGAAGGGAAAAGGGATTCCAGGCCGGCGCCAACGTGGTGATGCCCAACCTGTCTCCCGTAGGCGTGAGGAAGAAGTACGAGCTGTATGACAACAAGATCTGTACGGGGGATGAAGCCGCCCAGTGCATGAACTGCATTGCCGGCAGAGCCAGGAGTGTGGGATACCGCATTGTCTGTGACAGGGGAGATTCCCTGGTAGGATA
>CAZJYM010000183.1:0-6779 GCA_964550245.1 uncultured Blautia sp. | reverse complement strand
CGGTAAGCATTGACCTGAAGACCGTCTTTCATCTGGACTGAAGAAATGCGGCACGACCGGGGAAATCCGGGCGTGCCGTTTTTCATTCCGGCGGTTTAGGGCCCGTTTGCGCACACTTGACTTTCCAAAGCCCTTGGGATAAGATTGTTTCAGAAGTGAAGGGAATGTCTGCAGGTTTTTTAATTCTGCCGGGACTGGAAGGATGGGATGAAAACTCTTCGAAAGCTCTATGAAAAAGTAAAAAATTACGCGTCTACCCATCTGGGGTTTTCCGTGGGCTTTTCCATTCTGGGACTTTTACTGGCGGTGATGCTGATTCTACAGTCCTATGTGAAGAACCAGTACTTTGCCTACCTGATGGAGGAGACGGACCGGAGGGAGAGTGCGGTGCTGGAAGCCCTGTCTGCCAACATCAACCGCTCTCTGGAGGACATTGTGGAGACGGGATGTCAGATTGCCGTGGACGGGGAGTTTCGCAATACGGTGGACTCCGTGGAGGACGGAAGGGGCAGGGATGAACTGATCCTGAAGGGAGCCATGCGCAGGATGGCCCAGTATGCCACCAGTGTGGCGGCCATTGCCATTGTGACGGAGGATGGACTTCTCCAGGAGGGAGGACGGTACTGGATTGAAAGCGGATATGAGGATCTGTGGGTGGAGGAGTACCAGCCCATCCTGAAGGATCTGTACGACGAGGTGATGGAGAAAGTCCGTCAGTCCTCCGGAAGCCGCTACAGTATCAGTGAGTTTCCTCTGAGCCACAGAAGTCTTCCGGGAGTAGGGCTCTTTCACTTTGCAGTTCCTCTTCTGGGAGGCAGTTCCAGCTGGGAAAGCGTGGACAAGGTGCTGGTGATCACCTTCCGCATGGATGCCTTTATCGGGGAGGGCATGCAGAACGTATATCTCACCGGCAGTGACGGAAGGATTCTCTACCATGAGGATTCCCGGTATGCGGGCATGGAGGAGGAAGCCTACAGAGAGAGTCTTCCCCAGCACCGGGACATCCGCTGTGATCTGGATTACTTTGGATGGACCATCCATTCCCTGGTGGATCTGGAGAGAATGTACACCCGGGTGGATCAGCTGTACCGGGACAGCATCTTCGTGTATCTGCTTCTCCTGCTTTTCTGTGCCATCGTGTGGCAGTTTGTGATCCGCCGGCTTTTTAAGCCTGTGGGAACCATCCGGGAAGCCATGGAGGATATCCGGCTGGGACGGCAGAGAAAAAAGATCCGTATCGAGGGAAAGCATGAGATCTGGCAGCTGGCTCAGGACTACAACGCCATGGTGGATGCCCTTCATGAGCAGCAGGAGGAAGTGGAGAGGCAGCATCTGGAGAACACCCTCTCCATCAAACAGAAGAACCGGGCGGAAAGAGAAGCCCTGGAATCCCAGATCAATGCCCATTTCCTGTGCAACACCCTGACGGCCATCAACTACAAAGCCCTGGAGGCCGACAACCTGGAGGTGGCTTCACTGCTTAAGAATCTCTCCAACATGCTGGCCTACTCCTTCTCCCGCAGTCCGACCCCCATCACCCTGGGGATGGAGATCCGCTGGGTGGAGGAGTACTTAACCCTTCAGAAGTTCCGGCTGATGGAGGTCTTTGACTACCGGATCGATTTCCCTGAGGAGTACGGGGAGTGGCCCACCTGCAAGCTCTTTCTCCAGCCCTTTGTGGAGAACTCCATTCTCCACGGCTTTGAGGGGATGGAAAAGGGCGGACTGATCCAGATATCTGGAAAACCGGAGGGGAACCGGTTCTCTCTAAGCATTCGGGACAACGGCAGGGGTATGGATGAGAAAGCCGGAGGTCTGATCCGGCGGATACTTTCCGAGCCCCATATATTGGAACTGGAAGGCTTCGGCATCGGCATCCAGAATGCGGTGACCAGGCTTCGCATGTACTACGGGGAGGAGTTTGCCGTCACCATGGAGACCGCACCGGGAGAGGGGACCTGTTTTACCTTCCTGCTTCCCCTGGTGGAGGGAGAAAAAGAGGATTTTCTGTAGTTTCTTTGGGGGCTTACCGGAGGAATCATCGATGCGAATATTGATAGCGGAAGACGAACAGCGTGCCCGGGAGGGACTGGAAAGACTGATCATGGGGATCCCGGGGGATTACCAGATCGTGGGAACGGCCTCCAACGGCCAGGCAGCCCTGGAGATGATCCTGGAAAAGAAGCCGGATCTGGTGTTTGTGGATGTGAAGATGCCCTTTCTGGACGGGCTTTCCCTGATGCGCTGCGTGCGGGCCAGGGGACTGCCCACGGAGTTTGTGGTGGTGAGCGCCTATGCGGATTTCCAGTATGCCAGAGAGTCCATCTCCCTGGAGGTGGCCGGGTACCTCTTAAAGCCTGCCGCCAGGGAGGAAGTGGAGAGCCTGCTTCTGAAGGTGGCTTCCAGGATGGAACACCGGCGCTTCTACCAGCCTCCGGAAAAGAGAAGCCTGCGGGAAAACTACCCGGATGCCCATCCCCTGATCCTGCGGGCACTGGACATCATTGAGAGCGGGTATGCCGGCAAGATCAGCCAGAAGGAACTGGCCGGGGAACTGGGGTTAAGCCCCGAGTATTTCAGCTATCTCTTCAACAAGAATATCGGCACCACTTTTTCTGCCTTTCTGCGGGACTACCGGATCCAGCGGGCCATGGAACTCTACCGGGAGGGAAACTGTGACCGGAAGAGCGTTCCCTACGCGGTGGGCTTTTCAGACGCCAAGTACTTCGGACGGGTGTTCCGGGAGGTCACGGGACGGACCCCGGCGGAATTCATCCAGGAGTGCGATGCGGGAAGCAGATCTTAAAATTTTCCCCGGATCTTAAAATTTTACTCTATCTCATTCACCCTTTTTCCTAATAGAGTGGGTTGCAGGTGCTGCCTCCTTACGTTAAAATGACCATATAAAATGGAAAAGAGCAGGGAGTTATTGTGCAAAAGCACGGTTTTTACCCCCTGCCCACGCCAAAGGAGGTAGCAATATGAGGAAAAAACTGTTGGCAGCAGGCGCTGCTGTCCTGGGCATGATGGCCCTGACGGTGACAGCCCATGCCGAGCCCACGGAGATCACTCTGTGGCACTATTTTGATGCTTCCGCGGATTCGGAAGCCATCGTGGAATGGGTGGACGAGTACAACTCCCTGCAGGATGACATCCATATCACCAGCACCTATGTATCCAGAACCGAGCTGATGAACCAGTATACGGTCGGAGCCCTTTCAGGAGAGCTTCCGGACATCGGCATGGTGGACTCTCCGGACATGGCTTCCTACATCTCCCTGGATGTGTTTGAGGACATCACGGATCAGCTGGAGGCCTGGGGCGAACTGGATCAGTTCTACGAGGGACCGTTGATGTCCTGCAAGGATTCTGAGGGCAGGATCTACGGTCTTCCCCAGAACACCAACTGTCTGGCTCTGGCCTGCAACATGGATCTTCTGGAGGCGGCCGGGTATGACCATATGCCCACCAGCCTGGATGAATTCAAGGAGATGGTGGCTGCCACCACCAATCCGGATGACGATGTGTACGGCTTTGCCATGTGCTGCATCTCCACAGAGGAGGGCACCTTCCAGCTTCTTCCCTGGCTTCGTTCCGCCAGCGGCGGCGCAGAAGGCGTCAACGTGGACAACTTAACCGCTGAGTCAGCCGTAAACGGTCTGACCGTACTGGGCGACTTCGTGGCCAACGGATACATGAGCAAGGAATGTGTGAACTGGACTCAGTCCGATGCCTTCAATCAGTTTGCAGCCGGCAAGGCAGCCTTTGCCGAGGTTGGAACCTGGCATCTGGCCATGACCGACGCCATCGGCGGAGCCTTTAACTACGACTTCTGTCTGCTTCCCACCGGAGACGAGGGAACTTCCACCTCCACCATCGGCGGCGAGAACTTCGGTGTGTGCTCCGGAGCCGCAGATGTGGACGCCTGCGTAGAATTCCTGGAGTGGATGTGTTCCAAGGAAAAAGAGGGCGAGTGGGCAGTTGTGGCCGGCAAGATTCCTACCCGTCAGGACTCTGTAGCCGACTACACCTATGAGCAGGACGGATTCAAGGTGTTCGTGGATGAGATGAACTATGCTCAGGCCCGGGGACCCCATCCGGAATGGCCCTCCATCTCCGAGGCGGTCTATACCGCCGCTCAGTCCGTATTTGTCGACAATACGGCACCGGCGGACGCTCTCCAGGCAGCCATGGATAAGATTACACCCATCCTTGAAGAGACACCGCTTCCCTGATCCGGAGATTTTCACGGGCTGCCGTATGTTTGCGGCAGCCCGTTTTTCAGTCGATAAAGAGAGAAAATAAGGGGGTGGCGGCTTCATGAAAAAAACGCAGACCATGGCGGCGAGGAAATCCCGGGAAGCCTACTGCTTTGTATTGCCGGCTTTTATCTATATTCTTTTCGTTTTGGGATATCCTCTGCTCTACAACGTGTACCTCAGTTTCCGGGACGTGGATGTGAAGAACCTGACCAAGGGCGGAGACGTGTTTGTGGGTCTGGAGAACTATGTGACGCTTTTTCACGATCCCACGTTCAGGCTGGTGCTGAAGAATACCTTTGTCTTTACCATTGCCTGTCTGGTATTTCAGTTTACCATCGGTTTTGCCCTTGCCCTGTTCTTCTATCAGAAGTTTCGTCTTTCCGGTCCCATCCGGGGGCTTCTGCTGGTCAGCTACATGATTCCCATGTCGGTGACCGGACTTCTGGGCAAAAATATCTTTTCCAACGCAGGGCTGGTCAACGACCTGCTCTCCAAGATCGGCATCACCGGTCCCGAGTGGCTGGTGAACACCTCCACGGCCATGATCGCCGTGATCATCATGAACTGCTGGGTGGGCATTCCCTTCAACATGCTTCTTCTGATCTCCGGACTTACCAGCATCTCCCCGGAGGTCTACGAGAGTGCTTCCATTGACGGGGCCAGCTGGATACAGCGGTTCATCCACATCACTCTGCCCCTGATGAAGGGATCCATGCTCTCCGTGCTGATGCTGGGCTTTATCTACACCTTCCGGGCTTTTGACCTGATGTACATCATGACCGCAGGAGGACCTCTAAACTCCACGGATGTGCTGGGAACCTACTCCTACATGCTGTCCTTTACCCAGTATAAGTTTTCCATGGGCTCGGCGGTGGCCATGGTGCTCTTCGCCTGCCTGTTCTTTGTGGGCCTGTTCTACTTAAGGCTTATGGTGAAGGAGGAGGATGACTGATGAAGAGCCTGTTTACAACAAAAGAGGGCAGAAGAAACCTTCTGAAAAACACCATTGCCGTACTGATCGCCATTCTTTTCCTGTTTCCCGTGTACTGGATGGTTCAGATCTCCTTTAAGTCCGATGCGGAAACCTTCGGCAAGGTTCTCAGTTACTACCCCAGAGAGTTTACCTTTGAACCCTGGCTGGTGAACCTGAGGGACAAGACCTTCCTGTTATCACTGCGGAACAGCTTTATCAACGGATTCCTGACCATGGGGATCACGCTGCTCCTTGGTGTGCCTGCGGCTTACGGCATGGGACGATATAAGATGAAGGGAAGCAGCGTATTTCTTCTGGCTTTCCTGGTGTCCCAGATGCTGCCTGCATCTCTGACATTGACGCCCATGTATCTGATCTTCAACAAGATCCATTTCCTGGGGACGCACTTTACGGCCCCGGTGGCCATTGCCGCCGCAGCCATCCCCTTTGCCATTATTACCCTGCGGCCCTACTTCAAGAGCATACCCATCGCCCTGGATGAGGCGGCCCGGCTGGACGGATGCGGGTCCTTCCGGGCTTTCATATCCGTCATGCTGCCGGCTGTCAAGACGGGAATCGTCACCATCGTGGTCATCTCCTTCTTAAACGGCTGGAATGACCTGGTGTACTCCATGACCTTTAACGTGGGGGAGACCATGCGGCCTCTGACCGCCAACATCTACAAGTTCCAGAACGCCTACGGCACCCGGTGGAACTGCATCATGGCCTACGGCACCATTCTGGTGCTGCCGGTTATTCTCCTCTTTGTCTTCCTGCAAAAATACATTGTGGGCGGACTGGTGGCCGGAGCCGTAAAAGACTGACGTCCAAAAGGAGAGGGAAGTCCATGAAGAAGAGGGAATCCGACGGGAACTACGGGATCTTTGATGCGGGTACCGGCTTTTACTACTATACCGGGAAAGTCTGCGATCTGCTGGCTGCGGGACTTTTCTGTCTGCTGGGGTGTCTGCCGGTGATCACCGCCGGGGCCTCCTTTGCAGCCCTGTACTGCGCCGTGTCAGAGTCTGTCCGCCGGGACATCGGTACGGTAAGCCGGAAGTTCTGGCATTCCTTTAAGAGAAACCTGCGGGATTCCCTTCCTCTGCTTTTGATCTATGGGGGCGGAATCTTTCTTCTCCTTTTAAACTACGGCATCGTGCGGTCTGAAATGAAAGGCCTTCCGGGTCTTTTTTTCCAGATGCTCTACCTGTTTGCGGCTTTGCTTTTGATCGCTGCGGCCCATTACGGCTTTGCCTCCCTCTCCAGGTTTGACATGCCCGTTCGGTGGATCCTCAAGCTCTCCTTTTACCTCACCTTCCGGCACCTGCCCAGGACCCTGCTGATTCTGGTCCTCTTTGCGGCAGCCTACTTTCTGACCCTGTACAGCCTGGTGTTTATTCTGGTACTGCCGGGGTTTTATGCCCTGCTGGCTTCCTTTCTCATGGATCCGGCACTGGATGCGCACATGCCCGGGGAAGAGGGAGAGAAGAAAGGTGAGAGAGACCGGGAAAAGTAAGGAAGAAAAGCAGGAGAGAAAGAAAAAA
>CAZJYM010000182.1:0-6842 GCA_964550245.1 uncultured Blautia sp. | reverse complement strand
ATTTAAAGAGTTACTCCGTCCTTAAAGATGGCGATTCCCCGGATCCCGTGGGTTTCCGAACAGGTTTTCTCTCCTTCCGCCACCCGGCACACATACTGGAAAAGGCGTAATCCCGCATCGGAAATGGTCTCTCCCTGGGTGATGGTGCCCGCATTAAAGTCGATCCAGTTTTTCTTTTTCCGAAACAGTTCATTGTTGGTGGAGATCTTCACCGTGGGCGCCGGAGCCCCGAAAGGAGTTCCCCGTCCGGTGGTAAAGAGCACCATGTGGGCTCCGGCGGCGGTAAGGGCCGTGGCGGATACCAGGTCGTTGCCGGGACCGTAGAGCAGATTTAAGCCCTTTTTCTTCACCGGATCGCCGTAGTCCAGCACATCCACGATGGGAGCGGTGCCCCCTTTCTGGACGCAGCCGCAGCTTTTGTCCTCCAGGGTGGTGATGCCTCCCGCCTTGTTGCCGGGGCTGGGATTTTCATAAACCACCTCATGGTGGCTGATAAAGTAGTCCTTAAAGCCGTTGATCATCTTTACGGCAGCCTGGAACACTTCCTCGGATTCACAGCGGTCCATGAGCATGGATTCGGCTCCGAACATCTCCGGCACCTCGGTGAGGATGGTGGTGCCTCCCCGGGACACCAGAAGATCGCTGAAGCGTCCCACGGCCGGGTTGGCGGTGATGCCGGAGAGACCGTCGGATCCCCCGCATTTCATGCCGATCACCAGTTCGCTTACCGGAATGTCCTCTCTCTCAAACTGAGCCGCATAGGCCGCACACTCCTCCAGAAGTTTTCTCCCTGTCTGAAGTTCGTCCTCCTCTTCCTGACAGGTCATAAACTTCACTCTCTCCGGATCATAAGGCCCCAGTTCCTCCAGGAACTGCTCATGAGTCAGGTTTTCACATCCCAAACCCACCACCAGCACCGCTCCCGCATTGGGATGACGGACCAGGGCTGCCAGAAGTTTTCTTGTACGGGCATGATCCTCTCCGGTCTGGGAACAGCCGTAAGGATGAGAAAAAGAATAGAGGCCGTCAATGGAACCTGTTACCAGGTCCTGGTTTTCCCTCTCCAGTGTCTCCACCACTCCGTTTACACAGCCCACCGTGGGAATGATCCAGATCTCATTGCGGATGGCCGCTTTTCCGTCCTTTCTCCGGTAGCCCCGGAAGGTCTCCGGTTCCACCGCCGGAAGGACCGGATGGGCGGGATGATAGGAATACTCCATCTCACCGCTCAGGTTTGTCTTTACATTGTGGGTATGAAGCCACTGTCCCTTTTCCACGTCCTGTGTCACATGGCCGATGGGAACCCCGTACTTGATCACCGGATCCCCGGTATGAAGAGGAACAAGGGCTGTCTTGTGGCCCCGGGTGATGTTATCCTTTAAGACAAGGGTGTATTCTCCCACGGTCACGGAAGTGCCGGCGCTTAAGTCCTCCAAAGCCACCGCCACATTGTCCTTCGGGTGGATTTGAATCAGTTTTTCCATGACCGGACTCCTTACAGGCAGGAGGCATAGGCCGCCTTCGCTCCTTCGGTGCGGATCAGCTTCAGATCTTCCACCACGGCGCTTTCCAGTCCCTCAATCTCCGTCAGATCCTGATCCCACATCTGAAGGTTGGTTAAAACCGCATGAACCAGCTCCTCCGGGGTATCGTTCCTGTGCTCATAGTAGAACTCCAGAGCCCAGCGGTCATCGGAAACCGTGTAGGTGTTGCCGGCGGGACGGACACAGACCAGACCGGAGTCGTTCAGTTCCTGAATGTCATTGCTGTAAAAAGCGATGTAAGCCGCCAGAGACATGGTAAGACAGGGAGGAAGCTCCTTTTTCTCCTGCACGTACTCCAGGAAGGAGGGCATGTTTCTGGCTTTCCACTTGGAGGTGGAGTTGAGGCTGATGCTCATCAGCTCATGGTTTACAAAGGGGTTGTTAAACCGATCCTGAACGGCTTCGGCAAACTCCGTCAGATCCTTCTTGTCCAGCGGAAGGGTGGGAATGATCTCCTCATAGAGCATCTTATTCATAAAGCCCCGGATCACATCGTCGTGCATGCAGTCCCGGACAATGTCAAAGCCTGCCAGATAAGCCCCCAGAACAAAGCCGGTATGGGCACCGTTTAAGATCCGCACCTTTCTCTTCTTGTAGGGCGTCACATCCGGTACCACCTGGCAGTTGAGTCCCGCCTTCTTAAAAGGAAGCTTGTCTTCCAGTCCCTCTGGTCCTTCGATGATCCAGACACCGAAGCACTCTCCCACATCCGTCAGATCATCCAGGTAGCCGTTGGCCTCATCCAGGGCAGCTTTCTCCTTCGGATCTTTAATCCTTCCGGGAACGATGCGGTCCACCAGGGTGGAACAGAACAGGCAGGTATCACACCAGGCCTTAAACTCCTCTCCCAGATTCCACTGGGCGATGTACTGCTCCACGCAGCGCTTCAGCTCTTTGCCGTTGTTGTCGATAAGCTCACAGGACAGGATCACCAGGGGTTTCTTCCCCTCCTGGAATCTGTGATACAAAAGCTGTGTCAGCTTTCCGGGGAAGGAAGAGGCCGGTCTGTCCCCGAACTGACATGCCGGATCATAGACGATTCCCGCTTCGGTGGTATTGGAGACGATGTACTCCAGGTCATCGGAGGCTCCCACCTCCATCATGGCCTCATACCCGGCTTCCTCATAGGGATTCAGGCAGCGGCTGACCACCGAGATGACTCTCTTGTCATCCACCTTCTGTCCCTTTTCGGATCCCCGCAGGTACAGGGTATACAAACCTTCCTGGGCATTGATCAGGGAAGTCAGTCCCTGGGCAATGGGCTGCACCAGAACCGCTTTCCCGTTCCAGCCCACGATCTCGTTGGATTTGTCAAACCAGTAGTCCACGAAAGCCCGCAGGAAGTTTCCCTCACCAAACTGCAGAATCTTCTCCGGAGCATCTTTTAAGATGTACCCGTCGTAGCCCGTCTTTTCAAGCACCTCATAATTTAGTTTTTCCATAGTAGCAATCAATCTCCTTTGTGTGTCATTAGAAAGGGGCCCAAATGTAAATTTGTGCCCCTGTTGTACGAATATGAATCCTGAGCCTTTCGCTTATCAGCCTCCCAGCAGGTTGGGAAGAAACAGACTGATCTGCGGGATGAAGGTGATCAGAAGCAGTGTAACGAGCATGCACAGATAGAAGGGCAGAGTGGCCTTGACCACCTTTTCCATGGGTACCTTGCCCACGGCGGAGCCGATAAACAGCACGGAGCCTACAGGAGGAGTCAGCAGACCAATTCCGCAGTTGAGGATCATCATGACACCGAACTGAATGGGGTCAATGCCGATCTCAGTAGCGATGGGCAGCAGGATGGGGGTGGCAATCAGGATGATGGGAGCCATGTCCATGATGCAGCCCAGTACCAGAAGAATCAGGTTGAGCAGCAATGCAATCACAACGGGGTTGCTGGACACACCGGTGATCAGTTTGGCAGCGGTGTCCGGCACATGCAGCAGTGTCAGACAGTAGCCGAAAGCGGAGGAGGTGGAGATCAGGATGAGCACGATGGCCAGGGTGTCAATACACTGTTCCAGGGCCTGCCATACTCCCTTCCAGGTCATGCCCTTGTAGATGAAGAGGCTGACAAAGAGGGAATAGATAACCGCAATGGCCGCCGATTCCGTGGCCGTGAATACTCCGCCGACCACCCCCACTACCACAATGATGACGGCGGCCAGCGCCCAGAAGGAAGTCATCAGCTGACGAATGAAGTTCTTGAGGCTGAACTTGTCTCCCTTGGGATAGTGACGCTTGACGGAAATGATGTAGGAACCCACCATCAGGCTTACCGCCAGCAGCGCACCGGGAATGTAACCGGCCAGGAAAAGACTGCCCACGGAGATGCCGCCGGCAGTGGTGGCATAGATAACCATGTTGTGGCTGGGCGGAACCAGAAGTCCCTCGCAGGAGGAGGTGATGGTGACAGCCACGGAGAAGTCCGCGTCATAGCCCTCATTGACCATCATGGGGATCAGAATGGATCCCAGGGATGCGGTATCCGCAGAGGCGGAACCGGAGATGCCGCCGAAGAAGTAGGAGGCCACGATGTTCACCATGGCCAGACCTCCCCGCATCCAGCCCACCAGAGAGTTGGCCAGTGCGATCAGCTTCTCGGAAATACCGCCGGAGCCCATGATCACGCCCATGGTGATAAAGAAGGGTACTGCCATCAGGCTGTAGGACCAGACGCCGCGGACCATCTGCTGCGGCAGGGTCACCAGCTGCTGTCCCTGAGAGATCAGGCAGAATACGGTGGACAGACCTACCGCGTAGGCAATGGGGAAACGAAGCAGAATCATTATCAGGAAACTTCCGAGCAGAACGATTGTTCCCAGAGTTTCAGCGCTCATGCCTGATCACCCTCCTTTCCTTCCGGTAAAAAGAATGCTTCCACGTGTTTGTAAATGGCTTCCACCTCAAAGATAATCATGCCCACCCCGGCCACGGGAATGGGGAAATACATCCAGAACCTGCTGAGCCAGGGCATGGACTCATATTTTCCGAACTTGGCCAGCGGAGACTGACATACAGCCCAGCCGTAGTAGAGGAAGATAATGCCCAGGACCAGCACCGCCAGATCCGCCACCACGTCCAGAGCCATGACCAGCTTTTTGGGCAGATACCTGTCCAGAGCCGTCATGCGGATGTGTGCTCCCTTGCGGATGGCAAGGGTGGCGGAGAGTACGGCCAGATAGACCATACAGGTAAGGACCACCTGTTCGGTCCATGCCGGATCGGGAATAAAGGGGACGTACCTGCCCAGAACCGCGAAGGTGGTCACCAGAATGTCAATGATCAGAAGGATCTTGCAGACAAACAGGATCACCTTGTATGCTATGTCATACACCGGACGGATCTTGTCCAGTGTCTGAAAGAATTTCGGCATTGTTTACCGCTCCTTTCCTTTCCTGTTATGAAAAAAAGGGAGTACAGGGAGAACCCGTACTCCCATTGCGGAGTTTCTTTACAGATCAGGTTAAACCGGATTACTCGGCCAGATCCAGGATCTGCTGATAGAGGTCGTCGTTGCCGTTCATGTTGTCGGTGACGACATCTGCGCAGGCCTCGGCCCAGGGAGTCTTGTCCTCCACTTCCACAACATTGATGCCCTCGTCGATGAGCTCCTGAAGCACTTCATCCTCAGATGCCTGAGAATTCTCGGCGTTCTTGCTGGAAGCGTACTCGCCGGCTTCCATGATCCAGCCCTGCTGCTCTTCTGTCAGCTTGTTCCAGGCGGCGTCGGTGATAACCAGCTGTACGGCGCCCAGGGTGTGGCCGTCCAGAATCAGGTTGGGAGCAACTTCCTGGAATGCATTGGACTTGTAATTGGCAATGGGCTGCTCAGCGCCGTCGCAGACGCCGGTCTGCAGTGCGGAGTACAGCTCGGTAAAGGAAACAACAGTGGCGGAAGCGCCCAGTCCGTTAACCAGACCGGTCATAACGGGGTCATCGGACACACGGATCTTCATGCCGGCCATATCTTCGATGGAGTTTACCGGATCCTTGAAGAAGAAGTGACGGAAACCTTCCTCGCCGTAGCAGATGCCTCTAAGCGGAAGTCCCATATCCTGGGGCTCTGCCAGGATCTCATCGGCCAGATCACTGTTGGCGAATGCCCAGAAGTGATCACGGGAGGTGAAGGTGTAGGGCAGGCTTAGAAGTGTGGACTTGGTGCATCCGTAACTGCTCAGTGCGAATGCGGAGATACGGGAGATGTCCACGGTGGTGCTGCCGCTCAGGATGCCGTCCAGGATCTGAGCCTCAGAACCCAGAACACCGTTGGCCTGCAGATCGATGGTGATGCTGCCGCCGGAAAGCTCTTCCACTTTCTCCTTGAAGTCGGATGCCAGCTGGCCCACAATGGTGTCCAGCGGGTTAACTTCGGCGTAAACCAGCGTTACCTCCGGATTGGCATCGTCTGCGAAGACCGCGGTGCCGGTCATGCCGAGAGCCATGACAGCCGCAAGAGCTATGGATACAATTTTTTTGGCTTTCATTTTGTTTCCTCCTTTGGAAGTATTTTTCATGAAAAATTTATCACAAAATTGAAAACCGGTCCATTAGCATAATGGACAGATTTAGTATGATATTTTTGTGTAAACTGCTGACTCCCCGACAAAATGGGCGGAAAATTTTCGCAAAGTGCATAAATATTTGTCGATTCATTTCCCTGAATTTGGCACTTATTGCCAGAAACCGTCCGCTAAAAGCAGCCTGCCGGATATTGCAGCCGGTAAAAGGAATCATTTTCCCTTATGCCTGAATAAAAGGCCTTCCGAAAACCCGGCCGGTTATGCGGGTTATGAGGAAAACCTGCAGGAACTCTCCAGCCTTTTGAGAACTGCCGGGATATCCCCGTCTTCAATACCCTGAACAGGGTATTCCTCCAGGCAGTCGATCAGGTCAAAGGGCCGAAGGGAAGCCGTCTTTTCCCGGATCAGGGAGTAAACGATCGAAGCCACAAACCAGGCCAGCGTCTGACCGCGCCGGCTCTCATCCTCATCCATTCCGTACCGGTTCCGCAGTACCGAGTAGATCGATTCCATGTCATCTTTCCTGTGGTACCTCTGATAGGCCAAAGCCGCCTCCATGGGTTCACCCGTTACCAGCACCCGGCACCCGAAGCGCATAATTCTCTCCTCGTCTCTCACGGCCGAGATGATCCGGTAAGCAGGTCCTCTTCTCCCCGATACAGTTCCCAGGCCAAGGGTAAAGTAACGCTGATACTTCCTGAATTCCCTCTCCGTCAGGGCAGTTTGATTCTCTATAAGGCTTTGCAGATCCTCCTCCATCTTTTCCAGGACCAGATGCAGG
>CAZJYM010000181.1:0-6879 GCA_964550245.1 uncultured Blautia sp. | reverse complement strand
GGTCACGGCTCGAGGGGAAGATAGGAAGCCTCAAAGATGATCTTTTTGGCCAGAGCTTTCTCACTCAGACGGGGATACCTGGCCATGATGGCTTCAACCTCATCCAGGTAGGCTTCCGGGTAGATGGAATGGTAGAATGCCCGCATGCAATTTGTGTACTTTCCTTTCGGATCCTCTGTTCTGGCCATGCGGATCATGATCTCACAGCCTCCGATCAGGAAGCCCTCTACGAACCCCTGTTCGTAACCCTCCTGGTATGCTTCCGCCTCCGTTCTCTTTCTTTCTCTCTTACGGTTCTTTCCCATGTCTTCCCCTCCTTTCAGAAGATATTTTCCCATGCCTCCCCGGCTTCCTCCAGGATTTCCTTTTCCTGCACCAGGATCCGGATCACTTCGGTGAGAGCCAGGGAGAAGTTTCCGGTGTTGTCCTCCCCGAACATGTGACACAGCTCATGAAAGAACACAGATACCGCTTCAGCAAAGGACTCCCGGGTGAGACAGTCTTCCCGCATCAGGATCTGGTTGATCGTAAAGCGGATGTCCAGTCCTGCACAGTTTTTCACCTTCTCCTTTCTGCGGACAATCTCAGCCGTACCCCTGAAGGCGCTGGAAGTGCTTCTGTCCACCAGCACGGGGACATCCTCCCAGTCGGCGAAAAAGCCGGGAAAGATCCTTTCACACAGCCCATGAAGGATCTGGATGCAGGCTTCTTCCTTCGGCGTGGGATCCGTATCCATCTGGAATCCTCCCGCAGCTTCACAGGCTCTTTCCAGATCTTCAACTCCCAGAAGGATGAAGGTCTGATTTACCAGGCGGTGAGGACCGGGAAGGGTGTCCATCCAGGCTCTGGCAGCTCTGCGGCGGTTGATGGAGGCATTGCTTCTTTTCCAGAAGCGATCTCCGCAGAAAAGTCCCGGATTGTTCTCCAGGAAATGCCTGCAGGTTCTCTCCGAGCAATATACTCCCCGGATCAGCTGACAGACCACGTAGTACCAGGATTCCGTGTCCACCTGCTTCTGTGGATAGGATCCCCACTTGCTTTTAAGGCTCATCAGCAGTTCCTCCGCCGTATCCGGATCTACCCGGCCGGCGATGAGGTATAAGATCTGCAGCACCTTGTGGATGGAGATGCTGGTTCTCTCCCGGTTTTCCTGCTCAAAGGCGTGATCCGCAAAGACAAAGGGGATGGGTACCGTGCCCACCATCTGATACCGTCCGAATAAGACACCCCTGTCCCCGCACTTGCCGGTGATGGGCAGACAGTCCGGTACGGGAAGACCGGATCTTCTGTAGACGGCCGTGCGCTCATCCTTGTAGAGGAGTTTTCCGAACAGGGGATTCTGGGGGTAGTAAAAGCCCAGCAGTACATCCCGAAAGAGGTTATACTGCTTTTCACTCACCCCTTTCAGACGCAGGACGCTTCTTTCTGACTCTTCGGTTTTAAAAAGCTCGTAGGAGAGCTGTTCACAGGGTACCCCGTCAATCCGGCAGTCCTGTCTGATCACATGGATCCTCCAGTCCCTGGAGGACATGGTCACATCCCAGTTTTTGTCCCGGAGGGCACAAAGAGAAGCGACTTTAAATCCCTCCCCGAAAAACCCCGCCGCATCTTTCCGGTTCTGTTTGGTACCGGCTCCGATGTGGAGAAGCCATTCATAGGAGAAACCGGGGCCGGTGCTCTCCATGGTGAGAACTTTTCCCTCGTAGGTGTAATGAAACTGGTCCAGCCAGATCTCACTTTCCCTGGCATCGTAGAAGTTCTGGACAAAGTCCCGGAGAATCTTGTAAGTGTTCCATTTCACCGGGTAGGTGAACATCAGGTTAAGGGGGATTACTTCCATGGTCATTGGCCTCCTTTGGGAAGAAACGGGAAATTCTCTGCATTTCCGCCATAATTGAATCATCACTGTTTTCTACTATACATGGAGCGAAAGAAAAATGCAATATTCTGGGGGAATTTTATACTACAGGTACAATACGCTGTACAGGAGCAGGGATCGGATCCAGGGCAAAAAAATCTGTTTGTAATTTCCTCCCCGATATGATATGGTATTATCTGTCATTTTCCGGTCTGCTTAAATTTTGCACGAGCGGATATTTCGCTGATTCGTCAAGAAGAAAGAGGGTGAAGCTGTGGTTGAGTTGGATCAGTTCAAGACAATTCTTGGAACCTACCAGGGACCATTAGTGGAAGTGAGGGATTCACTTTGACCTGGCCAGGAAAGCGCAGCGGGTCGAAGAACTGGAAAGGGAGATGGAAGCTCCCGATTTCTGGGAACAGGGAGAACTGTCCCAGAAGAAAATGAAGGAATTGAAAAGCCTGAAGGATGATCTGGCGGTGTATCAGAGTCTGGAAGGCCAGATGGAAGACATGGAGACCATGATCGAGATGGGCTATGAGGAGAATGATCCGGAGCTCATCCCGGAGATCCAGGAGATGCTGGATCAGTTCCAGAAAGATTTTGAAAATATTCGTATAAAGACCCTCCTCTCGGGGGAGTATGACGGGGAGAACGCCATCATCAAGCTGAACGCGGGAGCCGGGGGAACGGAAGCCTGCGACTGGTGCGGCATGCTTTACCGCATGTACAGCCGCTGGGTGGACAGCCGGGGATACTCCATGGAGGTACTGGACTACCTGGACGGAGATGAGGCGGGAATCAAGTCCGTCACCTTCCAGGTAAACGGGGAAAACGCCTACGGGTATCTGAAATCCGAGAAGGGAGTCCACCGTCTGGTGCGGATCTCTCCCTTTAATGCGGCGGGAAAGAGACAGACCTCCTTTGTGTCCTGTGATGTGATGCCGGACATCGAGAAGGACCTGGACGTGGAGATCAATGAGGACGATATCCGGGTGGATACCTACCGCAGCAGCGGCGCCGGAGGCCAGCACATCAACAAAACCTCTTCGGCCGTGCGGATTACCCACTTCCCCACGGGGATCGTGGTCCAGTGCCAGAACGAGCGCTCCCAGCACATGAACAAGGACAAAGCCATGCAGATGCTCAAAGCCAAGCTGTATCTTTTAAAGCAGCAGCAGGCGGAGGACAAGCTCTCCGGCATCCGGGGCGAGGTGACGGAGATCGGCTGGGGCAACCAGATCCGTTCCTATGTAATCCAGCCCTACACCATGGTGAAGGACCACCGCACCGGGGAGGAAACCGGAAATGTGGACGCGGTGCTGGACGGAGCCATTGATCCCTTTATCAATGCCTACCTGAAATGGACGGCACTGGGAAAGAAGACACAGGAAGCCTGATAAAGGACCTTTTCACCGGGGACTTTATTCCCCGTTTCGGAGGAAACTTATGATCAATATTGCAGTATTGGGATACGGCACGGTGGGAAGCGGTGTGGTGGAGGTGATCAACACCAACCACAAAAGCATCAACAAGCGGGCCGGGGAGGAGATCCGCATCAAGTATGTCCTGGATCTCCGGGATTTTCCCGGAGATCCGGTCGAAGAGATTCTGGTGCATGACTACGAACAGATCGTAAACGATCCCCAGGTCCAGATCGTGGTGGAGGTGATGGGGGGCATCGAGCCCGCCTACACCTTTGTGAAGCGGGCACTTCTTGCAGGAAAGAGTGTGTGTACCTCCAACAAGGCCCTGGTGGCCAGCCACGGACCGGAGCTGATGGAGATCGCCAGGGAAAAGAACATCAACTTTCTCTTTGAGGCCAGCTGCGGAGGGGGCATTCCCATTATCCGGGCCTTAAATTCCTCCCTGACGGCGGATGAGATCGACGAGATCACCGGCATCTTAAACGGAACCACCAACTACATGCTCTCCCGGATGAGCCGGGAGGGCACAAGTTTTGATGAAGTCTTAAAGGAAGCCCAGGAAATGGGCTATGCGGAGGCGGATCCTTCCGCGGATGTGGAAGGGTATGACGCCTGCAGAAAAATAGCCATTCTTTCCTCTCTGGCCTACGGAAAGTTTCTGGACTACCAGGAGATCTACACCGAAGGCATCACGAAGATCACCCCCGAGGACATGGCCTATGCCCGGGAGCTGGGCATGACCATCAAGCTTTTGGGAACCAGCCGCAAGGTGGGAGAGGATACCTTCTATGCCATGGTGGCGCCTTTCCTCCTGGGCCAGAACAGTCCCCTCTACAGTGTGAACGGGGTGTTTAACGGCATCTTTGTCCACGGCAACGTGCTGGGGGATGCCATGTTTTACGGAAGCGGAGCGGGAAAGCTGCCCACCGCCAGCGCCGTGGTGGCGGATGTGGTGGATGAGGCCAAACATCTCCACCGCAACATCATGACCAACTGGACCAGCCGTCCTTTGCACCTCATTGCCATCGAGGAAGTGGGGGGAAGGTTTTTCGTACGGGTGGAAGCCGCCACCGTGGAGGAAGTGGAAAGGATCTTCGGCAGGGTGGAGATCATCAACCTGAAGAGCCTGCCCGGAGAGTTTGCCTTCATCACCGGTGACATGAAGCAGGGAGAATACCAGCAAAAAGCCCAGAAGCTTGGCAGCAAGGTGATCTCCATGATCCGGGTGAAGGATTAAAGAGGAATAAGCCTATGAAATATGTGGTGATATTGGGAGACGGAATGGCGGACTGGCCTCTGGAGCAGTTATCCGGAGGCACTCCTCTTTCGGTGGCGGAAACGCCCACCCTGGATGCCCTGGCGGCAGTATCCGAGGTAGGAACAGTAGCCACCATTCCCGAGGGCATGGCTCCGGGAAGCGATACGGCCAACCTTTCGGTGATCGGCTATGATCCCAGAAAGTATTACTCCGGACGCTCTCCCCTGGAAGCCTTAAGCATCGGGGTGAAGATGAAGGATACGGATGTGGTGTACCGCTGCAACCTGGTAACCCTGACAGAAGAGGATTCCCCTTACGAGGAGCAGACTATATTAGATCACAGCTCCGGGGAGATCCCCACGGCGGATGCGGACATCCTGTTAAAAGATACGGTGCGGGAACTAAAGCCCGACTGTTGTGATTTCTATACCGGCACCAGCTACCGCCACTGCATGGTCTGGGATCACGGCCCTGTTCTGGAGCTTGCCCAGCCCCATGACATCCTGGGAAGAAAGATCACATCCTATCTTCCGGCGGATCCCATGCTCTATGAGATGCAGAAGAAGAGCTATCAGCTTTTAAAGAACCACCCCCTTAATATAGAAAGAAAAAAACAGGGGAAAAACCCCGCCAACTGTTTCTGGTTCTGGGGAGCGGGGACCAAACCGGCTCTGGACTCCTTTGAGGAGCGGTTCCACAAAAAGGGCGTGATGATCTCGGCGGTGGATCTCTTAAAGGGAATCGCCGTGGGCATCGGCATGGACCGGATCCTGGTAAAGGGAGCTACCGGGGGACTGGAGACCAACTATGAGGGGAAAGCCCGGGCGGCTGTGAAAGCTCTGACAAAAGACGGGTATGACTTTGCCTACATCCATGTGGAAGCCCCGGATGAGATGGGCCACCAGGGAAGCGTGGAAAAGAAGATCAGATCCATCGAATACCTGGATCAGAGACTGATCCGTCTGGTAAAGGAAGGACTGGACGAATCCGGGGAACCCTACCGGATGCTGGTTCTTCCCGATCATCCGACCCCCATCCCGGTCCGCACCCATGTGGCGGAGCCGGTGCCCTATCTTCTCTACGACAGTACGGACCATAAGGAGAACAAGGGCCTGTACAATGAGAAGGATGCCCGGGAGACCGGAAACTTCATCGAACACGGATGGGATTTGATGCCCCGCCTGTTTTCCAGATAACCTGGTGCAGGCCTAAAAGGAGTTAATATATATGGAAAGAAAGTCGAGAGATTGGAAGCGAATGGCACGCGGCGCCCTAAGCGGCCGGTTCCTGATCGCCATCGGCGCCATGATGGCGGTGGAGGGTGTCTCATTTTTAAGCAACACCCTGCTGAGCGGTGTCTTTCAGGGAACCAGTTTCTTATCCCTGGTGATCTACCAGACGGCGGCGTTTATCATCACCCTGATCATGGCGGTGTTTCAGGCGGGGCTTTCCTACCTCTACCTGAACATGGCCAGAAACCGGGAGTACTCCATGAGGGATCTGCTCTTTCACTTTTACCATCATCCGGACCGGGTGATCGGGGCCGCGTTTGTGCTGGCTCTGATCGATCTGGTGGTGTCCATTCCCTCTCTGTATGTAAGTTACAGCAGTGCCTTCTCCTACATTGACGACCTGGAGGCGCTGATGGCGCAGGCTCAGAAGATGTCCTACGTGATGCTCATCACCTCTCTGGTGGGCACGCTGGTGAAGATTCCCTTTGAGATGACTTACTATATCATGGCGGATGATCTGGAGATCGGGGGATTTCAGGCCCTGAAGGCCAGCGTTTCCCTGATGCGGGGCCGAATCCTCAAATATCTCTGGCTGGAGATCACCTTCCTTCCCCTGGCGTTTCTGTGCATGCTGACCATGGGCATCGGTCTTATATGGCTGATCCCATACATGGTCATGACCACCACGGAGTTTTACCGGGATCAGATCGGAGAGCTGGATCCTCCCAGAATCCAGTATGATTCCTCCTCCGCAATCTACGGGGCGGGAAACCCCACAAAGGATGACTTTAACTCGGAGGCTTAGAGTAAGCCCTTCAGAAAGGATGTACGTATGAATATCAATCAGGTGATCACCCAGGAACTGAAGGTGCAGCTCTGGCAGGTGGAGGCCGCAGTCAAACTCATCGATGAGGGAAATACCATTCCCTTCATCTCCCGGTACCGGAAGGAGGCTACCGGATCCTTAAACGATGAGCAGCTGCGGACTCTCTTTGAACGCCTCCAGTATCTCCGAAACCTGGAGGAGAAAAAACAGCAGGTTCTGGGCAGCATCGAAGAGCAGGGCAAACTGACCCCCGAGCTTCGGGAACAGATCCTGGCGGC
>CAZJYM010000180.1:0-6882 GCA_964550245.1 uncultured Blautia sp. | reverse complement strand
TGACTAAAAAAGCCTGAATCCCAAAGGGATTCAGGCTTTTTGATTAACTTGCTTCTTCTGTGTTTTTATGCCTCTTAAAGTGCCGCTTGAAAAATCCTTCCTTCTTGGGCGGTGTGGGAAGAGGTCCCCGCAGTCCCCGCACACCTACAATGTAAAGTCCGCTGATTTCCGCCTTGATCTCCTTCTTCACGGGAATCTGATCAAACACTTTATCATCGGCGATGAGGAGACTGATCTTGGGACCCACCTTGGCCTTCACGATGGGAAGCTTGGATCTGCGCAGGTACTTGGGAACCTGGTCGATCACCATCTGGGGAAGTCCGGACTCCTTGATGGGCATTCGCTTCTTGTCTATCACCAGTATGGTGTAGGTCTGTTTGTTGGCTTGCAGCAGAGCCTGCTGTTCGTCCTGTTTTTTCTGGGCCTTTTTGCCAAAGAAGTACAAGGCTATCAGACCTACGGTAATTACGCCCAGAATCACAAGAAGGACGATGGTAAATGTGTTCATATGGATCCTCCTGCATTTTTACGGTCAAAATCAGCAAAAGACATTGTAGCATCAATCACTGGAAAAGGCAATCAGAAAATCCCCAGGATTTTGTTGCGGAACCCGCCCAGCAGGTCCTCATAGGTGGTGTAGGAGATGTTGCTGCCCTTAAACTGTCTCCTCCAGGCGGCGCACAGTTCATCCGCAGCCACATGGGCACACTCGTGCTCCGTCATCAAAAGAGCCGGGAAAACATAGTAGATCATGAAGAAATCCAGATCCGCCTGGGTTCGTCCTGCCATTTTTCCCCGCTTCTGATAGGTGTTCCAGATGGTGGAGGCAAAGTGTTCCCCCAGTTCCCTGGCAGCCGCCTGCTGATCGGGGCTGTCCTCCACGTACTGAACGATTTCAAGGAAATAGTGGCCGTGCCTGTTCCGGAATTCCTTCATGTTCCGTTCATAGGTATCCTTTTTCAGACGCTTCAGCATCTCCGGCATGGTGCTGAACATCTGCTCCATATGGTCTAACATCCCTTCTCCTCATCTTCCTCCCGTATTTTCTCCTCCCTATGGTACCAGAAATATGGAGAAATTTCCAGAAAAAAATGGAATGCTGCGAATTTTTCCCACGCCAAACAGCCGTTCCTTTGCGGAACGGCTCTCTGACTGTCACCATATGGGCCGGTTAACTGTTGTTGTCTGGCAAGTTCAGAAGAGTCGGGATATCCGTGTTAAAGATCCTGGCAAAGACCAGCAGTTCGTAGTCCGCCACAAATCTGGTTCCGCTTTCAATCCTGCTGATGCTGTCCCTCTCCAGCATCACGCCTTCCTGCCGAACGCGCTCGGCCAGATCACTCTGGGACATCCGGCTCTTCACTCTGAATCTTCTGATCTGTTCCCCACAAACATTCTTTTTTCCCTGATACGTGTAAATTTTCATAATACCTCCGGATTCTCAGTTAGTGTCAGCAGTTGCTCCTGCTGTGCCCTGACATTAACACAAACTGGATCCCAAGGTATGTTAAAAACTCACAACCCTGTATTTTATTCTTCTTTTTCTTCTATTCCCAGAAGAGCTCCCATGTCCGTCCCCAAAACCTTGGCGAAGATGTACAGTTCATAATCCGCCACAAATCGGGTGCCCCTCTCGATTCTGCTGATGCTGTCCCTCTCCATGGTTACCCCTGCGACCTGGACACGGGCTGCCAGGTCTCCCTGAGACAGACGTTTTAATACCCGCAGGCGGCGAACTTCAATCCCGCATATGTTTTTTCTTCCCTTGTAGTCATACACTTTCCGCTTTCCCCCACTGCACAGTCCGGGCTGTATCCCCGGACTTCCCACAAACATACCATGTTCAGATGCCGAAAAAACGTTAAACATCCACATTGCTTCTATTTTGCTTCTATTTTTGTCAATTTTTGAATTTTTAAGGGACCAGCTTCGTCATAGAACAAATTGGAGTAAAAACTTTCATAAGAACAAAAGCCTCCGGGGATGGCCCCGGAGGCTTTTGTTCTTATGATAATGTTTCATCTGGAGTTTCCTTCCCCAAATCCTCCTTTTTCACCACCTGAAAGGTGATTGTCACCTTAAAGAGATCTCCGTCCACACCCACCTCAAAGCTTCCTCCCTGAAGCTCGGTAAGGCTTCTGGCGATGGAGAGCCCCAGTCCGCTTCCTTCCGTGTTCCGGGAGGCATCTCCCCGGATAAACCGTTCCGTCAGCTCATCGGGTGAGATGTTTAACTGTTCCTGGGAGATGTTTTTCAAAGTGAAGACCATGGAGACTTCCTTCCGGTCCAGTTCCACGTAAACCCGGGTTCCCTCCAGGGCATACTTCCATACGTTGTTGAAGATGTTTTCCAAAACCCGCCACATCCTTCTTCCGTCAGCCCGGATGATCACCGGTTCGGGACTTAAGCGGGTCACCATCTGCAAACCCCTCTGCTGCCACTTTTCCTGGAAATCACCGGCCACCTGATTCACCAGCTCCACAAAGTCCAGATCCTCCAGGTTTAACGTGATGCTGCCGGAGCTGGCCTTGGAGGCCTCCACCACATCCTCCGTCAGGACTTTAAGGCGCTGGGCCTTTTCATCCAGCACGTCCAGGTAGCCCCGGATCTTCGGATCCTCGATGTTTTCCCTTTTGAGCAGGTCCACGTAGCTGATGATGGAGGTGAGGGGATTTTTCAGGTCATGGGACACGTTGGTGATCAGTTCCGTCTTCATCCGCTCGCTTCGGAGGCTGCTCTCCACCGCCCGGTCCAGGCCTTCACCCATGTTGTTGATGTATTCCGCCATCTTTTTCTGGTTTCCCCGGAGATGGTCCAGGGGGATCTTGTAGTGAAGCTCCCCCTCCGCCATCTTTTTAAGGCCGGTCATGATCTGCATCTGCCCGTTGGCCTTACCCAGGGCAAAGAGAACAAAGAGGCCGTCCACAATCACCAGCACAAGGAAAAAGAAGAAAGGGGAATCTGACATAAAGACCAGGGGGATCACCACCAGCTGCACCAGAAGAAAACCTCCGGCTCCCAGGGCCACCTTTACGCTGGTGCCCAGATTTCCCATGATCTGCCCAAAGAATTGCCCCACGGCTTTCCCCGCGGATTGAAGCTTCCGGGAACAGGCTCCCAGGAAACCTCCTCCGTGAATCCCAAGCCCGGTAAAAAAGGTCCCGGCCAGCTGCCAGCCCTGCCTTAAAAGCCTGGCCAGCCCATGACAGAGTTTTTTGCACAGGCTGTTCTTCCAGAGGGTTCCGGCCTTGATCCTGCGTACCAGGCTTAAGTAGCCCGTAAGGAGAACGGCCACGTTGGCAATGCCGGCGATGGCGGCCAGAACCGTGATTCCAGCCATGTTCCGGTATACATTTTCCCCGAAGTGATAGGAGTAGGACTCAGCAAACTGGAAAAGAAGGATAATACCGGTCACAACCAGCATCCAGACCGCAATCACGGAAGATGCCCCCAGTTCCGTGTACCACTGATCAAACCGGTTCAGATGAACCTCTCCGTCCTTATCACTGCGTCCGGCAATGATGGTAAGCCACACCAGAGCCCCCAGGAAGAGGAGGATACTGACCACCAGCACAATCAGGGGGATCACTCCCAGCCCGGAGAGATAACCATATATCTCCGCGTACTGAGAATAATCATCCGTCACGGGGAAGGTGAAATCAACGCTGACCACGTACACGTAGTCCTCTGCGGGGCACTTTGCCTCCACCATCATCCTCCAGTCCTCCAGGCTGTAGAAGTCGGTGGAGATGCCGGCGCTGCACCGGCTGATCTGGGGATAGATGCACACATAGTGTTCCTCCTCCCCGGCTATCTCTTTTACAGAGCTCTCCAGGTCCGCAAAGGATCCGTATTCCTTCCTATTAGTATAGACCTTCCGCCGGTCCATATCCGCGTACAGATAGATAATGTTTGAGTCCCTCTCAAAGGAACCCTCAAGGGAGGGATCCTTCCTCTCCTCATTCACATAGAAGAGGAGCTCATCGGAATCAAAATACAGCTGCCTGGCGAACTGCCGGGTAGAGCCGTACTCCACAGTGGGGTTCAGAGGATCCACCCCGGTCTCCATCATGAAATACAGACCAGTCCCGGAGACAACCGCCAAAACTGTCAGTATGAGGATCTGAAGGACCAGGAGGACCTTCATCCAGCCGCTTTTGTACCATTTATTCATAGCTTCCCCCTTTCAATGTGCCCTTACAGCTTTTCCACCTTGTATCCCAGTCCCCATACCACCTTCAGGTACCGGGGCTCCCCGGGATTAATCTCAATCTTTTCCCGGATGTGCCGGATATGTACGCTCACCGTGTTGTCCGGAGAATAGGCCTCCTCGTTCCAGATGGCCTCGTAGATCTGTCTGCTGGAAAACACCCTTCCCTTGTTCCGAATGAGAAAGAGCAGGATGTTGTACTCGATGGGCGTCAGCTTGACCGGCTCTCCGTCCACCTTCACTTCCTTCCGGTCGTCATCCACCTGCAGGCCTCCGGTCACGTACACATGACCTCCAGCGGAGTCCACGGCGGATCCCAGCATGGTATACCGCCTGATCTGAGATTTGACTCTGGCCACCAGTTCCAGAGGATTGAAGGGCTTGGTCAGATAGTCGTCCGCACCCACATTTAACCCCAGAATCTTGTCCGCATCCTCCGACTTGGCGGAGAGAATGATAATGGGAAGGGGATTCTTCTCCTCCCGGATCTTCAGGGTGGCCCGGATTCCGTCCAGCCTGGGCATCATCACATCGATCACCAGCAGATCCACACTTTCCTTTCTCAGAATCTGCACCGCCTGATCTCCGTCCCAGGCCTTGATCACATGATAGCCCTCCTGAGTCAGATAGATCTCGATGGCATCCACAATGTCCCTGTCATCATCACACACCAGAATGTTTGCCAATACCTTTCACCTCCTCTTCCGGAAACTGGAGATATCATATCAGGAGAATTTTAAGTTGAAAGGGGGAAAATCCTTAAGATTCTCTTAACACCTTATCTTTTTCGAACTGACAGTACCGCCAGGATCACCATGAACACCGTGGCCAGGATCAGGGGGATCATCCCGTCCACGTAGCCGGTTTTGTCCGAGAGATCATAGTACAATACGTAACAGACCATGCTCACCACCGCAGAGACTGCCGCAGCCGCAAAGAGAACGGCCGCCGCTCCGGTGCCGAAAGCTTCCAGTCCGTAGAGGGTGTTGACCTCCAGAAACACCAGGGCTGTCCAGCCCACAATCAGAAAGAGCTCCGTGGTCACCTGCCGGTGAAAGGCGGCGCTGGTCACCACCAGCAAAACGGCATAGGTAACGGCAGCCACTGCCAGCACCGCTCCTCCTGAGAAGAAGGACCGGGACAGTTTGGCCTGCATGGAACCCCGGATGATAAGGATCACCCCGGCAAACCCCAGGATAAAGGCCGGAATTAAGAGCCATCCGGACTTCATCCCCGTTATGGCTCCCACCGGCCGAAAGGCCAGAACCCACCACAGCAGATAAAACACACCGCACCCCGCAACCAGAACATTGCCCCAGAAGAGCTGTCCCATCTCCATTAACATTGCATTCGCCTCCTAAATCCGGGCAGATCTCTGCCCTTTGAGAAAGTTATACCACATTTGGGAAAATCTTCAAGAAAGTTTCCCAAAAGACATAACCGGTTATAGTTTTCTCCTATAACCGGCAATCACCATCCAGTATTGGACAATTCCCCTGCCCGGACCTTATAATACCCCGTAAAGTCTACCAGCAGCAGGGAGGAACATGTATGAAAGAAGGATTTGAAACCCGATGTATTCACGGAGATCTGGAGACCTCCATGAAGGATGAATACCGTGCCATCAGCTTTCCCATCTACCAGACCGCATCCTTTTCCCACATCCAGCCGGGACACAATGAGAGCGGATTTGACTATACCCGGGAATCCAATCCCACCCGGCAGAAACTGGAGGAAGTTGTCTCCTCCCTGGAAGGAGCCGCAGGTACAGCCGCCTTCTCCTCCGGGATGGCAGCCATCAGTGCCTGCTTTGAACTCTTTTCCCCGGGAGATCACATCCTGTGCTCCGATGATCTCTACGGAGGCGTGGTTCGTCTCCACACCCTGATCGGGAGGAAAAACGGACTCTTAATCGACTACGTGGATTCCTCGGATCTGGATGCGGTAAGAGACAGCATCACCCCCCAGACCCGGTGCCTCTACATCGAGACTCCCAGCAATCCCATGATGAAGATCACGGACATCCGGGGATGTGCGGAAATCGCCAGGGAAAAGGGATTGCTGCTGATGGTGGACAACACCTTCCTCTCCCCCTGCTTTCAGACTCCTCTGGCCCTGGGAGCAGACATCGTGATCCACAGCGGCACCAAGTTTCTGTCCGGTCACAATGACACGGTTGCAGGCTTTGCCTGTTTTAAGGATAAATCCCTCTATGAAAGGGTCAAACTGATCTCCAAGACCACCGGCAGCGCCCTGGCTCCCTTTGACTGCTGGCTTTTGCTGCGGGGAATCAAAACTCTCTCCGTGCGGATGGAACGCCATCAGAAAAATGCCCAGCAGGTAGCAGACTGGTTACTCCAAGAGCCTCGTGTCACCCAGGTCTTTTACCCCGGGTTAAAGGATCATCCGGGATACGCCGTCAATCAGAGCCAGTCAAAAGGATCCGGCAGCATGATCTCCTTCTATGTGGAAAACGAGGAGACAGCCCTGAGAATCCTTAGAAAAGTGAGAGTCATCACCTTTGCCGAAAGCCTGGGAGGAATCGAATCCCTTCTCACCTACCCCATTGTCCAGACTCACCCGGATGTACCAAAGGAAACCCGGGAAAAGCTGGGCATCACGGAAACCCTGCTGCGGCTTTCCGTAGGCCTTGAAGATCCGGAAGACCTGAT
>CAZJYM010000179.1:0-6890 GCA_964550245.1 uncultured Blautia sp. | reverse complement strand
CCAGCAGAACCGCGGCAATGTGGTCGATGAGCATAGTGATGACGGCGATCATCTTTAAAGCGCTGCCGCTCAGGATCTGAAACCGGGGTGGCAGGAAGGATGCCGGTAAGCTTTTGTTCGTAATTATTACCTCCTCACTGAAAGATTATGCAGAAAAACTGCCTGTCCGGGTCCCCGGGAGCAGATCCCTTGAACATTTATTCACTGAAAGTCTGATCTCACGGTATGCTCACACGCCAGTGAAATCAAGGCTTTGTGACGCAGGCCAATGAACTGAGAAGACAAACAGAAGCCACACGCACGAATGGCATTGCATGATTAAATTTACCATGTGGGGAATCACCGTGTATGAGTGCACCCGTCTGTCAATACAACAGTGTCTGAAACACAGCATTTTAAAGGTGTCATGGAGTTTGATTCTTTTTTGTCTGTCACGTCAGTCCTCTTGTCTGGTCGTTTCGCAGATTTTCTCTCCGATCGTGCTGTAAACGCCTGCCACCATAACGCGTCATAAAGCCATCCCCCACTTGCGTGCAAATGCTCAGTGGGTTCAGGCTTTTGACGCTGTAATCATCAGGCCGACTGCAAGAAGCAGCATTTCGGTTGGGATGATCCCATGATTCACTTTTTCCAGGATTCGGAGGATAATACTTCACAGAAAACCATGTTAAGCATGACGCGAAATTACTTTTGAATGATCATGTTTAAATTACAGCCTGCAGTACGCCATTCTATTGCAGAAATCGGGAATTACCTGATCTGCATCGATCTCCGTTGGTTTCTTTACAAATGGAAATGCGAAATGGGGTTATACTTTCTCCAGATACACTGCATACACATATCCCTTATCAAAAAGAAGTTTGGCCCATCCGTTGCTTATTTCTGTAACTCTAACGTATTCTCCTTTGACTAGTTTTCCTACTATATCATAATCTGTCCCCGGTCCCTTTCTTATATTCACATCAGAGCCTGTACACCTGTATTTTGTCCCGAATATTCCTATTTCATCCGCATTTTCACCGTTCTCCATGTCGGATTCCGCAGCCTGACCGGCGATAACGGACTGGTTCTCCATGGGCTTCGCGCTTACGTCCGCTGCACTTACAAGGTTCATAGTCACTGCTGTCAACATGGCAGCAATAAAAGCCATTACTGTACTGAACTTAATAATTACCTGTTTCTTTTTGATCTCCTTTCATGTGTACATTATTGTTCCTTACCCGTCTGTTATGGGTGATCACCATACTTTGCGCGCACAAGCCATTGGAAAGTCCGTATCCCGGTCTCGACGTCCTCCATTGCCGTCTCTTTCATCAATGGCCTCTATGCCCGTCAGCCGAAGAGATGCAGGTGTCTGCAGCGGTCTCCTCTTCTGAAAGCAACCACAGGATAACACCAGAATCTTACGCTGGTCCTTAACAGGTTCTTACGATTCCAGACGAAGTTCTTACGACTTCTTAACTCTGCCTGGTCTCTTCCTCCGGGTTCCCTTTTACTGAATACAGCCTTTTTTCTGTATTCGAAATGTTTGTGTCCCTGACAGTCTGCTCCATCGTGAACAGCGTTTCGCGTAAAGCTTTGCAGGGTATACCGACATGCCCCTGGCCTTTAACACCGCACAGGCGATGCCGTACCCCATCCTGACCTCTTCACATGTCTTTATCCATGACAGTTTCAGCTCACTGATCTGTAATTGTTGACAAGTCATGGCAAATATGGTAAAGTTCAGACACATAACAGTTCAGAGTCTGCTTTTACCGCAGATGAACATATGTAGAAACGGAGTCAGGCAAGATGAAATGTTCAAAAGGTATCCGTTTGGTTCTTCATGGTGTATTAATATTTATGCTCTACGTGTTAACCCCCAATTTTGGCCTTTTAGTATATCAGATATTTCCGAATTCTTCCAGTGTACTGCTTAGATTTCTCAACGTTTTACTGACCGTTTTTTCAACATTTTATGTGGTTTATCTTTATTCGAGATATATATTGAAGGAGCCAATGCAGACACTGTTCCTGGGAAAGCCGTTCCCCTCGCTTTTCTGGATCATAATCGCAATTTTCATGCCGTTGATTATCTGTCTGTTTTATCTGGTATTCACAGATGGTGTGCTTCAAAGAGGAAATCTTTCACCGGAAGAAATTATAAATGTCCTTGCTGTTTCAGTTTTGTCAGATGGTATAAGGGAAGGGATTGTAGACGAAGTTTTCCTCAGAGGTTTTATTTTTGGTTATGTTCATAAGAAGCGGGGTACAACCCCAGCACTGATAGCAAGTAATTTATTTTGTCTTTTTCTCATTATTATTGATATTATCTTTGATATTATCGTCACGAATCAAGTTGATATATGCAGTACTGTTCTTTTCGCAGTCTCCAGCATCGTAACACATTCCGCGCTTTCCCTGGTCACCCTTCAAACCGGTTCAATCTGGTCCTCTGTGGTCATTCATATATTCTATAACATTCTTGGAGGAGGCAGTCAGATTCTCCAAATTAATACAGAGCCGCACGGTCTCGCTCTGTGGACCTACACTCTGAAAACTGATAACATATTATTATCCGGAATACACAGTATTGACTCTCTTTCGACCGCTCTGCCCGCAATTACGGGATTCCTTGTGATCGGTATTATCGCTGTGATCAATATCATCATAAGCAGAAATACATCTCAAAATCCGCAGTCACCGGTATAAGATATAATCACCCGGTACAGTCAGGATCATTTTGTAAAAATGTCACACTTCTTTTTTCTTAGACTTACAGGAGGGAGATTATGGAATCGAATCAAATTTTGTTTATTGAAGATGATGAGTCCATCCGCGAAGGAGTAAAAATCCTCCTGGAAGGAGACGGATATCAGGTCCTGGAAGCCCCGGACGGCGAAACCGGGTTGAAATGTCTGACGCAGGAAACGGATCTGGTAATCCTGGATATCATGATGCCCGGCATGTCCGGGATTACAACCTGTAAGGAGATCCGCAAAATTTCCACTGTCCCTGTCCTTTTTCTCACAGCGAAGCGTATGGAGTCTGACAAGCTGATCGGATTAATGGCGGGAGGGGACGATTACCTGGTCAAGCCCTTTTCCCATGCTGAACTTTTAATGCGTGTAAAAGCGCTGATCCGAAGACGGCTGGTCTACGACAGACTTGGTGAAACGGATCAGGATGCCTCGGAATGGATCGAAAGCAAAGGACTGTGCATCAACAAAAAGCACAATGAGCTGCGCAAGGACGGAACAAATATCGAACTCACGGAGATGGAATACCAGATCCTCCTGTTGCTCATGAGTCACCCCGGTAAAATCTTTTCCGTCAGCAACATCTATGAAAGCCTGTGGGACGAGCCGTTTTACTATTCATCCGGAAACACGGTCATGGTTCACATCCGCAGGCTTCGTAAAAAAATAGAAAGTGATCCGCAGCAGCCCGTGCTGGTCAGGACTGTGTGGGGAAAGGGGTACAGCTTTGGCTGAGGAGGAGAAAGTTCCACTGGATTCCAGCGGAGGAACACAGGCAGAATCCGGCCTGTTTCTTCAAAAGTCTAAAAGGAAGTCATTCAATGACAGCCTGACCTTAAAGATGGTACTGCGCCTTATCAGAGGAGTGGCTGCGGGAATTTTCATCTTTTTGCTGCTGTATTACGGGTGTACACCCATACTGGACGAATCTCTGCAATTTTCCACGGGATTCTACACCTCTGAGCTTGACCGGGTGGGAGAACTCCAGGACTTTGTCAGGGAGAAGAGGATCGCCGCCACCGATACCTCAGCCCTTTATGAATGGGGCAACAGCAGAAATATCCTGGGGTTCCAGATTAAAAGGAATGGCTCACTGCTCTTTGACATCTCCTATCCCGAGGGCGCCGCTTTCTCCCTGATCCCCCATAATGGACAGATGCAGCTCCCTTTTATAATCACTTTTGAGGATGGAGACGCAGATGTTTATCTGTACGAGGGCTACGGTCAGCAATATTACCGTTTTCTCCTTGCCTCCTCCATTCTCCTGGGAATCGCCGTCTGCCTGGCCGTTTTTGCCTCCGAGATGCAGACCGACATCGATTACATCCTCCTTCTGGAAAAGGAAGTGCGTTCCATCAGTCAGGGGATACTGGAGAAAGAGGTAACCGTAAAGGGCAGCGATGAACTGGCCATGCTGGCCTTTGGGCTGAATCAGATGCGTCTGCAGCTCATTGACCAGAAGCAGAAAGAACAGGAGATGCGTCAGACCCAGGACAGACTTGTGGTGGGCATGTCCCACGACATGAGGACGCCTCTGACAGGTCTGATCGCATACATGGAAATCCTGAGAAAACAGGACCAGAGTGAATTCAATCGGAAATATCTTGACAAAGCCTATGAAAAGGTACTGCAGATCCGGACCATGATGGATCAGACCTTTGAGTTTTTCCTTGTTTACTCCGGAGAGGAAACCGCTCTGGAGGAGCCGGAGACATTCGAGAGCATCTTTGAAGACTATCTCTCTGAGCTTTTTGCCCGGATGGAATGCAGCGGCTTCACGGTACAGGCCGGTGAAGTAGAGTGGAAACCGGTGCTCATCCGTGTAAAACCGGACTATCCCGGAAGAATCATGAACAATATCGCCTCCAACCTGGAAAAATACGCGGACAGAAATGCTCCCCTGCACATCCGGACCCTGTATACGGAGGATTATGCCTGCATTTCCATCGAAAACGGCACGGGGCAGAAAAGTCCGGAATCCAGGGGAACCGGCATCGGCATGAAAAACATTGCCCGGATGATGGAGCAGATGAACGGAAAGCTTCAGGTCCGTACCGAAGAAAACACATATGAGGTAACTCTGTTCTTTCCCATCTGGAAGCAGGAGAATCTCTCCTGAAAGCAAACAAAAAGGACCGCAGACGTTTCGTCTGCGGTCCTTTTGTTTACTGCGTCTCCAGTTTCCAGTGGAAGTCGTTGTGGTAGATCATCTGTCTGGTCATTCCGCCGTCAATACAGATGTTTTCGCCGGTGATGAATCCGGCTTTCTCCGAACAGAGGAAAAGCACCATGCTGGCGACATCCAGAGGATTCCCCACCCGTCCGGCGGGGTGCTGATCTGCATCCGGTCCCTCATAGATTGTGCTGTCCGTATCGATCCAGCCGGGAGAGATGGAATTGACCCGCACCTTCCCTGCAAGGCTGACGGCCAGGGCATGGGTAAGAGCCGATATGCCGCCTTTGGCGGCTGTGTAGCTTTCGGTCTGGGGCTGACTCATGCGGTCCCGGGAAGAAGAGATGTTGATAATGCATCCTCCCTCCCCGAAGTGGTCCGCAAACAGCCTGGCAAGATAAAAGGGAGCCGTAACCCCTACGGAGAGAGCATACTCAAACTCCTCATAGCTGCAGGAGGAGATTCCTTTGCATAAGGGCGGAGCGTTGTTGATCAGATAATCCAGGTGTCCGTACCGGCTGATCACCCGGGAAGCAAAGTCCTCCAAAACCTCTTTTCTTCCAATATCCCCCCTGTAGTGGTTTCCCTCGCGGGTATCGATCACCACACTGACGGCTCCGTGCCTGTCAAATTCATCCGCAATACATCTGCCGATACCGTGGGCACCTCCTGTGATAACCGCTATCTTCCCCTGAAACATCATCTCTTCCACCTGCTCCGGTCCTCCCTTTTCCTCTTTTCAGGCCTTATTATCAAGGATCCCGGCGGCATCGCGCATCAGCGAGATAACCGGCAGGTGCTGGGGACATACGCTCTCGCACTGTCCGCACTGAATGCAGTCAGAGGCTCTGCCGTATCCCTGACTGATCACGCCGGCATAAAACTGTCTGGGCCGAAATTCCTCATGGTAGAGTTTCATGGTATTGACGGTTCGAAATACATCCGGGATGGAGATGTTCTTCGGACACCCCTGGGTACAGTACCGGCAGGAGGTACAGCCGATCTGCTCCACGTTGAGCATCTCACGTCTTACCTCTCCAATCAGGGACTTCTCCTCTTCCGAGAGCGGTTCAAAGTCAGAAAAGGTGGCCAGGTTTTCCCGCATCTGCTCTTCACTGCTCATGCCGGAGAGAATGGTCATGACTCCCGGAAGGGAACCCACAAAGCGCAGTGCCCAGCTGGCCGGGGAGGCATCCGGACGGACCGCCCGAAACTTCGCCTCCAGTTCCGGCGGAAGGCTGGCCAGGGTGCCGCCCTTTACCGGTTCCATGATGATCATGGGAATATTGCGGCGGCGCAGCACCTCATAGAGTTTTCCGGAGCGCACCACGGGATTTTCCCAGTCCGCGTAGTTGAGCTGAATCTGGACAAACTCCACCTCCGGATGACAGTCCAGGATCTGATCCAGAAGTTCGGGACTTCCGTGATAGGAAAAGCCGAAGTGGCGGATCCTGCCTTCCCTCTTTTTCTCCATGGCCCAGGAAAAACAGTCCATCTCCTGGTAAGTCCGGTAATGGGATCCGTCCTCCACCGAATGGAGAAGGTAGAAGTCAAAATAGGAGACGCCGCAGCGGGTCAGCTGCTCCTCAAAGATTTTGTCCCTGTCTTCCTTCTCCTTCAGGGCCCAGGAGGGAAGTTTGGTGGCCAGCAGGAAGCGGTCCCGGGGATAACGGTCCGACAGGGCTGTCTTCACCGCTTTCTCAGAATTTCCTCCGTCGTAAACATAAGCCGTGTCAAAGTAGCAGTTTCCGGTCTCCATGTACAGATCCACCATCCGGTTCAACTGTACAGGATCAATCTGATCCTCCTTTTTGGGCAGCCTCATAAGGCCAAAGCCCAGCCGGGGCATCTTTTCAGGTTCCAGAGACATTTCATTCCTCCTCCTTTCAGATAATAAATAAGCCCGTAAACATAAATGTTTACGGGCTTACATGCTCCCCGAGTAGGGCTCGAACCTACAACCCTTCGGTTAACAG
>CAZJYM010000178.1:0-6910 GCA_964550245.1 uncultured Blautia sp. | reverse complement strand
ACGGTATTATTATAAAGACTTCTCCAGTAAATATGAAAAATCGGTTCAAGATCGGATGCTATCCTCCGCAGGAGAAGCTCCAAATCTTTATCATGGCGTTTTAAGGGAGATTCCTTACTGAAGGAAATATTTTGCTGAATCCATAAATCAACCGTTTCTTTGATTTCATCAATGGACTTTTTCCCAAGACCCATCATTTCCTCAAAATCACGATCCGACAGTACGGCAACCCTGTCGATTGTCAAAAGTCCCTTATTGTGGAGAATGTTATTGGGACGGCAGGAGAGGTGGAGTTCATCTATGGAATGCAGGGACATCTCAACCAGCTGTTCGTAAGAAAACTCAGTTTCCTCCAGAGCATTTTCCGGGAAATCCGTGGACTCTTCTTCCATAACATATGCCTGCTGCATGACCGTCTTAATTTCATTTAAAGTCTTCACACCGATATTATTTTTTTGCTTCAAAATATCATCTAACGAAGTGTCAAGCAACTGTTCAACGGTATGAATCCCCAATTTATTCAAACCATTAATGGCACGTTTGGATAAATTTAATCGCTCTATAGAAATTCCATCCATTTATATATCTCCGCAAATCATGAAAACCCGGGACCAGGCAGCTGATCAAATTACCAGGTTGTATAGTAATATATTATAGCACATGCTGCACACTTTTGCAACAGTTGGAAATTTTATTTTTACTCATTCGTTTTTTCTGCTTTTTCAATTTATTATCAGTTCATTTTTGCTTCCTGAATTATTTTTTTATCTGACCTTCACTTTGTTTATTCTCGTTTTTAAGTCCGTCTTTCCTGTACTGCAGCGGTGTCACTCCGTACTGCTTCTTAAACAGCGTCTGAAAATAGGACTGGCTGGAAAAACACAGGTAGCTGCTGATCTCCGCCAGAGACATGTCGGTGTGGGTGAGAAGGCTTCTGGCTTCCTCCAGCTTGCAGCGGGTGATGTAGGCCCCTGCGTGAAAACCCAGTTCCTCCCGAAATTTTTTCATCACATGGGAGGGACTTCGGGAGATGTGGTCTGCCACATCGGAGATGGTGATCTTCTCATTGGTGTGGGAACGGATGAAGTTCATGCACTGGTAGACCTCCGGGGAGATCCCCTCCGGGATCCTGGCTTCCTCGGAACGGCGGCAGAAATCCATCACCATGGCATGCTGGAGAGTCTTTACCTCCCGTATGTTTACCAGACGCTCGCACTCCCGGATGTAGTGTTCCATCAGCTGATAAGCCTGTTCCACATCTACCCCTCCGGGGATGGCTCCCAGCATGGCGATCTTGGCGGCGGCGGTGATGAGGACATTTTTCGCCTGCCGTAAGGGAGTGGCCGCCATCTTTCCTTCACGGATGCCGCCGCTTCTGGACTGCAGATGCCTGGTAAGGCTGGCGGTGTTTCCGTCCTGAATGTACTGGAACATCTCCATCTCGAACTGGTAGGAGTTGTGCAGATCCCCTTCCTCCATGATCTCCATCCGGCTCTTTTCCAGATCTTCATTCAGTTCCCGGGAAAAGGCATGTCCCGGATCGTAAAAGATGCTCTCATCCACCTTCTGACCGTTTACCGTCAGGTGGATCAGGGCCATGTGTCTGGCCAGCTGCAAATGGGTGATCACCGGCATGGAGCAGAAGATCTCCATCAGCTGTTCCCGAAGCTCCAGAGGCAGAGCCTGTTCATGGATAAAGGCGGATACCAGTTCAGGGGTAGGGGGCATACTGAAGACAGGCCCCAGGATAATGTCATATCCCGTTCCCTCCACCTTCACCCGTCCGTATTCAATGTCCGGGGAGAGCGTCTCAAAGCTGGGGTTGTGTTCGGCCGGGTAGAGAGTCCATTTCTCTTCGGGGGCATTCATCCCCAGAAGCTCTGCCAGAGCAGAGTATACGGGAGCCTGATCCTTCATCAGCGTGATGGGGATCCGGACGGCTTCAAAATAAGTCTGACAATAGGCGGCGTAGTCCATGGCTGTTTCCTTTCAATTAGAGTTCTTATTGAAGATTATACCACACTTTCTTTCCGGAATACAGCATTTTGAAATTTATAACAGGATTTTGAAATATTTCCTCCCATATTGGACTTACAATGCGGGTATCAGGAAGAGAAAGGAGCAGCGGTATGTTAAAGCTTGAAAAGGTGCTCTGTGAGAACAAACGGGAGCCTGTAAACGTAGATTCTCCCTTTCCGGCATTTTCCTGGGTGCTCTCTTCTGACAGAAGGGACGTTTACCAGAAAGCCTGCCGGATCCGGGTATGGAACCATCCCATACCGGGAAGGGAAGGGGTTTTGCTTTGGGACAGCGGATACCTGGAAACCTCGCAGGATCACGGGATTCACTACGGGGGGAAGCCCCTGAAGAGCCGGAGCTTTTATTCCTTTTCCGTGCATGTGTGGGACAATCAGGGGGAAGAAGCGGACAGCGGTTTCTTATCCTTCTCCACCGCCATCTTTACACCGGAGGAGTGGAGAGCGGAAATGGTGGAGCCGGATCAGTACCCCCTGGGCCTTACCGAACATCCTGTAGCCATTGCCAAACGGAAGTGGTCTGAATATGTCTCCCATCTGATGAAGGGAGAGCCGGCCGAGTTTTTCAACGAGTATGAGTTCTTTCAGTCATCCCCCGGTTATCCTTACTTCCCGGCGGTAGAGATGTTTCGGAAGTTTTCCGTAAAGGCTTCGGTGGTACGGGCCACCCTTTATGCCACGGCCCGGGGCGTGTATGCGTTCTATATAAATGGAAGGAAAGGCTCCGACACCCTGCTGGCTCCGGAATACACCAGCTATGATAAGATGATCAAATTTCAGGCCTACGATGTGACAGATCAGATCCACCCGGGAGATAACGGCATTGGCTTTGTCATTACCCCCGGATGGTACCGGGGCAGGGTGGCCAATGGGGTGGGCTGCGAGTACGGCACCAACGCCGGGCTTTTGATGGAGCTGGAGATGGTCTACGAGGACGGCACCCGGGAAACCGTTCTTTCCGATCCCGAGTTTGTCTACAGCGAATCGGGGCCCTGGGTAAAGGCGGACATCTACAGCGGAGAGACCTTTGATGCCAGAAGGTGTATCCCGGATTTCTCCCTTCCGGACATGGATACCACCGGCTGGAAGAAAGTCCACAGGGCGGACTTTGACAAAAGCACCCTGGTCTTACAGACGGATGCCCCCGTCCGGGCAGTCGGGGAGATTAAGCCGGTGAGCCTCATCGTCAATGCCCGGGGAGAGACCATCCTGGACATGGGACAAAATTTCGCCGGACACCTGCGGATCACCGGGATTTATGGGGAAGCCGGAACGGAGATCAAGCTGGAGCACACGGAGGAACTTCTCGCAGACGGAACCTTTACCTACCCCTTTACGGGAAAGTCCCAGGAGCAGATCGACCGCTTCATCCTGAAGGGAGAAGGGGAGGAGACCTTTGAACCGGAGTTTACCTACCACGGCTTCCGCTATGTAAAGATCACGGGACAGGGAACGGATCCCTGGGAATTGAGTCAGTTTACCGGCATTGTGATCGCCACGGATAATGAAAAGGCCGGAGACTTCCGCTGTTCGGATCCCTGTATCAGTAAGCTGCAGGAAAACATCTTCCACAGCCAGCTCAGCAACATGCTCTCCCTCCCCACCGACTGTCCCACCCGGGAAAAGGCCGGCTGGACCGGAGATGTGGCCATTTACGGGAAAACTTCCCTTTTTAACCAGTCTCTTTTAGAGTTTTATAAGGAATGGCTGAAATCCATCCTCCGGGAACAGCTGGAAAACGGAGCCATCCAGTACACGGTTCCCCAGATCCCCAACTACATCAATCAGCTGGGAGGAGCTTCCACCGGCTGGGGAGACGTGATTCTCACTCTTCCCTGGGAGCTCTATAAGACCTACGGGGATGAGGAAGTGCTGCGGGAAAACTATACGGCCATGAAGAGGTGGATGAATTACCTGGAAAACCTGGCTCATCAGACTCCTCCGGGAAGCTCTGAGGATGAATCCTTCATCATTAATACGGGATTTCAGTTCGGGGAATGGCTGGTTCCCAGCGTGGTAAACGATCAGGGCTTTGCCGACGGACAGAAGGCCGCGATGCTCACCGGCTTTCCGGTGGCCACCATGCTCTACGCCCGGGACGCGGATCTGTTCGGCCAGATCGCGCAGGTGCTGGGGGATCAGGAGACAGTTCTTTACTACAGGGAGCTGGGAAGCAGGATCCGCACCGCTTTTGCCCATACCTGGCTTACCCCGGAGGGCCGGCTGGGTGTAGACCTTCAGGGCCTTTACGTACTGGCTTTGCAGTTTGACATGGTTCCGGAAGAATCCCGGGGAAAGCTTCTGGAAAGGCTGGAGGAGCTGATCCGGGAAAACCAGGGCTGTCTGGATACCGGCTTCATGTCTGTTCCCTTCATTCTGGATGTACTCTCCGAAAACGGTCGGGTCGATCTGGCATACTCCCTTCTCTGGCAGGATCAGTGTCCCTCCTGGCTTTACGAGGTAAAACAGGGGGCCACCACCATGTGGGAGTCCTGGAGTGCCATAAAGCCCGACGGCAGCCGGGATGTGTGCTCCTTTAACCACTATGCCTTCGGCTGTGTGGGGGACTGGATGTACCGGAACCTGCTGGGAATAATAAATTCGGGGACAGGCTTTGACCGGGTGCGGATCTCTCCCCGCTTTGACTGCCCTCTAACCTGGGCGGAAGGTTATCACGACACCGTACACGGCAGGATTCGGGTAAAGTGGGAAAAAGAGGGGGATGAAACTACCCTCAGCGTGGAGATTCCGGTCAATACAAGGGCGGAAGTGGTGATGCCGGAAGGTACTGTGGAGGTTGGAAGCGGAAAATACCGCTGGACATGGAAAGATCAGGAAAGGAAGGAAAGAAATGGGAAAAACCATTGAGGACCTGGGCTACGATGCAGACGGCGCCAAGCGGGTCATGCGCAAAAGGGATTATCTGGCCGACTTTTGCGGTCAGCTGGCTTTAGGCCTGATGGCCAACATTGTAGGACAGATGACCTACTTTTACACGGACAAGGTAGGCCTGGCCGTAGGCGGTGTGGGCGTGGTGATGGCCATTGCCAAGGTGATCGACGCCTTTACGGATGTGATCTTCGGAAACGTGATCGATCACTCCAAAGGGGGAAATAAGAAATACTACCAGTGGATGCTGCGGATGTCGGTGCCGGCAGCTGCTATCATGATCCTTATGTTTACGGTTCCCGTTAAAGCCGGGCAGCTGCCGGCCCTGATCTACGCCCTGGTGACCAACCTGCTGCTCACCGCGGTAATCTACACCATGATCGCCACACCCTTCTCCGCGGTGATGGTGGTGCGGACCAACAGTCAGAGCGAGCGGGGAAGCATGGGTGTCTTCCGGGCGGTAGGCAACTACGGAGCCGGAATGGTGATCGCCATCGCCACTATTCCCCTCACCAACATCCTCGGGGGAACCCAGAATGCCTGGATCAAGTATGGGGCCATTCTGGCGGCCATTACCTTCCTGCTCTTCATGATCTGCTACAACAACGGGAGAAAGGCGGTGTTCGTATCGGATCTGGAAGATTCAGGACCTGCCGCCACCGGAGATGAGGAGGCGGTTCCCTTTAAGGATGCCATGACCATGCTGCTGCACAACCGGTACTGGGTGATCGTGCTGCTCTTCAACCTGATCACCGCCATCACCAATGCCATTGCCGGGGCCTCCGGCACCTACTACTGCAAATGGATCTTCGGCAATGACAACCTGGTGGGCATGATCGGAGCCGTGGGCATGCTGGCCACTGTGGCGGGCTTTGCCCTCTCCAAACCCATTATCGCCAAGCTGGGAGTAACAACAACCGTCAACGTGGGCCTTCTGGGCGCGGCCGCAACTGCGTTCATCCGCTGCTTTGTGCCCACCAACTTTACCCTCTACGTGGTTACCAGCCTGATCGGAAGTTTCATCCAGATCCCTCTCATGTGTCTTTACGGGGTTCTCCTGGCCATGGCCGTGGACTACAACCAGTGGAAGTATGACAAAACCCTGGTGGCCACCTCCAGCGGAGCCATCGGTTTCGGCAACAAGGTGGGAAACGGCATCGGAACACTGCTTCTCAGCTTCTTTTTGATGCTGGGCTCCTATGATCCTACCCTTTCAGAGGCTACCGGATCCATGCGCATGGCCATCTACGGGTTTTCCAACTACCTGCCGGTGGTGATCAATCTGGTGATGTTTTTCATCTTCCGGGGCTTTGACCTGGAAAAGAAGCTTCCCGACATGCGAAAAGAAGTAGCCCGGAGGAAGGAGAAAAGTTGAGAGACTTATACCACTTTTCAGAGGAGGGGGATGCCTGCATCATCACAGATGTGCAGACTCCCCGCCTCTGGTATAATTACCTGTGGAATGAAAACGGGTACTGTGCCCAGGTATCCCAGACCGGACAGGGGAGAAGCTATTATGTGGATTCCAATGCAAACATGTGTCGTCTCAACCAGGGGGATGCCCGCCATATCTTCCTCCGGGATGAGGAGACCGGGGAGTTTTGGAACATCGGCACAGGTCCCTCCGATCAGCCGGTGGATTCATACCGCTGCGAGCACAGGATCTGTGATTCCTGGATCTTTACCGAAAAGGCGGACATCTCAGCCTCCTGGCAGATCTTCGTACCGGAGGACTGCTTTCATGAGATGTGGAGGGTCCGCATCGAAAACCGCAGCGAACGAGTGAGGAAGATCAGCCTTTTCTCCGTGGTCTCCTTTGAACTGGAAGGCTTTGATTATCCCCGGTACTACGAGATGTACCGCTGCCTGGAGACCAGCTTTGAAAAGGGGATAAACGGCATCTACTGTCATTCTTCACACCCGTTTGCTCCCCACAGCCGGTATCAGGGCTTTCTGGCCTCCTCCCGGGAAGTATCCGCTTACGA
>CAZJYM010000177.1:0-6921 GCA_964550245.1 uncultured Blautia sp. | reverse complement strand
CCATGGTGATCCTTATCAAGGAAGAGCGCTCCCTGATCACCGGGGATGCCTGCAATACCTTTACCTTCCTGTTTGATGTGACTTCCGAGACGGTGGTGGGGTATGAGAAAAACCTGAAGGAACTGAAACAAAGGCTGGCAGGCACCTACGACCGGATCTATCTCTCTCATGGGGAGAGTCCTCTTCCTCCGGAACTGATCGACGGAGTCATAGAGGTCTGTGAGGACATCCAGAAGGGCAATACGGATGATGTGCCCTTTGACTTTATGGGAAAGAAGGTCCTGATTGCCAAAGCCATGACGCCGGAGATGACAAGAGTGGACGGGGGACTGGGAAACATTGTCTACAATCCGGACAGAATCAGATAAAAAAGAAAGCCGGGAATTTATTTCCCGGCTTTCTTTTTCTTTGTCTGTCAGTAGTATAATGCGTAGTCCACAAGGCAGGCCGCAATCAGGATGGTGACGGCCGTGGTGAAGAACACGGAAAAGATTCCAAAGACCCGGTAGTGATCCTTCCACCTGTCATAGCCTTTTATCTTCTTTTCATTGGGCTTTCGAATCAGCATTCCCCCGGAGACTAAAAGAAGCAATGCCCCGGAGATAAAGAGGGCGCCTCTGGGCCAGACCATGGCCTTTTGGACCTGAAACCTGCCCACTAAAAGGCCGATGAGGAAAAACAGGGCAAAGATCACACAGGCGATCACCCCGCCTGCCAGAGCCGTACGAACCAGGTCATGGAGAAAGTCCTGCAGTTTTTTCATGACTGGTTGACGGCGAAACAGGCCACATGGTGGTCAGATCCCACGTCTTTAAGCTCCGGCGCCTCCTGACGGCAGCGGGCCGTGGCATAGCGGCAGCGGCCGGCAAACTTGCAGCCGGCAGGGGGATTGATGGGACTGGGTACCTCCCCTTCCAGGCGGATGCGGGTGCCCTCCCGCTGCTTTTCAATCTCCGGATCCGGGATGGGAATGGCGGAGAGCAGGGCCTGGGTGTAGGGGTGGAGAGGATGGTTGTAGAGCTCCTCCGACCGGGTGATCTCCACGATGTTTCCCAGGTACATGACGGCCACCCGGTCGGAGGCGTGCTTCACCATGGAAAGGTCGTGGGCGATAAAGAGGTAGGTCAGGTCAAAGTCCTTCTGGAAGCTGATGAGCATGTTGACAACCTGCGCCTGGATGGAAACATCCAGGGCGGAGATGGGCTCATCCAGCACCAGCATCTTGGGGCGCACCGCCAGAGCCCGGGCGATTCCGATACGCTGGCGCTGGCCTCCGGAGAACTCGTGGATGAAACGGTTGGCATGCTCTTTGTTTAAGCCCACCAGGTTTAACAGATCGTAGATCATGTCGGTGCGCTCCTGATGGTTTTTGGCCAGATGGTGCACGTCAATTCCTTCCCCGATGATGTCGCTGACGGTCATACGGGGATCCAGGGAGGCATAAGGATCCTGAAAGATCAGCTGGGCGTCCTTTTTAAAGGCGAAGAGCTCCGCCCCCTTCATGGCGTGGACGTCCTTTCCCTTGTAAAGAACCTCCCCGGAGGTTTTGGTATACATGCCCAGGCAGGTACGGCCGCAGGTGGTCTTGCCGCAGCCCGACTCCCCCACCAGTCCCAGGGTTTCCCCTTCCCGGATGTTGAAGGAGACGTCGTCCACCGCTTTCAGAACCCGGCCGTGGCCCAGGTCGAAATGCTTCTTTAAATTCTTAACCTCAAGGATCACATTTTCACTCATGCCCGGCCCTCCTTTACAAAGGGAGCATCCTCCGGGGCCTCCTGCAGGAAGTAGAGCCAGCAGCTGGCCTCGTGTCCGTTTTCAAAGGGAACCACGGGAGGCTGTTCTTCACAGCAGATCTCCATGCAGTATCTGCACCTCGTGCAGAAGGGACAGCCTTTGGGAGGATTGAGAAGATCGGGAGGCGTGCCCTCGATGGAGGTCAGCTTCTGCTTGTTGCTCAGGTCCAGTCTGGGAACTGCCTCCAGAAGAGCATTGGTGTAGGGGTGACGGGGATGGCGGAACAGATCGCTGCTGGATCCCCGCTCCACGATCTTCCCCGAATACATCACGACGATGCGGTGGGCGATGTTGGCCACCACACCCAGGTCATGGGTGATCATGATCACCGAGGTGCCGTTTTCCTGCTGCAGCTTCTTGATCAGATCGATGATCTGGGACTGAATGGTCACGTCCAGAGCCGTGGTGGGCTCATCGGCGATTAAAAGCTGGGGATTGCAGGCAAAGGCGATGGCGATCATCACACGCTGGCGCATGCCTCCGGAAAACTCATGGGGATACTGACGCACTCTCTGCTCCGGCTGGGGAATCCCCACCATCCGCAGAAGGTCCACGGCTTTGGCCATGGCTTCCTTTTTGGACATCTTTGTGTGGTGGAGCAGATTTTCCGCGATCTGCTTTCCCGCCGTCATGGTGGGATTCAAGGCCGCCAGGGCATCCTGAAAGATGATGGCCACCTCGCCGCCCCGGTATTCCTGCAGGCGTTTGTCGTCAAACTTCAGTACATCTTCCCCCTTGAAGAGAATCTGACTTCCCTCCTTGATTTCACCCGGGGGTGTCTTGATCAGCCGCATAATGGATTTGGCGGTCACGGATTTGCCGCAGCCGGATTCTCCCACGATGGCCACCGTCTCCCCCTTTTCCACGTCGAAGGTGACATTGCGTACCGACTGCACTTCCCCTGCGTAGCCGTGATAGGACACGGCCAGATTTTTTACTTCAAGTAGTTTCTCACTCATAATCGTTCACCATCAATTGTGTGTTCTGGGATCCAGGGCGTCCCGAAGGGCGTCTCCCAGCAGGTTAAAGCCCAGAACGGCCAGGCACAGGACCAGGGCGGGGTAAAACAGCTGCCAGGGATAGAAGGACATCTTGGTTTTGCCCTCGGAGATCAGCACGCCCAGGCTGATCACGTCTCCGGAAAGGCCCATGCCCAGGAAACTAAGGCTGGCCTCCGTAAAGATGTAGCTGGGGATGCTGGAGCACAGGTTCAGGATCAGGATGCTCACCGTGTTGGGCAGCAGGTGCTTGGTGATGATCCGCAGCGGAGAGGCGCCGATCATCTGGGCCGCCTGCACGTACTCGGATTCACGCAGCTGCATCAGCTGTCCACGAATCTGCCTTGCGGTGCCGCACCAGGATGTGATGCACATGGCAACCAGAAGGCCGCCCACGTTTTTGCCCACCACCATCATGACCAGCAATGTTACCAGCAGGGAGGGGAAGGAGTTGATCACCTCGATGCAGCGCATCATCACGCTGTCCACGATGCCGCCGAAGTAGGCCATGATGCCGCCGTAGGCGCAGCCCACAACGATCTGCACAAAGGAACAGACCAGGGCCACCAGAAGAGAAAGGCGGCAGCCGATCCATACCCGGCTGAAGAGATCCCGCCCCATCGCATCCGTGCCGAACCAGTGGGTTTTGTTGGGCGGGGTGTTTTTCATCTGGGCGTCAATGGTGAGATAATTCTCTCCGGAGATTAAGGGGCCAAAGAGCATGAAGAAAACCAGCAGCAGAAGAAGAAGTCCTGCAGCGATGGCGATGGGATTCTTCTTAAGCCGGCGCCAGGCACCCTGCCAGAAGGTCATGGTGGGCCGGTTGATCTTTTCCGCGTCGAAGCGGTTCCGGTCCACCCGGGCGCTTTCCTGGGGAGTCAGAATTCTTGCAGTTGTCATCGTCTCTCCTCCCTTCTATTTCTTGCCGCCGGAAATGCGGATGCGGGGGTCCACCACGGTGTACAGGATGTCCGTGATAAAGACCACAACGATGTAGATTGCAGAAAGAATGACGGTTTCTCCCATTACGATGGAAACATCCTGGGCAGCCACCGCATTTACGTAGTAGAGTCCCAGCCCCGGAATGGAGAACACGGATTCGATGAAGAAGGATCCGGTGATGCACATGGCCATGCTCATGGGAAGGTTGGTGATAATGGGAATGAAGGAGTTCCGCAGCACGTGGTGACGGATCACTTCACCCCGGGTTAAGCCCTTGGACTCGGCAGTCAGCACGTAATCCTGGTTGATTACGTCCAGCATGGAAGCTTTCAGAAGCCGGGCATAGGAGGCGATGTAGCCGAAGCACCCTGCCAGGGTGGGCAGCACCGTGTATTCCCAGCCTCCAAACCAGATGTTGGTGGTGGGCCATCCAATGACGGGGAACCATTTGAGGGTACCCGCAAAGATCTGCTGAAGGCCAAGGGCAAATATCAGATTTGGCACCGATATCAGCAAAATGGACAGCCCCACCACCAGGTAGTCCCAGATGGTTCCTTTCTTCACCGCCGCCAGGATGCCCAGCAGCAGGCCTACCGTAACCCCCAGAAGCATCTGCTGAATGCCCAGTCTGGCGGAAACGGGTCCCTTTTCCGCAATGATGGACTGCACAGTCTGTCCCTGATAGATGATGGATTCGCCGAAATCACCGTGAAGAAGGCTCTTCATGGTGATCACATACCGCTCCATTACCGGACGGTCCAGACCGTATCGGGCATAGAGCCGTTCCGCCACCTGGTCGGGAAGACGCTCCACCCGGGCGGTCAGGGCGTCGCCGGGAGTGGCGGCCAGCAGGAAAAATGTGGCGGTGGCGATGATAAACAGGGTAAAAAGCATCACCACAAACCGCCGCAAAATGAAAGTCAGCGTTTTCACAGTTTCATCCTCCAAAAGGCAACAGCGGAGGGGGAAGCGTCCCCGCTCCCCCCTCCGCCTTCTCTCATTGTTCAAACATATGGGCCAATCAGTGAGCCAGGATCTTTACCCGGCTGAATTCGAATTCTGCCCCAAACATGGGCATGGAAAGTCCCGATACATAGGACTGATAGAAGATCTCCTTGGTGGGGTAAACCAGCGGGATGACTGCGCCGTCGTTGAGAAGCATCTCCTCGGCCTGGGCGTAGAGATCCAGTCGTTCCTGCTGGTCCTGGGAGCTGATGGCGCTAAACACCAGATCGTCATACTCGGGATTGGTGTAGCCGCCCATGAACTTGGCGTATCCGTTGCCGGTGGTCCACAGTTCCAGGAAGGTCATGGGATCGTTGTAGTCTCCGTTCCATCCCATGGAATAGAAGTCATACTGATAGGAATCCCGGGCGGTAACCCAGGTGGAGCTGTCGGGATAGATCTCCACGGCTACCTGCACACCCAGCTTGCTCTCCAGCTGCTGCTTGTACCACTCCAGCTGGCTGTTGGCCTGAGTCGAGGGGCTGTAGGTAAAGACGGTAAGGGTGACGTCACCGGCGCTGCCCTCAACTCCCTCCTCGGCCATGCCTTCCTCAAACAGGCCCTGCAGGTAATCGGGATCATCCTTGTAGTCTTTGGAGGCCAGCAGAGGTTCTTCCACCTCATTACGGTAGTCCAGATCCCCTACGGTAAATCCCGGAGGAATAATGCCATAGGCGGGAACATACAGATCGTTGTAGAACAGGGATACGTATTCTTCCCGGTCAAAGGCCAGACTCATGGCCAGACGGCACTTGGCGTTGCGCATCAGTCCGGAGGGACCGCCGGCGCCTGCTTCATGCTGATCCACCACCAGATAGTCTACAGTGGGAGTGGCGAGGCTGACATGAGCAAAGGTTCCCTGATCCACGTAGGGCTGCCACATGTCCACGTATTCCACATCCGACAGGATCAGCACGTCCAGCTGCTGGGACTCCATCAGCTGAGCCTGGGTGGAGGTCTCATCCACAACCCGCAGGTTCACCTGCGTCAGGGTGACATTGTCCTTATCCCAGTAGTTTTCATTCTTGGTCAGAGTCATGCTGTTTTCCAGCACACGGTCCGAGATGATGAAGGGGCCGTTAAATACATGCAGGGTATAGTCGTTTGTCCAGTCCTTGCCCTCTGCCTCCGCCGCATCGATCAGATCCTTGCGGATGGGGTAAAAGCAGACCATGCCTACCTTTTTGATAAAGGTGGCATCCGGCTCAGACAGGGTGCAGCTGAAAGTCAGGTCATCAATGTATTGGATGGCAACGTCCTCCACAGCGCCTTCTCCGTTATAGTAGGCTTCCGCTCCGACGATGCCGGTGGCCAGGAAGGCGTAGGCAAAGGCTGATTCCGGATTGATCAGGCGCAGCCAGGAATCCACGTAGTTTTGAGCCGTCACGGGAACCCCGTCGGACCACACACAGCCGTCACGCAGATGGAAGGTGTAGGTCAGGTTGTCATCGCTGATCTCATAGCTGGTACATCCCGCGTTTTCCACCACGTCCACGCCGTTTTCATCGGTGAAGGTCCGGAAAAGTCCTTCCTGCACCTCGGTGAGGATCTGGAATTCGTTGAAGTTACGGGCATCGTTTACATCCAGCAGCTTCAGATCCGTCAGTCTCAGGTTTAATACCTGCTCGTCTGCCAGCTCTTCCCCGCCATCATCCGCCATGACGGCCGTGCTTCCCAGCAGACTCAGGGAGAGGGTTCCGGCCATGATCAGTGCCAATAGTCGTTTCTTCATACTTTTTCTCCTTTTTTGAAATGATTTTCAGCTGTAGAACTTATTTTTATTTTTTGCTTCGGGCAGGAAAAACCCGGGGATGCAGCCGCCCTGTGGAGGAAAGTCAGCCCTGCAGGCACCCGGCAGGTAATTGTTCCATTCCCGGATTTTCCGCCCCCGGAGCATTTCTTATGCTACCACTACTGTCCTCCGGTGTCAAATAGTGAAAAGAAATACCCGGCTATAAAAAGAATTTATAGCCGGGTACTCTTTTGTACCTTATGTGTTCAAGTCTGTATTTCCCGGGTTATATTAATTACTCAGCAGCAGCTTCCTCGGTTGCTTCCTCTTCAGCGGGAGCTTCCTCAGCAGGAGCTTCTTCAGCAGGGGCTTCTTCAGCAGCGGCCTCATCGGTAGCAGCTTCCTCAGTTGCTTCTTCCTCGGTGGCAGCTTCCTCAGTTGCTTCTTCCT
>CAZJYM010000176.1:0-6926 GCA_964550245.1 uncultured Blautia sp. | reverse complement strand
ATGGAGCTGACTGCTACTAATCGGGTGAGGGCTTGTCCTTTACGCGTGGTCAAAGAGAGATTCTTATTTAAAAAAATACTTGCAAAAGTTTAGCCCATGTGGTAAGATGGTTTGCGTCAGATGTTAAACATGTATGCAGTTTTGAGCGTGCAGTGATCATGGCCCAGTGGTTCAGTTGGTTAGAACGCCGCCCTGTCACGGCGGAGGTCGAGAGTTCGAGTCTCTTCTGGGTCGCTCCGTACTGAGTGCTTAACGCAAGGTTAGGTATTTGGTACGCATAATATGGGGTCTTAGCTCAGCTGGGAGAGCATCTGCCTTACAAGCAGAGGGTCATAGGTTCGAGTCCTATAGGCCCCATATCTAACATGGATGGATTCCCGAGTGGCCAAAGGGGGCAGACTGTAAATCTGTTGGCGACGCCTTCGAAGGTTCGAATCCTTCTCCATCCATTAGAAGATTGAATATGCATTCATTCTTCTTATTTTACCGATGGTCAGGTGCCGATGTGGCTCAATTGGCAGAGCAGCTGATTTGTAATCAGCAGGTTATCGGTTCGAGTCCGATCATCGGCTTGGGAAACACCTAATATTGACGCGGGGTGGAGCAGTCTGGAAGCTCGTCGGGCTCATAACCCGAAGGTCACAGGTTCAAATCCTGTCCCCGCTACTTTTTCTGCCCAGATAGCTCAGTCGGTAGAGCAGAGGACTGAAAATCCTCGTGTCGCTGGTTCGATTCCGGCTCTGGGCATTACTCATGATATCCATAACGGGGAGCATTAGCTCAGGTGGCAGAGCACTTGACTTTTAATCAAGTTGTCCGGGGTTCGAATCCCCGATGCTTCACTTTTCAAACACCATTTCCATGGTGTTTTTTGTTGTTTTAGGAGGTTTTGTCATGATCCAGGATATCGCACCTTGTCGGCTTCGAAATGAATACCGGCACATCAAAGCGGAAGAAAAGGATACCTGTCTCGTTTACCGGGAGGGCCGGATCCTTGTAAGGGTGACCAGGGACAGGATCGATCTTCCCTCTTTTTTGGAGTTGGGAATCGATGAACAAAAAGGAATCTACGGGTTTTCCATCGATGAGAGGAAGTTTTTCCTCTGTCTGGATCCGGTGGAGGAGGCAGAAGGGTTCACCTACCAGGCTTTAAGTCTTCTCCGGTCTTCGGGACCTAAAGAGATCTGCTACGCAGGTGTGCTGGGGAATCATCTGAACACCTGGTATCAGGACAACCGCTGCTGCGGGAGATGCACCACTCCTCTGGTCCATGACACTAAAGAGAGGATGCTCTACTGTCCCCACTGCGGCAATAAGATCTATCCCAAGATCTGTCCGGCGGTGATTGTCTGTGTCCGCTCCGGGGATAAGGTTCTCCTTACCAAGTATGCGGGGAGGGAGTATGCAAAGTACGCCCTCATTGCCGGCTTTACGGAGATCGGAGAGACCGTGGAGGAGACGGTAACCCGGGAAGTGATGGAGGAAGTGGGGATCCAGGTAAAAAACATTACCTATTATAAGAGTCAGCCCTGGGGCTTTACCGGCGGACTGCTCATGGGCTTCTTCTGTGAGGCGGAAGGGGAACCTGAGCTCTCCATCGATACCAGTGAGCTTTCCCTGGGGGAATGGGTGGACATCCGGAAGTTAAAGGACATGGACGACGGGGTGAGCCTGACCAGAGAGATGATGCGGGTATCCTATGAGAGGTGGAGCAAAGAACAGGCATGAATTACGTGTACATGGTGGAATGCGCCGACGGCACCCTCTACACCGGCTGGACCAACAACCTGGAAAAAAGGATCAAAGCTCACAATCAGGGAAAGGGCGGGGCCGAGTATACCAGGACCAGACGCCCCGTACACCTGGTCTACTATGAGGGCTATGCCACCAGAGAGGAAGCCATGAGGAGGGAATACCAGATCAAACAGCTCTCCAGGAAGGAGAAGCTGGAACTGATGAACTGGTGAGGGAAGCGGAAAAGGAACAGAAAGAAAAGAAAAGGATAACAGGATAAGGATAAGAGGAAAAGGATAAAGGAATAAAAAGAGATAGCCGCTGCCCAAAGGCAGCGGCTATCTCTTTTTATTTCAACTGGGGAATGAATCACTTCATCACAGAGACATAGCCGTACATCACAATGTAGTGGCACAGACTTCCCAGCATGATGAACACGTGAAAGATCTCATGGGATCCGAAGTACTTGTGTTTGGAGTTGAAGATGGGAAGCTTCAGACCGTAGATGATGCCCCCGATGGTGTAGATCACACCGCCTGCCAGCAGCCACCAGAAAGCGGGTCTCGGCAGAGCGTGGTAGATGGGAACAAAGGCCAGTACACACAGCCAGCCCATCCCGATGTACAGGGCGGAGGATACCCACTTGGGACAGTTCATCCAGAAGCTCTTTAAAAGGATGCCCACAATGGCGCAGGCCCATACGGCTGCACACAGGCCATAGCCGATGGCATTGTGCAGGGCAATCAGACATATGGGTGTGTAGCCCCCGGCGATCATGACAAAGATCATCATGTGGTCGATCCGGCGCAGCATTGCGTTTACCTCATCCGTGGAATTGACGGAGTGGTAGATGGTGCTGGCTGCGTACAGAAGGATCATGGTGATGATAAAAACGGCCATGGCCACTACATGAAGGGTATCCATACGGGCTGCCCGCATCAGCAGAGGACCTGATCCTATAACGGAGAGAATCAGGGCAATTCCGTGGGTGATGGCGCTTCCCGGATCTTTCAGTTTTGTTATGGAAAGAGATTGATTCATAACGTTCGCCTCCTGACAGGTTGTCTTTCCAGGGCTCTGACACGTAGTTTTAAAAACCACATGATGGAACCCATGTATAATATAGCACGTTTTTTCTAAATTGCAAGACTATTTTTCTTTTTTTCTCCCGGCTTGTGTTCAGGACACAGGGTTTGTCAGGGGATGTCTTTTGCGGGGCTTAATTCTCCCCTTGTTTTTCCTGTACTGCGGGTATAAAATAAAACAAATATACAAGAATTGACAGGAAACTTGTCACATCTTTTCCTTTTCTGCATTGAGGAGGATTGGCCATGCTATATGAAGATACCTACCAGACCGGCGGAGATCCCAACGTCCATGACATCAGCGTAGCTCTCTTTGATCACAGCGGACTGGAACCGGAAGAAAAGACCGGGTATCCGTCTCACAGTCATGCCTTCTACGAGATGGACTACACCCTTGACGGCTATGCGGAGTTTGAATTCTCCAACCGGGTGGTGAGGGCGGAGGCGGGAACTTTACTGTTTTTTCATCCTCTCTGCATCCATTCCATACCCTGTGACAGGAGGGAACACAATCTCAGCATCCAGTTTTCCGCCCGTCTGATGAAGAACAGCCTGCAGGATCCCAGACCCAGTCAGATGCTGCTGCTTCACCCGGACTTTGTTCAGAGAACCCTTCCCGTCAGTCCGACGGTGGAATACTATCTTCAAAAGCTGGCCGGATGTTCTCCCAGGCTTCCCATCCCCTATCCGGAAAACTACAGACAGCTTGTTAAGCTGCCTCCCGAGAAGAAGATGGCCCAGATGGGGTTTCTTACCCTGATTCTGGCCGAGCTTCTGGACAGCGGATGTCTCCAGATCGTAAACGTGGAGTTTCATCCGGACCGCTTCTCCAAGATGAACAATCTTTTAAAGATGATCATGGAGCACCCGGAGACCCGGATCTCCATGGAGGATGCGGCGGCCTTTGTGGGGATGGGGTATTCCAACTTCTGCCGTACGTTTAAAACCACGGTGGGTGACTCCTATGTGGACTTTGTAAACTACATCCGCTGTGTGAGAGCCAAGGAGATGCTGAACCAGACCGAGCTTTCCGTCACGGAGATCTCCATGCGGCTGGGGTTTGGCTCGGTCAGCTACTTTAACCGGATCTTTAAGAAGTTTGCGGGAAGGACGCCCCTGGACTACAGGCAGAACCGCACGGGTTAGACAGAGCAAAAAAGGACTAAAGCACGGCAGAGCTGCTGCTGGGGTATTTAATAAAAGCCGGAATCTCTTATCAAAAAGAGGTTCCGGCTTATATTTTTCTCTCAGTGGATCTGTTTGGATATAGATGTCAGCTTATTTATGGATTTTTATTAAAATGATGCGAAAATATCGCGACGGGAATGGGGATTATTACCCGGCTTTCAGGAGGGTTTTTATGGGTGTGGAAGGTTTGATCCGGCAGGCCGACAGAGGGGTAAAGCAAAAAAGGACTAAAATTCAACAAAATCGTTCGTAGAAAATAATGAACAAATTAATTATGATGTATATAATCTTTTTGGTTATTTTTAGGCGCGCACCAAAGATCCTGCCAGCTGTTGACAGGCATTTTTACTTAAAAAACGCGCCCTGTCCGCCAGTTCTTGTGATTGTCTGGCATCTCTCTACCCTGTTTTTGGTGTAAAAAATGGAAAATCGGACTGTTTCTTTCGTTTATGTCCATACACCGGGCAGGGTTGGATGAACTGATCGTTTTTGTGCAGCTTTCGATGAGGATTCCCGGAGCAGATCTCCGGTTCGGCAGGATCCCGGAGGCTGTGCTGTTTTGCTGACAAACCAGCTTTTGAAACCGGATGAATGACATAAGTTTTCCTTCATGCAGGATCACCGTTTTTGGAAGGTTAAGCCGCCACTTATTGCAGGCTCTGCTGTTTCGTGGCACTGCTTATGTGATGAGCCCCGGCTTCAAGATGCATAGAGGGGAAAGGGTGGTGGTAAGAGAAGATGAAAAGAGTGATGATTGGGATAACCGGGCTCAGCCCATAGGGACACCGGCACCTGGGGGTGCGCCGTTAAAGTTCAATGAAAAATTCAACCGTAATAAGAGAAAGCGATGGTGAATTTTATGAAACAGAAAAAAGGCGGGATGACTTTTTTCCAGAAAGTGAAAAAGTCCCGGACCCTTCTGCTGATGTGCCTGCCGGCGGTGATTTTCTTCTTCGCGTTTAACTACATGCCGCTGCCGGGCATCTGGGTGGCATTTGTCCGGTACAACTACCGGGACGGCATTTTCGGGAGCGAGTTCATCGGGCTGGACAACTTCAAGTTCCTGATGACATCCGGCAAGCTCTTTGAGATGACCCGTAACACGATCCTCTACAACCTGGCCTTTATCCTTCTGGGGAATCTGCTGGCCGTGTTCATCGCCATTCTTCTGAACGAGATGCACAGCAAGTATTTTAAGAAGATATCCCAGACCATCATGTTCCTGCCGTACTTCATTTCACAGGTTCTGGTAGGTATTCTGGTATTCAACCTGTTAAACTACGATACGGGCTTTGTAAATGAGATTCTCACCAGCCTGGGATTTGAAAGGTGGCAGCCGTACTCGGATCCAAAAGTCTGGCCCATCATCCTGGTTATCGTGTATCTGTGGCAGCAGACCGGTTACAACACGGTGGTGTACATCGCAGCCATTACCGGTATTGACGGAGAGATCATCGAGGCAGCCAGGGTGGACGGAGCCAACGGCTTCCAGAAGATCCGCTACATCATTCTTCCTTCCCTGAAGGGAACAGTGGTCATGCTGCTGCTGTTCGCACTGGGCGGCATTGTAAAAGGTAACTTCGGTCTGTTCTACAACGTGGTTGGTGCCAATCCGATCCTGTATCCCACAACGGATATCATCGAGACCTATGTATACCGTTCTACCATGGTAGACTTCAACTTCTCCAGAGCTTCCGCGGTAGGACTTTATCAGTCGGTGATTGGATTTGTGATTGTAATGACAGTCAACTACATCGTGAAGAAGATCGATCCGGATTATTCCCTGTTCTGATGCGGAGGTGAGAGTAATGGCAAAAGACAAATCGGAAAACACTGAATCCGGTACCAAGATCAAGCTTGGCACATCGGATAAGATCATACGGGGATTCGGTTATGTATTTATCACCCTGTATTCAATCTGCTGCCTTGTCCCCTTCATCATCATTGTCAGCTCCTCCTTTACATCGGAGGCGGTTATCCGGGCAGAAGGCGTGCAGCTTATTCCCAAGGACTTTACACTGGAAGCCTACAAGATGGTGGTTAAAGGCGGAGCTATCTGGAAATCCTATGTGCTGACCATTATCATGACGGCTGTAGGCACGTTCTTTGGACTGGCAATCATTTCCATGACGGGTTATGCCCTGCAGAGAAGGGACTTCCCCTTCCGTAATATAATTTCCTTCTATATTTACTTCACCAGCCTGTTCTCCGCAGGTCTGGCACCCTACTATCTGCTGATGACGCAGACCTATCATCTGCAGGACAGCTATCTGGCGGTACTGCTGCCGCTGATGATGTCGCCCTGGCTGATCATCCTGATGAAGAACTTCGTGAAATCCATACCTCATGAGATCACGGAGTCAGGCAAGATAGACGGGGCGGGTGACATGAAGATTTTTACAGCGCTGATCCTCCCCATGATCAAGCCGGCTCTGGCCACCATCGGCCTGTTCCTGGCTCTGGGGTACTGGAATGAGTGGTATCAGTCCTCTCTGTTCCTGAGCTCCAAGGTGGAGGTAAAGCCTCTGCAGTACACACTGTATGAGATCGTAAACAAGATCGATGCCCTGCGTAATTCTGTGGCCGGTCAGTATGTAACTCTGACCGATATCCCGCAGGAGAGCGTGAAGATGGCCAACGCAGTGCTGGCCACCGGCCCCATCATCCTGCTGTACCCCTTCGTACAGAGATACTTCATCAGCGGTATTACCGTAGGTGCTGTAAAGGGTTGATGCAAAAAGTATGGTTATTTCCCCGCGTGACAGGGGTGATAATAAAAAATAATGTGTGGAGGTAGAAAATGAAGAAAAAGTTATTGTCAATGTTGCTGGCTTCAACCATGGTTGCCGGTCTGCTGGTACAGTCTACTGTATTTGCGGATGACGCAGCTGCTGAGACCGAAGAAGAAGCTGCTGTCGA
>CAZJYM010000175.1:5715-7003 GCA_964550245.1 uncultured Blautia sp. | reverse complement strand
TGCATACATGGGGATTTGAAGTACTGATTACTTTAAGGTAACCTTGGCTCCTTCCGCCTCCAGTTTTGCCTTTACATCCTCGGCCTCTGCCTTGGAAACAGCTTCCTTTACGTTCTTGGGAGCTCCGTCTACCACAGCCTTTGCCTCTTTCAGGCCCAGACCGGTGATCTCGCGGACAACCTTGATAACCTTTACCTTGTTGGGGCCGATCTCGGTCAGCTCAACGTCGAACTCATCCTTCTCCTCTTCCTGCTCTGCAGGACCGGCTGCTGCAACAACCACGCCTGCTGCCGCAGATACGCCAAACTCTTCCTCACAGGCCTTTACCAGTTCATTCAGCTCTAATACGGATAATTCCTTGATCGCCTCGATAAATTCAGCGGTAGTCAATTTTGCCATTTCAATTTCCCTCCATCTTTAATAATATTTTTTTCTCCACCCTGGTGGTATTTGGCGATTACGCCTGGGCGCTCTTGGCAGCGATGGCTGCTTCCGCGCCGCCGGCCTCTGCAACCTGGCTGAGAACACGGGCCAGATTGGCAATGGGAGCCTGCATGCTTCCCAGAAGTTTTCCGATCAGTTCCTCTCTGGACGGAATCTGAGACAGCTGCTGAATTCCTTCCTGGTCATTGTACTTGCCTTCCACCACGCCGGCGACCAGCTCCAGCTTGGGGAACTGCTTCGCATACTTGGCCAGAATTCTGGCGGGAGCGGTGGCATCGGTAGCAGAAACGGCCAGAGCGTTGGTTCCTTCCAGATGCTTGTTCAGGCTCTCACAGGGAGTCCCCTCAAAAGCACGGCGCATCATGGTATTCTTATAAACCTTGTAATGAACACCAGACTCTCTCAGCTCCTTACGAAGGATGGTATCCTGCTCAACAGTAAGTCCGCTGAAGTTCACCAGAACCACAGACTGGGCATCCTTAATACAGCTGGCGATCTCATCCACGATGGGTTGTTTCAGTTCTGCTTTTGCCATGAAATGGTACACCTCCTTATAGATTTTGATATACCGCCGCAGCACTCCTGCACAGATGGATCTGTACAGGCTTTTTACCTTCCGGAAAAGTTGAGAAGTTTTCTCCTCTTTTTCCCGAAAAATAAAAAAGGTCTGACTGCATGACAGTAAGACCTGGTGTAATTCTAAATCACTTATAGAATCCTTCGTCCTCGGTAGGCGTTTCAACCCTTATGCCTTACGGCACCTACTGTCTTCGGCAGCGTTCCGTACTAAAATAGCATGTTTGCCTGACTGTGTCAAGGATTTTTTCAAAATCCTGCCGGATCC
>CAZJYM010000175.1:0-5615 GCA_964550245.1 uncultured Blautia sp. | reverse complement strand
ACCCGGAGGAGGTATGGACATGCGGCTGGAGATCGTGCAGAACGCTTTAAAGGACAAAAACATTCCGTATGATTATACGGAGGTGGACGGCTGCGGAAGCCTGGATTTTCTGTTCCGCGGTCTGAAGTTCCACGTGTGGGAGTATGAGGACCAGGCCTGGGGTGCGGAGACCAACGTGTTCGATGCGGGAAGAAGCCAGGATCTGGAAGGGGATTATGAACAGATCATAGCGCGGGAAATACGCTCCTGGCCGGACATGGTCCGGTGACATGCCTCCCTGCCTCTCTTTACTAAAAAAACCGGACTCCGCAGAGTCCGGTTTTTTTATTCTTATCTGTTTTCGTTTGTTTATGGGTTATTCGATGGAAATGAACCTCTTGTCCTCGATCTGAGCTTTCTGCTTGTCCAGCTTCGGAAGGGACAGCTTCAAAACTCCATCCTCAAACTTGGCATGGATGTCTTCCTGCTTCATTTCCTCTCCCACATAGAAGGATCTGCTCACATTTCCCGCAAAGCGCTCCCGGCGTACATACCTGCCGGTCTTCTCATCCTTCTCATCCTTGCTGACACCCTTGGCGGCGCTGATCATCAGGTAGCCGTCCTTTAACTCCAGGGAAAGCTCATCCTTCTTGAAGCCGGGAAGATCGATGTCTACTTCGTAGTGATCATCATGCTCCTGAACATCGGTCTTCATGATGTTGGCTGCGTTGCGTCCGTACAGGTTCTTCTGCGCCCTGCGGATTTCTTTGTCCTCCACTTCCGGAACATCAAAAAAGTCATCCAGAAACTCATCAAACAAACTCTCACCAATAATGCTGGGTACCCACATAAGTCATTTCTCCTTTTCTTCCTGTGTCAATCTATTACCGGAGATTTTCCGGAAAGCCAAACCGGTTCTTTCAGGTCTGATCCGGTTTTTTCCTTTCCTCTCCTTCGTTCTGAGACTGTTATACCACTTTTGTTAGCACTCGTCAAGAGGGAGTGCTAACATTTTTGTGAACTTTCTGTGAAATCCAACATAAAAAGAACAGCGTATCTTTTTGTTCGAAAAAGATACGCTGTTCAGGTCTTATTCGGCCGCTGTCTCACCGGCGGCTTCCTCGGTCTCGGCTTCTGTTACCTTGGCGCTGTGTACAGCGTTCAGCATCAGAACCACTGCATCCGGAGAATTCTTGATGGCGATATCCGGATTGGAGGCAATGTCCAGATCCTTCACCCGGACCACATCTCCGATCTTCATGCTGCCCACATCCACCACCACATGGTCTACCAGTGCGGCGGGAAGAGCCTTGTAGGAAATCTCGGAGAGCTCGATCTGCACCACGCCCTCTGCAATCTTATCATGATTGACCAGCACAACCTCTGCTACAGAGTGAACCATCTCATCGCTGACCAGGGCCTGGAACTCAATGGAGTCGATCCTCTTCTGCAGGGGATTGTAATCCACGTTTTTGATCAACACATCGTAGACCTCACCCTCAATGTCCAGCAGAATCTGGCTGCCCTTATGGTTGGTCTTTAAAAATTTATCCGTCTCCCGCTTGTCCATCTGGACGGGGATGGAGTCTTTCAGTTCCTTCCCGAATACGTTGCCTACCACGTATCCTTCTCTTCTGAGCTTTTTGGCCTTTACGGCCAGGCTTCTCTTTTCAGCTTTTAAAGTATTCATTTACCTTTTCCTCCAAAATCTGATCTTTTTGCTGCCTTTGAACAGGGTTCCTTCTCCCCTTGTTCCATCCGTACTATAACGCTCCAACAGGGGGATGTCAAGAGTCAGACATGAAAAACGGCCCGGAGCAAGGCTCCGGGCCGGAAATCCTGGTATTTTATATAAACGAGGAGCCATTATCCCTCGATGGCTATTGTTTTCTTCTCTTCAACCGGGGCCTTCTCTTCCTTGGGAATGGTAAGCTGCAGCACCCCGTTCTCAAATTTGGCCTTGATATCTTCCTGCTTCACATCATCACCCACATAGAAGGATCTGCTCATACTTCCTGCATATCTCTCCCTGCGGACAAACTTTCCGGTCTTTTCGTCCTTCTCTTCCTGATCCAGTCCCTTTGCGGCGCTGATCACGAGATAGCCATCTTTCAGTTCCAGAGACAACTGGTCCTTCTTAAAGCCCGGAAGATCAATGTCCACCTGGTAATGATCCCCATGGTCCTGCACATCCGTCTTCATCATGTTGGAGGCATGGCGTCCGTACAGTTTCTTCTCAGCCTTCTTCACGTCCTTGTCATCCCATTCCGGGACATCAAAAAAGTCATCCAGAAATTCATCAAACAAACTCTCGCCAAAAACACTGGGCATCATAAGTCATCGCTCCTTTGCAATATTCAAATCTCACAACGTTTAACAGTTGAACGGGAAGGAAGAGGAACTCCTTTCTCTCCTCCCCCTCGTTCTGGTACTGTTATATCACATTTGTTAGCACTCGTCAAGAGGGAGTGCTAACATTTTTTGTGAATATTCTGTGAATTTAGATGTAGGAAGGATAACTTTCAAATATTTTCTCCAACCGTGGGATCTTCCCTGTCAGACAGGGGATACAATACGTGTTCAACCCTGGGAAGGGTGATTCCCAGAGCCTCCCGCAGCACATCCTCCACGTTGGACACCGGTACGATCGTAAGCTGGGAACGGATCTCCTCCGGGACATCCTTCAGATCCTCCACGTTGTCCTGGGGAATCAGCACCTTTTTGATGCCGGCTCTCTGGGCTCCGTAGAGTTTCTCCTTTAATCCTCCGATGGGCTCCACCTCTCCCCGCAGGGTAACCTCTCCGGTCATGGCCAGCGTAGAATCCACCGGTTTTCCGGTAACCAGAGAAGCCAGGGCGGTAAAGAGGGCAATGCCCGCGGAAGGTCCGTCCTTGGGCACAGCACCGGAAGGCACATGGATGTGCAGATCCCGCTCGTTAAAGTTCACGGTGTTAAAGGGAAGCCGGGACTTGATCAGACTGATGGAGATCCGGGCGGATTCCTTCATCACATCCCCCAGCTGACCGGTAAGGATCACTTCCCCGTTTCCCGGCATGTCCGTGGTCTCGATAAAGAGGATCTCTCCTCCCACCGGTGTCCAGGCCAGGCCTGTGACCACTCCGGGAGGATTCTCCTTTCCGGCGGATTCATGTCTGGAGACTTTGGATCCCAAAGCTTTCTCCAGATCTTTCTCCTCAATCCGGTAGACCTCTTCCTCCCCGCCGGAGACAATCTTTTCGGTCACGGATCTGGCCAGGGCGGAGAGCTGTTTTTTCAGTCCCCGCACACCCGCTTCCTGGGTGTACTCCTCGATGATCTTCCGAAGAATGTCATCCTCAATGACCAGCTTTCCGGAGGGGATCCCGAATTCCTCATACACCTCCGGAATCAGATGTCTCTTTCCGATCTGGAACTTTTCCTCCGGGGTGTAGCCGGAGATCTCAATCATCTCCATACGGTCCAGAAGCGGTGCCGGAATTCCGTCCAGGGAATTGGCGGTAGCGATAAAGAACACATGGGAGAGATCGTAGGGCAGATCCAGGTAGTGGTCGGTAAAGGTGTTGTTCTGTTCCGGATCCAGCACTTCCAGAAGAGCGCTGGCGGGATCTCCGGAAAAGCCTCCCGGATTCACCTTGTCAATCTCATCCAGAACCAGAACCGGATTCATGGCTCCCGACCGGCGGATACTCTGCAGGATCCTTCCGGGCATGGCTCCCACATAGGTTCTCCTGTGTCCCCGGATCTCCGCCTCATCCCGGATTCCTCCCAGGCTCATGCGGATGTATCGTCTTCCCAGGGCCTGGGCAATGCTCTTTCCCAGGCTGGTCTTTCCCGTTCCGGGAGGTCCCACCAGAAGAAGGGCGGAGCCCTTGTTCTCATTCTTCAGCTTCATGACGGCCAGATGCTGGATGATCCGTTCCTTTACCTTATCAAGACCGTAATGGCCTTCCTCCAGAATCTCCCTGGCCTTGTCCAGATCGATCTCTCCGGTATCCTCCGGCTTCCAGGGAAGAGCCAGGATGAAATCCAGGTAGTTGCGGATGACATTTTGTTCCATGCCGTCCTGACTGGAAGACTCCAGCTTCTTTACTTCTTCCAGGGCTGCCTTTCTGACTTCATCCGGCAGATCAGCCTTATTGACTTTGGATCTGTAGTCGTCCCGGTCTTCTGATTCCTCCTCCCCGGAATCATCCCCGTTTAATTCTTCCTGAATGGCCCGCAGCTGGGCCCGAAGGGCCTGTTCCCGGTACTTCCGGTTGGCTTCCTCTGAAAAGCGCTCCCGCATCTGAATGTTTAACTTCAGCAGTTCCTTCTGCCGCAGAAGGTAATCGATAAAGAGAAGACTCCTCTCCCGGATGGAATCCACATCCAGGAGGCTGTACTGTTCTTCCCGGGTGAGGTTCATGTACTGGGCCAGATACACCATCAGGGAGTTCAGATCCTCATAGGAGTTCACTTCCCGGTTGAAAAGGCCGTTGTTCCGAAAGATGCCGGTGATCTTCTCCACGGCTTCCTTCATGTACTGAAGCATCAGTTCCCGGCTTTTGTCGTCCAGATCCTCCACATCCGGCAGTTCCTCAAAGGTACCTGTAAAACCGGTCTCATCCCGGGTGATCATAAGGATCCGGACCCTCCGAATCATATGGACCATCAAAGTCAGTCCTTCGTCTCCCTTTACCACGCTGTTCACCGTAAAGAGAACTCCCTTGGAGTAGAAGTCATCCTCTGTAATCTCATCCTCATTCCTTCTGTACCGTAAGGGCACAGCCAGGAATATCCTTCTCTTATCCTGAAATTTCTGAATCCGGGTCAGATCCGTCTCTCCTACCCGGAATGCAGTATCCGTCCCCGGCAAAAGCAGTACACCGGAAACCGGAAGAATGTCCGTTCCGTAATGTTCTCTGTTTTCCATAATCGTCCTCCCCGATTCATTAATGAATAGTCATTTAATAATGTGTCCAAAATATGTGAGCGCGAAGCGCTCACATATTATAATAGAAGAAACTCCTCTCACGAAGAGGCGAGAAGAGCCTCCTCAATAATGGCAATCAGCTCCCCCAGCAGTTCCTCCCGGTTCGCCTGACAGATACATCCCTTGTCAGCCACCATTTTTACCGGGCTGAAGATCATGCTGAAGATGTTGATCACATGATAGGGTTTAAAAATGCCCTCCTCCCGCCACTTCTGCAGAAGATCCAGCATCTTTTTAAAACTTTGGATCTCAGAGCAGTTGTGGGTGAGAGCGGGACAGTTGGAGAACTGTTCCACAAATCCGAAAAGCTTGGAATTCCTGGTCATGAACCCATAGTAGCCGTATACCAGCTTTTCGATGATCTGGTGACCGTCATGGAGATCCCCGGTGGCAAACACCAGGCCGTCCCACAGTTCCTCTGCACACTCCAGGTAAACGCTGCGCAGCATGCTCTCCTTGCTGTCATGATAAATATAAACCGTAGCCTGAGACACACCTGCACATCTGGCAATCTTTGAGATGGAGGCATCCCCGAAGCCTTCCTCCAGAACCACCTGGATCACGGCTTCCTTGATCCGCTGTGCTTTTTCGTCATCCTTCCGTCTCATGATATCCCGCCTCCTGTGCTGTTATAATAAATGATCGTTCGCTTAATGTCAAGAG
>CAZJYM010000174.1:0-7029 GCA_964550245.1 uncultured Blautia sp. | reverse complement strand
CTATACACTGTATTATCCACAAAATGTGGATAACTTGTGGATAACTCTTGGATTACCTGCCCTGCTGTCCACATTTATCAACACACTTATCCACTTTTCCTCAGGAATCCCCAGAAAACAGGCCATTTGTCCACATCCGGGAGTTATACACATTTTTGGGAAAAGCCTGTGGATAGTTGACTCCAGGGGGATCCAATAATCCCTTTTTTATCATGGACCCTACAGTGCTAAATCAGGACTTAGTAAAAGTTTCACCGGAAATTTGCCTTCCGGGTGATTTTTTCATTGCTAAAACGCCCCAACTATTATAATATATATAAGGGTTATTATGTGCCTTTTTAAGGACTGGCACAAAAACGGAAGCTTAGAACGGGAGAGACAAGAGTATGAACATTGTAGTACAGAAGTGGGATGATATCCTCAGGACCGTGAAAACTGAATACGAACTGTCCGATGTGGCCTTCAATACCTGGCTGAAACCCCTGGAAGTCCTGGGTGTGGAGGGAAATGTGGTTTCCATTCTCATTCCCGGTGAACAGACCATCCTCTTCAACGTGCTTACGAAAAAGTACAAGCTCCCGCTGCAGGTCACCATCGGAGAACTCACCGGCATGACGGACTGCGTCGTCCGGTTTGTGAGGCCCGATGAAGCGCCGGAACAAAAAAAAGCTTCCTATAATAAAGACAGTCAGACACAGGAGCAGAGATTCGAGAGGGCCCACTTAAACCCCCGGTACACCTTTGACACCTTCATCGTGGGCAGCAACAACAAGTTTGCCCAGGCGGCCGCCCTGGCGGTAGCCGAATCCCCGGGGGAGATCTACAATCCTCTCTTCATCTACGGAGGAGCCGGGCTGGGGAAAACCCACCTGATGCACTCCATTGCCCACTACATCATTGAACACAACCCGGACAGCAAGGTTCTCTACGTCACCAGCGAGGAGTTTACCAACGAGCTGATCAACGCCATAAGAAACGGCAACAACACCTCCATGGCCAACTTCCGGGATAAATACAGAAATACCGATGTTTTGCTGGTGGACGACATCCAGTTTATAATAGGAAAGGAATCCACCCAGGAAGAGTTTTTCCACACCTTCAACAGCCTCTATAACGCCAAAAAGCAGATCATCATCTCCTCGGACAAACCTCCGAAAGAAATGGAGATCCTGGAAGAGAGAATCAAGTCCCGGTTTGAATGGGGTCTGATCGCCGATATCACCAGTCCGGACTACGAGACCAGGATGGCCATTCTCCACAAAAAGGAGGAGATGGAGGGCTGCAGCATCAGCGAGGACGTGATCCAGTATATCGCCACCAACGTCAAATCCAACATCCGGGAACTGGAGGGAGCCTTCAACAAGGTCATGGCCAACTCCAAGCTGGAACAGAAGGAAGTGGACATGGATCTGGCCCGTCATGCCTTAAAGGACATGATCTCCCCGGATGAGAAAAAGATCATCACGCCGGAGTACATCATCTCCGTGGTAGCCGAATACTACGGGGTCACCCCCGGGGATCTCTCCGGCAACAAGAGGAACTCCAAGGTGGTGGTTCCCAGGCAGGTCTCCATGTATCTGTGCCGGGAGATGATCGATACCTCCCTGAAGGCCATCGGCAAACAGCTGGGAAACCGGGACCATACGACCGTCATGCACGGAATCGAAAAGATCGAAAACGAGATGCGCTATGACAAAATCCTCTCGGAGACCATTGAAACTTTAAAAAAGAAGATCAATTCCCTGGGATAAGTTATCCACACTGTGTGGATGAAACCCCTGCAGACCCTGTGGATGATTTTTAAAAAGTGGCAAATCATCGAAAAAAAACACTTTTTGGGTCCCGGGTTTTACACAGGTTGTGCACCTCTGTACACACCCTCGGGTCAGGTTGTTCACAAAGTTTTACAGCTCACAAACCCAGGACCCGTGAGGCTTTCCGGAGTTTTCCACAAATTCACCGCCCCTACGGAGGAGACTACGAATTATAACCTATTATTGTTAGAGCCGGCAGGTTCTTTTCATTTTCCAAGAAGGGAGTTTTACCAAGGCATGAAAATCCTCTGTTCCAAAAACAGTCTTTTAAAAAGTGTGAACATCTCCTTGAAAGCAGTACCCTCCAGAACCACCATGCCCATTCTGGAATGCATCCTCATTGATGCCAGTACGGATCAGATCAAATTCACCACCAACGACAACGATCTGGGTATTGAAACCATTGTGGAGGGAACCATCGAGGAAAAGGGCATCATTGCCCTGGAGGCCAGGATTTTCTATGAGATTATCCGCAGACTCCCTGACAACACGGTAACCATCAGTACGGACAGTTCCTTTTCCGCTCTCATCACCTGTGAGAAGGCCAAATTTAAGATCCCGGGAAGACCCGGTGATGATTTTGTCCAGCTTCCGGCCGTAGACAGAGAGAATCCCCTCACCGTCTCTCAGTACACCCTGCGGGAGATGATCCGTCAGACCATCTTTTCCATCTCCGCCAATGAGAACAACAAACTGATGACCGGAGAGCTCTTTGAGATCAGAAACAGCTGTCTGCGCATCGTTTCCTTAGATGGTCACCGCATCTCCATCCGCCGGATGCCTCTCAAGAGAAAGTATGAGGACCAGAAGATCGTGGTGCCGGGTAAGACCTTAAGCGAGATCAGCCGGATTCTCTCCGGGGAGATGGATGATCAGGTGAGCATCTACTTCAGCCGCAACCACATCCTCTTTGAGATGGAACAGACCGTGGTGGTATCCAGTCTTATTGAGGGGGAATACTACCGCATCGACCAGATGCTCTCCAGCGACTATGAGACCAAGGTCACCATCAACAGAAAGGAGTTTCTGGACTGCATTGACCGGGCCACCCTTCTTATCCGGGAAAACGACAAGAAGCCCCTGGTGATTCAGATCAGCGACGGCAGGATGGAACTGCGGATGAACTCCATTCTGGGCTCCATGGATGAGGACATTGACATCCAGAAGGAGGGAAAGGACATCTATATCGGATTTAATCCCCGGTTCCTCCTGGATGCCTTAAAGGTCATCGACGATGAAACCGTGGACATCTATCTGGTGAACCCCAAGGCCCCCTGCTTCATCCGGGACGAGGAGGAGACCTACACATATCTGATTCTGCCGGTGAACATCAGCCAGAATCAGGCGAGATAGGAGATGAGAGATTGACAGAGGTAACGATCAGGGATGACTTTATTAAGCTGGGTCAGGTCTTAAAGCTGGCCGGTGTGGTGGAGGACGGTGCCCAGGCCAAGTTTGTGATCCAGGACGGACAGGTAAGGGTCAACGGGGAAGTGGAGGTACGAAGAGGCCGCAAGATTGTGCCGGGAGACGTGATTTCATATCTTGATGAGGAGATCCGGGTAGACAGGTGATCTATGCATATCGAATCCTTACAGCTGCAAAACTTCAGAAACTACGAAAGCCTGGATCTGACCCTGGATCCCGGTACCAACCTGTTCTACGGGGATAATGCCCAGGGAAAGACCAACATTCTGGAAGCGGTGTACCTGTGCGGCACCACCCGGTCCCATCGGGGAAGCAGGGACCGGGAGATGATCAGGCTGGGTGAAGAGGAATCCCACCTGCGGATGGACATCATGCGGGAGGGGATTCAAAGCCGGATCGACATGCACCTGCGAAGGAACAGAGGAAAGGGCGCTGCGGTAAACCACCTTCCGGTAAAGAAGGCCCGGGAATTGCTGGGCATCGTAAATCTGGTATTCTTCTCACCGGAAGACTTAAACATGATCAAGAACGGCCCCGGGGAGAGAAGGAGATTTCTGGACATGGAGCTTTGCCAGCTGGATTCTCTCTATCTCACGGAACTGGGGGAATACAACCGGGTGATCAGCCAGAGAAACCGGCTCTTAAAGGACTCCCACGGCAATCCATCCCTTCTGGATACCCTGGATGTGTGGGATGCCCAGATGGTGAAGTACGGGTCTTGTCTTATCCGCAAGCGGAAACTCTTTATAGAGGGCCTGAACCTGGTGATCTGTTCCATTCACAGTAACCTTACAGGAGGTCAGGAGGAACTGGAAGTCCGCTATGAGGAGAGCGCTTCCGAGGAAGAGCTGGAGGATGCGGTAAAGAGAAACCGGGAGAGAGACCTGCGGATGAAGATCACCTCCACCGGACCCCATCGGGATGACCTCGGTATTCTCTCCAACGGCATGGATCTGAGAAAGTACGGGTCTCAGGGACAGCAGCGAACGGCGGCATTATCTCTGAAGCTTTCCGAGATTCACCTGGTAAGAGAAAAGATTAAGGACACACCGGTTCTTCTGCTGGATGATGTGCTTTCCGAACTGGACGGAAACCGTCAGATGTACCTCCTGGAGAGCATTCATCACATTCAGACTCTGATTACCTGCACCGGTCTGGAAGATTTTGTGAGTCACAACTTTCCGGTCAATCAGGTTTTTCAAGTGGTAAAGGGAAAAGTGTTTTGACAAGTATAAGTGCATATGATAAACTGTTTCTAAGTGAACGGGGGAAAACCCATCCGGCAAATGGTACGACTGCGGAGGGAAGAAGGAGATAAACTTCGCAGGAGGGGGATTTTCTAATGGTGATTACAGGGAAAGTTGGTGAATGAATTGGATAAGGAAGAATTCCGGGAGAAATTAAACGAGATTAACAGTCTGGTAGAGAAGCAGGATTACAAGGCCGCCATGAATGTGGTGGACAGCATTGACTGGCGCCGGGTAAAAAATGTGCGGACCCTCTGTGTGGTGGGAGAGATCTACGCCGCCAACAAGCGGTATGAGGACAGTAAGGATATCTTCCTGCTGGCTTACCACAGGGCTCCCATCGGCAAAAACATTCTTTACAGGCTGATTGAGGTATCCCTGAAGATGGGAGAGATCGAGGAGGCCAGGGATTACTATGAGGAATACCTGGAGGTGGCTCCCAACGACAGCAATCAGTACATTCTGAAATACAAGATATACAAGGCCGAGGGCGCCCCTCTGGAAACCCTGATTGAAATCCTGGAGGACTACAAGGACAAGGAGTTTACAGAGAGATGGTCCTATGAGCTGGCCAGACTGTACTACGCCGCCGGAGACAAGAAGAAGTTCCTGGATCTGTGCAACGAGATGGTTCTCTGGTTCGGAGACGGCAAGTATGTGGCCAGAACCCTGGATTTAAAGAGACAGATCTCTCCTCTTACCGCTGCCGAAAAGGAGATCTACGACGAACACTTTGATATCGGCATAGGCAAGAAGACCTCCGAGGGGGAGAAATCAAGCTCTGCCCCGGAAAAGGTGAGAAAAAGACCCGCCATGACCGAGGAGGAGTCCGCACCCATAGGCAGTGTGGCCATGGATGAGAAGGACATCAACAACGCGGAGAGCATCCAGGAAAAGATCTCCAAGGGAATCCGGGACATCCTGGGCGGCAAGAAGAAGGATGAAGCGGAAGAGGACATCGGAGAGGAAGAGCCGGAGGAGGAAGTCGAGCAGAAGGAGATGATCCGCAATCCTTCCGCTGACCGGTATGCCCAGAGCGTTCCCGAACTGGAGCCCGAAGGTGTCCGTACAAACGGCAGGTCTGTGGACTTTTCAGAGAAGGACAACATTCCCTCTTTGAAGATTCCGGAAAAGATGAAGACCATGCAGGACAAGACGGAATTAAAGCAGGTGGCCGAAGAGTTTGACGAGGAGGACCTGGAAGAGGAGTCCGAGCGGGAAGAAGAACTCTTAAAGAAGCAGGAAAACCAGGAGTTTAACCTGGAGGATACCATCCTGGCGGCGGCCAGCGCCCAGGGCATTGAGATACCGGACAGTCAGGAAGAAGAAGTCACAGAAGAAGAACCGGCGGAAGAGGAACCTGTTCAGGAAGAAGAAGCTGCAGAAGAAGAAGTACCTCCCGTAAAACCTGTAAGAAAAGAAGTACCCGCAGACGACTTCGACGATGAGGACTTTGAGGAGGAGGAAGAGCCGGAAGAGGAGATTCCTCCCAGAAGACAGAAAAGTTATGAGATCCCTTCCCTGGAAGAAGAGGAATTCCTCTCGGAAGAGATCCTGCAGGAGGCGGAGGATGAGTTTATGAATGGACCCTCCCCTGCCGCAAGAAAGAATAACAGGACAGGTACTACCCCTCCCTCTTCTGAGAGAAGACGGGAGAGAAGAGCCCCCGAGACCAGAAACAGAAGCATCTTTTCCGATGAGGATGAAGAGGATGACTTTGACCGGGAGGATGAGGAGGATCTCTCTGAAGAGGAGAGACTGGAGAAATTTATCGACTCCAGAGATCCCCGAAGGAAAAATCCCCAGGATCTGATTCCCAGAGAGCAGGAGCTCACCGATGAGGAGGTCAGCCTTTTCACCTACTTTGTCCAGGTTCCGGGCATGCGGGATCAGCTCATCGATACCCTGTGCGATGTACAGATGGCTGCGGCGGACAAGACCTCCAGAACCGGAAACATCATTGTGATGGGCGGAAGGGAGACGGGAAAGACCCGACTGATCTCCAGCCTGATTCCCGCCATCTGCAGAGAATTGAACCTGGAAGCCTCCAAGGTGGCCTATGTGTTTGCAGACCAGATCAACGGCAAGGACATCTCCCGGATTGTAAACAAGCTGGCAGGAGGATTCCTGGTGATCGAGGATGCCAACCAGCTCTCTCCCCAGACGGCCAGTCAGCTGGACAAGGCCATGGAGTTCCGTACAGACGGCCTGACGGTCATTGTAGAGGATGAAAAGATCGGAATGAGGAAGTTTATGGCCCGGTATCCCAAGCTTGCCAAAAAGTTCACCTCCGTGATCAACATCCCGGTGTTTACCAATGACGAGCTGGTGGACTTCGCCCAGGTCTACACCAAAGAGAACGGATACATCATCGATCAGATGGGCATGCTGGCTCTCTACAACCTGATCAGCGAGAATCAGAAGAAGGATGAGCCCATGAACATCGGAGCCGTAAAGAGCATCATCGACGGAGCCATCATGAAGTCTCAGGGAGGAATCCGCAAGTTAAAGAGAAACATCTCCAAGAAGCGTACCGACAA
>CAZJYM010000173.1:4629-7044 GCA_964550245.1 uncultured Blautia sp. | reverse complement strand
GACATCAACCGCTTGTGCAAAATCACTGAAGTCCATACCCGGTCCGTCACAGTACTGATACAGCAGCTGACCGGATTCCACCTCTCCGGCATAAGCCCTGATGAAGTACCAGACCTGCTTCTCCTTCCTTCCCTCCGGAAGCCAGGAGACACGTTTTTCAAGTTCACTGCGCCGATCCTGCAGAATATCTGTCTCTCTTTCACAGGCATGCCTCAGGGCAGTCACCAGGGGGACGATTCTTTGGGGGTGATTGAGGCATTCTGCCACCAGAGCGGGATCCAGGTTCTGGAAACATTCCCGGACCAGTTCTATTGCCGCCCATTCATCTTTGGAGAAGAGTTCCCTTTTGGCAAAGGAGAAATCTCCGGCGAAGATCTCCTTCCTGTGCAGCTTTACGGCATCACACCGAGCCGCCTTCCTGATTTCCTTCAGATAATCTGATCCGTTCATTTCTCTCTCCCATGTAAGGGGTACGCTATCCGTTCGGGTACCTGAAACTTAAAGATATCATAGACATCCCTCTCTTCCGGACGGGGAGTCTGGGGTATTACAAAGTCCTGGTATACCTTACATTTTTGATTTCGCAGACAGCGGAAAACATACTCAACTTCCATATTTTTTGCCTTTTTTGACCTGCTCTTCGCCAGATCCAGTCGGACTTTATGTTCAACTGCAGCGGCAATAAAACAGATCAGAAGGTGGCCGAAATACTCTTCCTCGTTTTGAATACTTATGGAGCCCATGTCTTCGCAGTTAGTGTCCAGATCAAAAATCTGTCTCACCTGCTGCCTCCTGGAGTACAATGACAGCACCTGCTCTTCTCCCAGTTCCCCGCTGGACAGAAGTACGCAGGAAACCTCCTCCTGATGCGGTTCCCGGCTGCCGATCTTCAAGGGCACTTTCCGGACAGAGACATCAACGGCCTCATCAAACAGTTCCCTGGCATTTCCCTTTGAGAAATATCCCGTATCCAGGATGGCTGACTTTATGGAGATGCCCTGCTGCCTGAGTTCATCCGCTGCTGTGATCACATCTCCGGTGTTCGCTGCAGTGTCAAAATACAGAGGCATTCCGGTTTCTGCATCCAGGGCACAGATCTGTCCGCCGCAGTCTGTGAGGATGGCCTGCGTCCCTTTCCGGAGATGGAGTTCAGACAGATACTCTTCAAGGAAAGAATACTGGATCCACTCACTGCCGAGACTCTTTAGAATGAGGGAGATATTCTGATCTGAGAGATCCGCCTGAGGAAGGGCGATGGAGGCATAGCTTCCCTCATACCAGGCCTTTGTAAACCAGTCAGCCTGTCTGCCTGTCAGGATTCGGTAAAAGATCAAAGAGAAAACCGTATCCCTGTCCTCCGGGAGGATGTTGATAAGGCTCTGATAAAAAGGAAGCCTTTTCAGATACGCATCCAAAAACCAGGCATCTCCGAAATCCAGGATCTGCAGCTCTTTTTCATGGAAATCGGGGCCTTTGCGGGTTTCCGGCAGTTCTCTCCTGCCGTCTTCCCGATAACTCTCATAGACAGAGCCGTATACGGCGCCGTCCGGCTTTTTGTCATAATGAATACAGGCCATAGCCGCTCCTATGCTTTCTTCCCTTCTCTTTCCAGCCAATCGAGAACCTCGTAGACCCGCAGCATCTCTCCCACGCTCCAGGCCTGGGCAAAACACCCCCGGGAAAACGAGGGAGATTCCCCGTCATAGATCTCCGGCAGCTGGCCGATACATCCTTCCCGAAGGGCACTCTCCAGCACCTCCAGCTGCCGGCGTACCGTATTTACTGCCTCTTTGCTGTACTGCCGGGTTTTCAGGTAAGCCAGGTAATAAGCTCCCAGGGGAAAGACCCACACGGTTCCCTGATGGTAGGCCAGATCCCTCTCCTCCATGGTTCCTTTGTACTCCCCGTGAAACTCCGGATCTTCCCGGTCCAGGGTGCGAAGCCCGTAAGGGGTATAAAGCTTCGCATAAACCCTGTCCACAAGTCTTCTCTCCTGCTGCGGATCCAGCATGGTAAAGGGCAGGGATACCGCCCAGATCTGGTTGCAGCGAAACTGGTCGTCCTGCTTTGTCCCGGAAACCAGATCCCGGAGACATCCTTCCTCTTCTTTCCAGAACTGCTCCCGAAAACTGTTCCGGACTTTTTTTGCCAGCTTGGCACAGCAGTCTCCAAAGTCAGTGTCTGTGAATCTCCCCAGTTCCTCCGTCACCCGCAGACCGTTATACCAGTAAGCATTGATCTCCACCGGTTTTCCATGGCGGGGCGTGGGAAGATAATCTCCGATCCGCACATCCATCCAGGTCACCTGGTCCAGGCCCTCTCCGGCATGAAGGAGACCGTCCTCTTCCATGCCGATGGAATAGTCCGTACCTTCCACATAAGCGTTAACGATGCTTTTCATCACCGGCCACATTT
>CAZJYM010000173.1:0-4529 GCA_964550245.1 uncultured Blautia sp. | reverse complement strand
GCGGAGAGGAAAAGAAGGGAGGCATCCGCCGAATTGTACCGGGGCTCTTCCTTTCCATCGGGAAACAGATTGGGAAGCAGACCCCTTCGACAGTACCGGGAAAAGCCCCGGAGAATGCTTTTTGCCTCCTCATATCTTCCCGTAACCATGGTACAGCCCTCCAGGGCGATCATGGTGTCTCTTCCCCAGTCTAAAAAGAAGGGATACCCTGCCAGGATGGTGCTCTCCCCGGTGGATTCTCTCCGGGAGAGAAAGGCGTCGGCACTGACTGCCAGCTGAAGAGCCACAGGAGAGGTAAGGGCTGTGCGGGATGAAAGCTCCTCTCTTCTCTTCCTCGCCTCCCGGAAGAGATCTTTTTCCGGAAGTCCGCCTTCCGTGTCAAAGAAAATCTCCAGAGTGACTCTCTCTCCCGGAAGTACCTGTTTTTTGATCCGAAAGCAGGTGCAGGTCCGCCCGGAAGAGATCCTGCCGTCTCTAAGATCAGCCGGGTAAAGGTCCCCATCCGAAAACTTCGGGGGAAAGACTTCCACCTCTCCCTCTGTCCGGACAAAAAGCTCCCTTTCCGGGGCGGTGACTCGAAGAAGAGACCGCTCCGGGAAGGATTCCGTCTGAAACAGTTCCTGCCCCTGGGGAACAAACTGCAGGTGGGGGATCACCGTCAGAGTCTCCTCTTTCTCACCCCGGTTCTCCAGCCGATAAGAGACTGCCACCCGGTTTCTCCCGTACTCCATGGCTACCCGTTTGACAACCTCCAGGGCTTTTACCTGAAAGGTCCACTCCGGATAGTCCTCCAGCACAAAGCTGTTTAAAAACCGGTATCCCTCTTCGTTACCCTGTGAAGAGAGATGGATTTCTCCCAGCATCTCCTCCAGCCGGTTTACCATGTTGAAGCGCTTCCCCGGAGGCCGGAAGGCAGCCATCAGCAGAGCATGATCCGCCCGGGTATTGGAATTGATCATGGTAGCGGAGGAGAACCCTCCCAGACCGTTGGTGAGAAGGAAGGTGTTTTCCTCTCCCCTCTCTCTGGTGACCCAGTCCTGCTTTCCGTAGACAAATCTCATGGTTCTCCCCCTTTCATGCCCACAGTGTACAGGAAATCCTCTCTTTCCGCAACCGTTTCCGGGGATAAGTTTCTTCAGGTACTTGAAAAAAAGTCCTGCCGGCTCTACAATCATCTCAGTGAAATCATGATCAAACATAAAGGAGTGAAGAAAGCATGTTTAAGACGGCCATGATTTTTACATCCAAAATGGTTCTCCAGAGAAACAAACCCGTCCCCGTCTGGGGAGAAGGAAACCCGGGAGAAACCGTGAAAGTCACTTTTGACGGGAACACTGTCCAGACCACCGTAGATGAGAACGGATCCTGGAAGGTGGAACTTCCGCCCCATGAAGCGGGAAAGGGCTATGAGCTCACGGTATGGTCCGCCGGAGAAAGCCTACATTTCACGGAGGTCAGTGTGGGAGAAGTGTGGCTGGCGGGAGGCCAGAGCAACATGGAGTACCTGATGGGCTTTGAAAAGCACTATGAGGAGGAACTGGGCAAAGAAAGAACGCAGGATATCCATTTCTTCGATTACCCGGAAGTCTCCTATGAAGGAGAGATGGAGGACTTCCACTACACCACGGAGGGCTTCTGGCGGGACTGCACGGATGAAGACCTGCAATTCTACAGCGCCGTGGGGTACTATTTCGCCAAAGAGCTGCAGGCGGATCTGGATGTACCCATCGGGATTATCGGCTGCAACTGGGGCGGAACCCCGGCCTGCGCCTGGATGGATCCGGAAAGGCTTATGGGCACCGAAGGGGAAGCCTGGGTGACGGAGTATGAAGAGGCCATCCGGGATCTGGATGTGGAGAGCTACAAGGAAGCTTTCGTAAAGAACCCCCAGAACGACCGCACCAGACAGATTGTAGATCCCTTCAACCTGAAGATTGTCAAGGAGGGCATCTCCAGAGAAGAACAGGAAGCCCTCATGAAGATGATGGAAAACATGGGAGCCGGAGCCGCCGTGTTTACCGAGGGACCTTACTGGGAGAGACGTCCCGGGGGACTCTATGAGACCATGCTGAAAAAAGTCGTCCCCTATGCCCTGCGGGGTGTGATCTGGTATCAGGGGGAAACAGACGGAGACAGCCATCCGGATGCCTATGCATCTGTCTTTTCCTCCCTTATTGAAAACTGGCGGGAACTCTGGGGTGAGGAACTGCCCTTCCTCTTTGTCCAGCTGGCTCCCTTCGGTCGCTGGCTCCAATGCATAGGGGAACCCTACGCCATCGTCCGGGAGCAGCAGGAAAAGGTGGCTGATACAGTACCGGGTACCTGGATGGCCAGCATCGGTGATGCCGGTATGGAATGGGACATCCATCCCAAGGACAAAAAGCCGGTGGGAGAACGTCTGGCCCTGCTGGCCAGAGGCCATGTATACGGGGAAAGTATCCTCTGTGACGCTCCGAAGGCCTTAAGTGCATCCCGGGATGACGGGGATCTGGTCATCTCCTTTGAAAACGGGGAAGGTCTCCACATCCACGGAGATAAAGTTAACGCCCTCTCAGTAAAGGGACCGGACGGGGTTATCCGTGAAGTGGACAGAGCCTGCGTCCACGGCTCCCGGCTGCGTCTTCTGGGAGCGGCCGATGCCGTGGAGGTCATCTTTGCAAAGGGAGATTACTATGAAGTAAATCTCTATAACGGGGCGGACATCCCGGCTCTTCCCTTCCGCCTGAAAGCAGAGTAAAGCGTATTGGGTCCGGATTCGCCCTCGCGGGAGACTTACTGCAGGAAGCCCTTGATGATCATCTCCTCGGCTTCTTTTTCCGTCAGCCCCATGGTCATCAGCTTCATCAGCTGTTCTCCCGCGATTTTTCCGATGGCCGCCTCATGAATCAGGGAGGCGTTCACATTGGTGGCTTTCAGTTCCGGGGAGGCCAGGATGATTCCATGATCCATGATGATGGAATCACACTCCGCATGACCGGAGCAGGCGGCATTGCCCTCAATCTCCAGGATCACCTCCTGGGTGCTCTCCTCTTTGGCCACGCCTCTGCTGATGATGTCGCTGGAGGAATCGTCTCCGTTCATGGCCACATGGATCTCCGCCCTGGCATGCTGATCTTTTTCGGTCAGAATCTTGTCGTGAATCACCAGGGCGGATCCCCGGTTTAAAGCAGCCCTGGTGACACGCAGGGTGTCGTCAATGCCTCCGATCTGGGAGGTTTCCAGTTCCATCACCGCATCCTCTCCCAGTTCGATCACCGTGGTGGGATTCATCAGTCTCTTTCCTCTGCCCGTGCCCTCACCGTAGTGTTTTTCGATGTACTTTACTTTACTGCCCTTTCCCACGAAAAAGCTGTGGATCCCGTCATGCCGGGAATCCTCTCCGCCGCAGTTGGAGATGCCGCAGCCCGCCACAATGGTCACATCACAGTCCTCCCCGATAAAGAAGTCGTTGTAGACCAGTTCTTTCAGTCCTGTCTGACTGATGATCACCGGGATGTGCACGCTCTGTCCCCTGGTGCCGGGTTTGATATGGATGTCGATGCCGGGCTTGTCGGTTTTGGTCACGATTTCGATGGAGGCCGTAGAGTTTCTCTCCACGCTTTTCCCGTTGCTGCGAATGTTGTAGGCACCCACGGGGAGGGAATCCAAAGCGGCCACTTCTTTTAAAAGGCTTCTCTCTATGGCGTCCATCATCTCACCTCATTTCTCCAGCCGCAGTTGGACCGGCTCTGTTGGGATGATCCGCAGGGTACAAAGGAGAGATGTTCCAGGACATTCTTCCCCTGATCATACTCCGAAACCACTCCCTCATTCAGGTAGACGATCTTGTCCGCAATGTTTAAGATTCTCTCCTGGTGGCTGATGATCAGGATGGTTCCCGAAGTCTCCTCGTAAAGTTCTTCAAAGACCCGGATCAGGTTTTGAAAGCTCCAGAGATCGATTCCCGCCTCGGGTTCATCAAAGAGGGTGAGTCTGGTACCCCTGGCAGCGGCCATGGCAATCTCAATCCGCTTCATCTCCCCGCCGGAGAGAGTGTCATCCAGTTCCCGGTCCATGTAGTCTTTGGCACACAGTCCCACTTCTCCCAGAACCTGGCAGGCATGGGCAAACCGTTCACTCTCCTTCCGGTCCTTTCCTCCCGCCAGCTCCAGCAGATCCCGCACCTTTAATCCCTTGAAGCGCACAGGCTGCTGAAAGGCAAAGCTGATCCCCAGGTTGGCCCGGTCGGTAACGGACATCTCCGTGATATCCTCCCCGTCCAGGTACACTCTGCCGGAGGAAGGCCGGATCAGTCCCATGATAATCTTCAGCAAAGTAGACTTTCCGCTGCCGTTGGGCCCGGTAATGGCCACAAACCGGTCGTCCACCTTTAAGTTCACATCTTTCAGGATCTCCCTGTCATCCACAGTAAACTGGATGTCCTTTAGTTCCAGCATTACAATCACCTCTGTTGAGTAAATTTTCAGGGTTTCTCCAAAAACCATTCCTATTATAATACAGTTTTCTGGAAATGTGTGCATTTTTCGCAG
>CAZJYM010000172.1:4782-7113 GCA_964550245.1 uncultured Blautia sp. | reverse complement strand
TGCCTACACGAAGACGCTTTACCAGGCTCCAGGGACCGTAGACTTTCTTTCCCCCTGACACCAGGCGGTAAGGCCTCACCTTATAGGAATACATCCCCGGTTTGAGGTTACCGTGGCTTTTAAAGGAGGCTTGTGTAAATCCCAGACTTTGACAGGTTCCCTTCCCCTCCTTAAAGCGGATCTCATAGCCGTCCGCCTCCGGTACCGGCTTCCAGCGCAGGATATTTCCCCCGGAGGAGTTCGTTGCAAACAAGGACACTTTTCGCAGAACCGCTCTTCCCCGCACGCCGGAGGGATCATAAGCCCCCAGCTTCATCTTTCCCCCGTCCCGGACAAAAGCCCGGACCGTGTACTCATACAGGGTTCCGGTCACGGCTTTGGTATCCGTGTAACCGGTTTTCTTTCCCGAAAGGGTGGCAATGGGTCTCCAGTTTCCGCCGGGCTTTCTCCGGTAAACCCGGTATCCGTCGGCTCCGGCCACGGTAGACCAGGAAAGGCGGATCCTGGAGGGTGAAGGGGAACGGGGAGCCTTTAAAACAGGTGCACCCGGAGCAGGCTTTTCAGAGACAAAGGATGCGGCCAGGGAAAAGAAGTTCACCTCGTAGGAGAACGGTGTTCCCGCTCCAGAAACAGTTACCAGAAAGCGGTCTCCCGGCCGGTACTCTCCCACTCCCTCCGGACGGAAGATGATGCAGCCCTTCTGTCCGTAGTTTTCATTGCTTACATGGAAGTCTCCCTGGGAGCCATAGGGAGAAAATCTCCAGGTTCTTCCGTCCCGGATCCTTTTTAAAGTCACGGATACGCCCCGGGGATCCGTGACCGTCCCCATGGAGATGCTCCAGGGCATGTTTTTGTCAAAGAGTTCCAGAGGCATGTTTTGGGCCGGCCAGGCCACTCCCCGGACACCTTTGTCCTGGTAAGCCCCGTCAAAGACATACATCACATAGTACCGTTCGTTTACACCAAAACCGGTGTACTCCATGCCGGGATTCAGGCACCATCTCCGGTGGCCCAGATGAGCGATGTTTCCCGGATCATCATCGGACATCCAGCCGTGGATGAAAGTATCGTAAAAGCCGGAGAATCCCGAAGCCAGGTTGGAGGAGGAAGTCCCTTCGTATCCTTTCAGGTACAGGCTCTCGTAAACGGGTTCCCGCATCTGGAAAGGCCGGGGAGGATAATGCTCGGTTCTCCCCAGAAGGGACAGCACCAGGGAAGCGGCCTGGGCCTTATCCTGGTAAGCGGCATTCATCTTTACACTGGAGGGAACGCCCGCTACAAAGCGGATGAAATTCAGGGTGTTCAGGGCATTGGTAAGGGTGGCCCCATCCGGTTCCCCCTGGTAGAGGGGTGTTCCGTAGGAGGGCTCCTTCAGGTAGGTATTGGGAAGCTCTTCCCGGATCTTAAGCCTTTCGGCCATCTCCCGGATCTCCTTCTGGGAAGGATGTTTCACAGTCATGGGGCAGGAGGCCTGCACCCCGGTTCCTCCCTGGATCAGCATCCAGAAAACAGCACACACAATCCACACTCCCAACATGGTCCATCTTGCATTACCCGTTCTTTTCGTCATTTCTCTCCTTTTCGTATGGAAAAAACCGGTTGTTCTGTATCTCTTTCCTCCCTCTTTTTTGTTTTCTGAGCTTATTCTACCATCCTTCCGTCTCTTTGTCTTTGAATTCAAAATTCAAAAAGCCTGTCCATCCCACAGGATTGACAGGCTTTTCTTCTTATTATATAGGGTTTAGGGTTTTTGCTTCCTTACCTTCTGAACAGCCGGCTCAACAGAAAGATCACTAAAGCGATGATCAGAATCACGGGGATGGTCACCCCGGCCACCAGAATGATCCCGATCAGCACCAGGGCGGCAGCGGCGATCACGATGGCCTTTCCATACCAGGTGGAGAGATCCAGATGGAACTTCCGGCGTTTCACATATCCCTCATCCTGATCATAGGGTTCATCCTCCTGAAGAAACTCCCGGATCATCTCCTCCTCCGGGGATTCCTCCCGAACCGTCTCTCCGTCCTCATAGACTTCCTCAGCAAAATCCCCATACGCTTCCTGACCGGATTCTCCTTCGGTCTGTTCCTCCACATCCAGTAAAGTCCTGGCAATGAGCCGGGGATCCCCCAGCTCCTCCATCACTTCCTCCTCAGTCTTCCCCTCCCGGATCTGTGAATCAATGTAATCGCCGTAATAGTTCAGATTGGAGAGGATCTCTCCCCGATCCATCTGGCCAGACAGCTGATCTTCCAGTATCTTCAGAAACTCTGCTTTTCCCATGAAAAATCCTCCCCTCTTTTCCATACCCGCCCAAACCGGCGGTTATTC
>CAZJYM010000172.1:0-4682 GCA_964550245.1 uncultured Blautia sp. | reverse complement strand
ATTTTACCATAATACTTCCTCCCGGCAAACATCCCAATCCTTAAATTTTTCTAAAATTACACCTCCTGATCCCCTGCTCTTCCGGGACCTGCTCACCCAACATTTGGATATATCCAAATGTTTTGTATATTATCACTGAAATTTACCTATTTCCTTTCTTCTCAATAGCTTTTCTCTTGCTGTATCATGCTAAAGTGATGATGAAAAATCGCAAATCTTTACTCTGACAAAAGTCTTATCAAAATTCTCACATTTCTATTGAAATGCTCCGGCCGTGGAAATATAATGGAGTATGAACAAATTTTTCTCCTTATGAGTCAAAGGAGGCCACATGTGAATGTCCTGTTTGATTTTGACCAGCTGTTCCGGCTGGTCACCAACCTCTACACCATTACCGGCATCCAGGCCAACATTCTCAATTCCGAAGGCCGGGACATCAGTCTTCCCACCGGTCATGCCCCCTTCTGCACCCTGATCAACGCCCTCCCGGAGGGGCATGACCGGTGTGTCTCCTGTGATAGAAAGGCAGTGGAGTGCCTGGCAGGCAAAACCACCGGAAAGAATACGGGGTTTCACTTCTACCGCTGTCATGCGGGTATCTGCGAGGCGATCTGTCCCTTACGGATCCTGGAGAGCGGACCGCCCCCGGCTTACCTGATCTTCGGCCAGTACCTGGATTCCTCTCCCCTGGAGGCGCAGTGGGAACAGTGCCGGAAAACCCTGGACTGGTGGAAGGAGGACCTGGAAAACCTCCGGAAAGCTTTCTTCCGCTTCCGCCAGTATTCCGAAGAGGAGCTTCTGGCCTGCTCGGAGATCCTGCAGGCCCTGTCCGCCCACATCCTCCACAATGATCTGATCCTGACCACGGATCTGACGGATGTCCAGAAGCTGGAGATGTATCTGAACCAGCACTACAGAGAAAAACTGACTCTGGACTCCATCGCTGCCCAGCTGCAGATCGGGCGCACCAGGCTCTGCAAGCTGGCCAAGGAGCTGTCCGGAGGAAAAACCGTCTCTCAGATCATCACCTGCAAGAGGATTCAGGCGGCCCAGAACCTGCTTCTCCAGAGCAACCAGCCCGTATCCGTCATTGCGGAAACCATCGGGATCGGAGACTACAACTATTTCTCCAAGGTTTTCCGGTCCTGTACCGGAACCAGCCCCACGGCCTTTCGCAGGGCAAACCGGGACGGCACGGACCATATCCGCAGAAATTTTGATCCGTAGCGTACGATTTTACCAGTAAACGTACGATTTTACCTATTATGTTGCAGTTTCCCCAATTATAATGGTTGAAACGGACGGCCTTTTATGAAATGTGTTGGGTTTACGCTTCGGGGCCGTCCGTTAAACCAGATAAAGGAGGAATTGCAGCATGAAAAAGATTCTTGCGCTGACACTGGCCGGAACCATGGTCTTCGGTGCAGCTCTCCCGGCGGCAGCCGAAAGCGGAGAGAAAGTCAGCCTGAACGTGATTATCTCCCAGTACGGAGATCACACCCAGGAGTGGTGGCCAGGCTTTGAAGCGAAGTTTGAAGAGGCCAACCCGGATATCGATCTCACCATCGAGATCGTCTCCTGGAATGATCTCTACACCGTGGTGAACACCCGGATCTCCACGAATCAGGCCCCGGACATCCTGAACATCGACACCTTTGCCGACTATGTGGCGGACGATCTGCTGATGCCGGCGGAGGACTACACCTCGGAGGAACTGAAAGGGAAAATCATCCCCAGCTTCTGGAGCGCCAACGAGATGGAGGGCACCGTCTGGGCTCTTCCCATTCTGGCCTCTGCCAGAGCCCTGTTCTACAACCAGGACATCCTGGACGCAGCCGGAGCTTCTGTACCGGCTACCTGGGATGAAGTCCTGGAAGCCTGTGAAAAGATCAAGGCCTACGATGAAAACATCGTGCCCTGGAGTCTGGACATCTCCACGGATGAAGGCCAGGCTGCCTTCGCCTACTACACCTGGAACAACGGCGGAGGTTTTGTGGACGAGCTGGGCGAATGGTCCTTAAACAGCGATGCCAACGTGGAAGCCGTAAACTTCATGAAAACCCTGATTGATTCCGGCTACTGCACCGCAGATCCCTTCACCGAAACCCGCTATCCCCAGCAGGATGCCTTTGCCTCCGGTTCTCTGGCCATGATGCTGGGCCCCTGCAACCTGTATGACATTGCGGCCGGAGTAAACTTCGGCGTGGCCGCCATGCCCACCAACGGGGATCATGAATCCGTACAGATGGGTGTCTGCGACCGGCTGATGGCTTTCCGCAACGAAAATGCCCCCGATCAGGAAGCCCGTACCGCCGCCATCAGTAAGTTCTTTGACGCCTTCTACGATGCGGAGACTTACTCCGAATACATGGTCTTTGAAGGCTTCCTTCCCGTCACCACCGACTCGGCGGAGATCCTGGCCTCCGGTGCGGACAAATACACCAAGGGAGACGGTTCCGCAAACGGTGACAGTGAGTACTTCTCCACCTTCTGCGACATGCTCTCCTCCTGCAACTTCTATCCCACGGCCAAGGCCGAGTGGAACGATGTAAAACAGGGCGTGATCAACGCGGAGCAGCAGATCTGTCAGGGTGCGGATGCCAAAGAAACCCTGGATGCCCTTCAGGAGGAAATCCTGGCTCTCCAGTAAGACAGAAACAGGGGGATCGGATTTTTCGGTCCCCTTTCCCGGCAAGGAGGCGGAAACGTGAAGAAACATACTCTGACGAAAAAGCTGGAGCCCTATGTGTGGCTGCTTCCCAGCATGATGCTCATGGCTGTCATGATCCTGGTTCCCATCATCACCGTGTTCCAGCTGTCCATGTCCCAGATCACCCGGGCCGGGGTCATCAGGGGGTTCAACGGATTTGAGAACTTCAAGGCGGTCTTTGCATCCCCCGCCTTCTGGCATACCCTGAAAAACACCCTGGTCTGGACCGTGAGCGTGGTGGGAATCTCCACTCTCCTGGGCTTTATCATCGCCATGGTGTTAAACCAGGAGTTCCTGGGAAGAAAGTTTGTCCGGGCCATTGTGGTCTTTCCCTGGGCCACCTCCCTGATCATCCAGTCCGTGATCTGGAAATACATCATCAACGCAGACTACGGCTCTCTCAATGTAGTTCTTACCAGGCTTGGGGTTATCAAAAGCCATGTAAACTGGACTCCCACGGCTGCGGCCCACTTTGCCTGGGAGTGCTGGATCGGCATCTTTGTCACCATTCCCTTCGTCACCTTCTGTGTCCTCTCCGGTCTTCAGAGCATTGACACCTCCTACTACGAGGCGGCGGACATCGACGGAGCCGGCTTCTGGCAAAAACTTGGGAGAATCACCCTGCCTCTTTTAAAGCCCAGCCTCACCGTGTCCACCGTGTTAAACATCATCTACGTGTTTAACTCCTTCCCCATCATCTGGACCATGACCAAGGGGGATCCGGCGGACAGAACCCACACCCTGGCCACCTACCTGTACAAGCTGTCCTTCTACAACGGGAAATCCGGACAGGCTGCCGCCGTATCCGTCATCGGATTCGTGATCCTGTGCATCTGTTCCGGTGTCTACATGGTCCTGTCCCTGCGGTCGGAAAGGGAGGAGGCGTCATGACATCGAGAAAAAGGAAAAAGCTGATTCAGAAGGTCTTTCTCTATCTCTTCGTGATCGTGCTGTGTGTGGTGATCCTCTATCCCTACTTTGTCATGTTCACAACGGCCGCCAAAGACCGGTCGGAGATGTACGCCCTGCACATGACCATCCTTCCTCTAGAATGGAAGTGGTCCAACTTCATCGACATCTGGTCTGCCGCCCCGGTCCTCCGGTACTTCCTCAATTCCCTTCTGATTGCCGGAGGGGCCACCATGCTGGCGATCCTTTGCGGCATCCCGGCGGCCTATGCCCTAAGCCGCATGCAGTTTAAGGGAAAGACGGTTTTTCTGGGGCTGGTGATCATGAGCCAGATGTTTGCCCCCGTCGTACTCCTGGTGGGCATTTACCGGCTGATGACCGTGCTTCATCTGGTCAACAGCCTGCTGGGTTTGATCCTTCTGAACGCCGCCTTTAACCAGGCTTTTGCCGTATGGCTTCTGCGGGGTACGTTTCTTTCCATCTCTCCGGAGATGGAACAGGCCGCCAAGATCGACGGCTGCGGAAGGATCGGAGCCCTGGTGCGGGTGCTGCTTCCCATGGCGGCTCCGGGTGTGGTGACCACCCTGATCTTTGTCTTCATCAACAGCTGGAACGAATACACGATGGCTTTGACGCTGATCTCCACGGATGCCTTAAAGCCCATCACCGTAGGCATCAACGTGTTCTACGGCTTCAACATGATCCAGTGGCAGTATCTGTTTGCCACTTCCCTCTTTGCCACCGTGCCGGTGATCATACTGTTTCTGTGCATCGAGAAACACCTGGCCGCGGGTCTTACGGCAGGAGGGGTGAAAGGATAAGAAAAAATCTAGGAAAAGGAGTTGATACCATTATGCTCAAGAATAAGGGCAGGATTCATATCATTGTCTATGCCATGTCAGATCACCCCCGGAACGCATCGCTGGCAAGAAGAGATTCAATGGGTCTGCGGAAAAGTGGCCCCTTCAAGAACGGGATCAGGGATGAGGATTTTGATATGTTTTACAAAGATCTGTTAAGCGGTTTTCTCCTGGATGACGACGAGAGGTTTGACTTCTTTTAA
>CAZJYM010000171.1:0-7134 GCA_964550245.1 uncultured Blautia sp. | reverse complement strand
AAGGAAGGAGAAAAAGAAGATGGAAAACGGAGACGGAAAGAACACCGGCATGGAGGAACAGGTCCTGACCGGTTTCCGGGAGATTTTCGGGGAAGGGGGAGAGATCCGCACCTATTTTGCCCCGGGAAGAGTCAATCTCATCGGAGAACATACGGATTACAACGGAGGCCATGTGTTTCCCTGCGCCCTCACCATCGGCACCTACGCCGCCGCCCGGATCCGGGAAGACGGGAAGCTGCGGTTTTACTCCCTGAACTTTTCCGAGGAGGGCGTGATTGAAACCTCCCTGGAGGATCTGGTTCCATTGGAGAAGGCCGGCTGGACCGACTATCCCAAGGGCGTGATCTGGGCTCTTCGGGAAAAGGGCTATGAGATTCCACAGGGCATGGACTTCCTGGTGGGGGGAAATATCCCCAACGGCTCCGGCCTTTCCTCCTCCGCTTCCCTGGAGGTGGTCACCGCCCTGGCGGTGAAGGATCTTCTGGGCCTGGAGGGACTTTCCATGACGGAGATCGCCCTGGCGGGCCAGTACGGGGAAAATAATTACAACGGCATGAACTGCGGCATCATGGATCAGTTTGCCAGCGCCATGGGAAAGAAGGACTGTGCCATCTTTCTGGATACGGCCAGCCTGGACTACGAATACGCCCCGGTGCTTCTGCCGGGAGCCAGGATCGTGATCACCAACAGCCTGGTCAAACACTCCCTGGTCAGCTCCGCCTACAACGACAGGAGACGGGAGTGCGAGGAAGCTCTCCGGGATCTCCAGAAGGTGACGGATATCCGCTCCCTGGGGGATTTAAACGGGGAGCAGTTTGAGATGTTTAAGGATGCCATCGAAAGTGAGGTCTGCCTGAAACGGGCCAGACACGCGGTCTATGAAAACCAGCGGACCATCCGGGCAGTAGCTGCATTAAAGGAAAACAACGTGGAGGAGTTCGGAAGACTGATGAATGCCTCCCACGTATCCCTGCGGGATGACTACCAGGTCTCCTGTGAGGAGATCGATCTGCTGGTTGATCTGGCCTGGCAGATCCCCGGGGTGATCGGTTCCCGGATTACGGGAGGCGGTTTCGGGGGCTGCACGGTGAGCATCGTGAAAAATGAGGCCCTGGAGGAGTTTATCTCCCGTGTGGGATCAACATATAGTAAGAAGGTGGGCCACGAGGCGGAGTTCTACGTGGTGGACATCGGAGACGGAGCCCACAGACTTTCCTGAAAACAGGAGGAAATGAGATGTTAAGTGAGAGTATCCGCAAACTGGTCCAGTACGGAATCGACACCGGACTGACCCCGCCCTGTGAAAGGCGCTATACCGTCAACCTTCTCCTGGACGCGTTCCGGGAGGATGAATACGAGGAACCGGAGGAAATTCCACATGACGTGGATCTGGAGCAGACCTTGAAGGAACTGGACGATGAGGCGGTCAGAAGAGGCCTCATCGAAGACAGCGTGGTCTACCGGGATCTCTTCGACACCCGGCTCATGAACTGTCTCCTTCCCCGGCCGGCCCAGGTCCAGCGGGAGTTCTGGGAGAGGTATGAAAAGAGCCCGGAGGAAGCCACGGAGTACTTTTACAAATTTTGCCAGGACAGCGACTACATCCGCCGCTACCGGGTAAAGAAGGACATGAAGTGGACCGTGGACAGTGAGTACGGGGAGATCGACATCACCGTAAACCTCTCCAAGCCGGAGAAGGATCCAAAGGCCATCGCCGCCGCAGGTGCGGCAAAGGCGGTGGGGTATCCCAAATGTCTTCTCTGTCCGGAAAACGAGGGCTATGCGGGGAGAGTCAACCATCCGGCCCGGGAAAACCACCGGATCATTCCCCTGACCATCAACGGCAGTCCCTGGGGATTCCAGTATTCCCCCTACGTGTACTACAACGAGCACTGCATCGTGTTCAACCAGAGTCACATCCCCATGAAGATTGACCGGGACACCTTTGTGAAGCTCTTTGACTTTGTAAAACTCTTCCCCCACTATTTCCTGGGCTCCAATGCGGATCTGCCCATCGTGGGGGGATCCATCCTGAGTCACGACCACTTCCAGGGAGGCCACTACACCTTTGCCATGGAGAAGGCTCCCTTTGAGCGGATGGTGACAATTCCCGGATACGAGGACGTGGAGACGGGGATTGTGAAATGGCCCCTGTCTGTGCTGCGGATCCGTCATCGGGATGAGAAGAGACTGATTGATCTGGCCTCCCATGTGCTGGAGGTCTGGAGAGGGTATACGGACGAGGCGGCTGATATCTATGCCTGTACCGAGGGGGTGCCCCACAACACCATCACCCCCATTGCCAGAAAGAGAGGAGATCTCTTTGAACTGGATCTCACCCTGCGCAACAACCTGACCACCCCGGAGTACCCCGACGGGCTCTATCACCCCCATCCGGAGTACCACCACATCAAGAAGGAGAACATCGGCCTCATCGAGGTGATGGGGCTGGCGGTGCTGCCGGCCAGGCTGAAGGAGGAGATGGACCTTTTAGAGGAATACATTCTGGAAGGGCGTGACATCGATTCCTGTGAAAAGATCCGCAAGCACGCGGACTGGGTGCGGGAGTTCCTTCCCCGCTACCCGGAGATTAATAAGGACAACATCAGAGAAATCTTAAAGAAGGAGATCGGCCGGGTGTTTGTCCATGTGCTGGAGGATTCCGGGGTGTACAAGTGTACGCCGGAAGGCAGAGAGGGATTTTTAAGGTTAATTTCACGGCTGTAGTCAGTAGACAGAAGAGGTGAAGAAGAAATCATGACCGGGAAATGTGCGGGAAAGAGAAGATGGTTTCTGTTTTTCTGCGTGATGCTGGCGGTTTGTCTGTTGTGCGCAACCCGGGTAATGGCACAGGAAAATCCAGATCCTCCCGCGGCGGAGGAAAATACCCTGGAGATACGTTTTTACGGAAAGGACGGTACGGTCTATGAAAAGCTCACCCGGAAGATGGCTCCGGGAAGCACCCTGACCTTTCCGGCGGTTCCCTCCTGGGAGGAGAAAAAGAACAGCGGCTGGAAGCTGGAAAAGGACGGACCCGATACGGACGGTTTCGTCTTTGTGGAGGGGGATACCCTGCAGCTTTCTCTGGAGGACAGTCTGGGGGACTATGTAAAGAACAACGTGCTTTCCCTTTACGCGATCGAGCCCAGGGTGCTGGAACTGTGGAACAATTCCGGAACGGAGAAGTTCTCTTCGCTGGAGGTCTTTCCAGGCAAGGAGATCTTTTTGCCGGACTTTCCGGATGATGAGTATGTAAATTTCGGCTGGACCAGTGTCAGGGGCGGAAAAGATGTGGAGTATGCCATCGGAGACGCCTTTGCCGTCAAGGAGGACGGATCCCTGTACATGGTCCGCTACGGAGCCTCCAAGGTAAAGACGATTACCTTCTTCGCTGCGGACGGAGGCTCCAGTGCCAGGTTTGAAGAGCTGACCATCCATGCGGTCAAGGGAAGCCAGGTGAAGCTGCCGGAGGTGCCGGACAAAACCGGGTATACCACCCTGGGCTGGTCCAAAAAGAAAAATGCCTCCAAGGTTACCTATCTTCCGGGGGACACCCTGGATGTGAAAAAGGATCTGAAGCTGTATGCGGTGTGGAAAAAGACGGCCGCCTACCAGGTCACTTTCCAGAACAACGCGGGAACCAGCACCAGCCGGGCTTATCTTTCCCTGGCCAGGACGGTGATCCGGGGAGAGAGCATCGAGCTTCCGGAGGTGCCTCCTAAAAAAGGCATGAAGGGTGTGGGCTGGACTACCATCCGCAGAGGAAAGAAGGCCCAGTACCAGGTGGGGGCCAAATATCGGGTGACCAAAAACATCACCTTCTACGCGGTGATGGAAAAGACCGTCACCTACACCGTCAACTTCTACAACACCAACGGGGCTCAGGGAACCTCCTTTGCGGCCTTAAAGCAGATCGTGCCCGCAGGGGGAGAGATCACTCTGCCGGCCAATCCCGCCCGCAAGGGCATGGTGGGACAGGGCTGGAGCACCACCAAAAACTCTTCTGTAGCTTTCTATGCCGCGGGAGAGAAGCTGCAGGTTAACGGAAACATGTCCTTCTACGGAGTTTACAAGAAGGCGGTCACCGTAAGCCTTTACAAGAATGACGGAACCCTCTACAAGACCATCAGTGTGGGCAAGGGAGAGTACTTTACCCTTCCGGCGGCCCGCAGCAAGAATCCCTACACCATGATGGGCTGGTCCTCCAGTCCCCACAAGCAGACGGATCCCGAGTTTGAAGCGGGTGAATCCCTGCGGCTGGTCACCGACCGGAAGTTCTATGCGGTGGTCTTTAACCGCAACAACGAGGAGGATTATCCGCTGTCCTCCCTGCCTTCCATAAACACCGGCCGTTACAGAAAGGTGATCTTTGTGGGAGACTCCCGGACGGAGCGCATGAGCTACGTGCTGGAAAAGGAAGGATCCCAGCCGTTCCTGAAAAACGTGTCCTTTGTGGCCAAAGGCGGGGAGGGACTTGCCTGGCTCCGCTCCGAGGGCTATCAGCAGCTGATCGGGGAGATCGGAACCGGAAAGGGCAAACCCGTGGCGGTGGTCTTCAACATGGGCATCAATGACCTCACCAACGTGGACAACTATGTGTCCTACTATCAGGAGATCGCCGATGACCTGACTTCCCGGGGCTGCAAACTGTTCTACATGTCGCTGAATCCCATCAACTCCGAGAACCTGAAGGCTACGGGCAGAGCGGAGAGAAAGGAAGAGGCGGTGCGCACCTTCAACTCCCACATCCGCAGCCGGCTGTGCGGCGGAGGAGACAACAGCGGCACCTACATCGATCTGTACACCTATCTGATGAAGAACGGATACGGAACGGACAGCGGCACCAACGGACAGGAGAGCGGGGTGGACGACGGACTGCACTACACCATCCGCACCTACAAGAGGATCTACAAGTACTGCATTGACTTTTTGAACGGAAGGTTTATTTCATGACGGAAAACACAGGGGAAAAACGGGAGTACAGAGGGATCCATTACGAGATCATCCGCTCCGACAGGAAAACCGCCACCATCCAGGTGCTCCAGGCAGGCCGGGTGGTGGTCCGGGTTCCCCGGGAGTACACGAGGCAGCAGGCCAGCCGGTTCGTGCAGAAAAACGAGGAGTGGATCCGCAAGGCCCAGCAGAGGCCGGGATTTCGGGAAGAGGATAAGGATATCCCCAAGCTTACAAAAGAGGAGCTCGCCGCCCTGATGCAGGAGGCCAGAGAGGTGATCCCGGACAGGGTGAGGTTTTATGCCATCTGTGTGGGAGTCCCCTACGGAAGGATCACCGTCCGCAAACAGAAAACTCTCTGGGGAAGCTGCACATCAAAGGGCAACTTAAACTTCAACTGCCTTCTGATGCTGGCGCCCAGGGAAGTGCTGGACAGCGTGATTGTCCATGAGCTGTGCCACCTGCTGGTGAGGAACCACTCCGAGTGGTTTTACCGGGAGGTGTACCGGGTTTTCCCCGAGTACGACAAATGGCACCGGTGGCTGTATGATCACGGGGGAGAGCTCATGTGCCGGCTGCCCTGAAGGATCGATTTAAGAACGGAGGTAGGAGAGAATGGCGAAGTATTACCTGGCGGTAGACATGGGCGCTTCCAGCGGCCGTCTGATCCTGGGCCATATGGAAGAGGGAAAGATGGTCCTGGAGGAGGTCTACCGCTTTGAAAACGGAATGGTCAATAAGGACGGGGAACTGTGCTGGGAGTTTGACCGGATCTTTCAGGAAGTGATTCAGGGCCTGAAAAAGTGCGGGGAGATGGGCAAGATCCCCGTCAGCATGGGCGTGGACACCTGGGGCGTGGACTTTGTGCTGCTGGACAAAGATGGAAAGGTTCTGGGAAACACGGTGGGATACCGGGATCACCGCACCGACGGCATGGATGAGGAGGTTTACAAAATCATCCCCCTGGAGGATCTCTATGAGAGAACCGGTATCCAGAAGGAGATCTTCAATACCATCTATCAGCTGATGGCCGTGAAGAAAAAACATCCCCAGTACCTGGAGCAGGCGGAGACCCTGCTGCATGTGCCGGATTACTTCCATTATCTGCTGACAGGGAAAAAGACCTGCGAGTACACGGAGGCCACCACCGGACAGCTGGTAAGCCCCTTTACCCTGGACTGGGATTACGAACTGATTGACATGCTGGGCTACCCCCGGAAGATCTTCCAAAAGCTGATCATGCCCGGAACCCCCATCGGCCACTTTTCAGAGGCTGTAAAGGCGGAAGTGGGCTTTGACGTGGAAGTGGTGGCACCGGCAACCCATGACACGGGCTCTGCGGTGCTGGCGGTTCCGGCCAACGATGATGACTTTATCTACATCAGCTCCGGCACCTGGTCCCTGATGGGACTGGAACGCATGGTTCCGGACTGCTCGAAAAAGAGCTGTCAGATGAATCTGACCAACGAGGGAGGATACGGGGGACGTTTCCGCTACCTGAAAAACATCATGGGATTATGGATGATTCAGTCCGTGCGCCATGAGTTTGACGACGCCTACAGCTTCGGGCAGCTTTGCCAGATGGCCGAGGAGAATCAGGACTTCCCCTCCCGGGTGGACGCCAACGCGGACTGCTTCCTCTCCCCCGCCAACATGACTTCCGAAGTGAAAAACTACTGCGAGAGAACGGGACAGCAGGTGCCGGAGACCATCGGAGAGCTCTCGGCGGTGATCTATGCCAGCCTGGCGGAGTGCTATGCCAGAACCGCCCGGGAACTGGAGGAGATGACCGGCCGGACCTACAGCCGCATCCATGTGGTGGGAGGCGGAGCCAATGCGGAATACCTGAATAAGCTCACCGCCAGAGTCACCGGCAAGGAAGTCCATGCGGGACCGGGTGAGGCTACCGCCATCGGAAATATCACGGCCCAGATGTTAAAGGCCGGGGAATTCTCCACGGTGGAGGAAGCCAGAACGGTGATCCATGAGTCCTTTGATGTGAAGATTTACCGGCCGTAAGAAGAGAAAACAGGAATAAAAAAGAAGCAGAAAGAGAAAATAAGAGAAAAAAGAGAGAATAAGAGAAAGTAAGAGAAACTAAGAGAAAAGAAGAGAAAATAAAAGAAAAAAACATAAGAATAAAAGGTCCTGCCCCGGAGGGGCAGGACCTTTTATTGTTGT
>CAZJYM010000170.1:0-7150 GCA_964550245.1 uncultured Blautia sp. | reverse complement strand
ACGGGGCACTTTGTAAATGTGGTGGAGGGAGCCGGCATGTACGGCTTTGACGGGATCATCCGCCTGGCGGACTTAATGATGGAGGCTTATCAGGAGGAGAAGGATACCAGGGCATTGATACAGATCAAGGGAATGGGGTGTGGGTGTTGTCAGTAAAACAGACGGCCAGAATCATATCTGCGTATGCGGGGGATACCTCCGGGGTGTGCTCGGCTCTTTACGAGCTGGGAGGAATGACGGTGATGCACGATGCCTCCGGATGCAATTCCACCTACAACACCCATGATGAACCCCGCTGGTACGACATGGACAGCCTGGTCTTCATCTCCGCCCTGACGGAGATGGAAGCTCTGATGGGAGACGATGCCAAACTGGTGGGAGATGTGGTAAAGACGGCCAGTGAACTTTCTCCCCGCTTTATCGCCCTGGCGGGAAGTCCGATCCCCATGCTGACCGGGGTGGACTTTTCGGCTCTGGCCATGGAGGTGGAAGAAAAGACCGGCATTCCCTCCTTTGGTTTTCCCACGGACGGGATGCATTCCTACATCTCCGGGGCTTCCATGGCCTTTGCGGGGATTGCCAGGCGGCTCTGTCTTCCTCCGAAGAAAAGGGAAAAGGGCTTAACTTTCAATCTGCTGGGGGTAACGCCGTTGGATTTCAGTGTGAACGGCACGGATGCCGCCATGGTTTCTGTCCTGGAAAAGGCAGGATTAAAAAAGGGTGCGGTCTGGGCCATGGGCAGCACGTATGAGGAGATTGTCTCTTCCGGGGAGGCGGATGTGAATCTGGTGGTGTCCGCCTGCGGCCTGGAAGCGGCCAGGGTTTTAAGAGAACGCTTTGGAACCCCCTATGTGGTGGGTACGCCCTGGGGGGAGAAATTTACAGATCGGATTGTTGGTGCGCTTAAAAAGGCAGCAGGTACGGGGAAGTGTCAGATTGTCTGTGACGCTTCCGGGGAAGACGCCCAGACCGTGATTATCGGAGAGAGTGTAACCGCCCTTTCCCTTTCCTGCGCACTGCGGGAGGAAACCGGAAGAGGGGCCCTGGTGCTCTGCCCGGTGGATTCGGATCCGGAGCTTCTCTCCCATGGCTTCATTTCCGCCTGGGATGAGGATGATCTGATCCCATACCTGGAAAAAGCCCGGCGCATCATAGCGGATCCCCTTTATCAGCCCATCTGTCCGAAGGAGGCAGCATTTATTCCGCTGCCCCATGAAGCCTTTTCCGGAAGAATCTACCGCCGGGAGATACCGGAACTGGTTACCGGGCTTAAAGGGTTTATAGAGAAGTATGGTTTGAAGGCGCTCTAATCCATACAAAAAGGTACAAAAGTTTCCATTTTTTACCAACTTTTACGTGATTTTTCGGGAATCTTATTGTATAATGGAAGTATCATCAAAGAACAGCCAGGTGCTGTGTGGAGGAAGGAAAAATGGCAAAAAACAGATATGTGGGTGACTACCCCGTAATCGGCATCCGTCCCACGATCGACGGACGCAAGGGCGCTCTGGACGTGCGGGGCTCTCTGGAAGAGCAGACCATGAACATGGCCAGATCGGCAGCCCGTTTATTCGAAGAAAACTTGAGATATTCCAACGGTGAGCCTGTAAAGGTGGTAATCGCCGATACCACCATCGGACGGGTGGGAGAGGCTGCCGCCTGCCAGGCCAAGTTTGAGAAGGAGGGAGTGGCCATCACCCTGACCGTGACTCCCTGCTGGTGCTACGGCGCCGAGACCATGGACATGGACCGCAACACCATCAAGGCGGTGTGGGGATTTAACGGGACGGAAAGACCCGGAGCCGTTTATCTGGCTTCCGTTCTGGCCACCCATGCCCAGAAGGGACTTCCCGCCTTCGGCATTTACGGCCATGATGTCTGTGAGGCCGATGATACCTCCATCCCGGAGGACGTAAAGGAAAAACTGCTGCGGTTCGGCCGGGCCGCCGTGGCTGCCGCCACCATGAGAGGAAAGTCCTATCTGCAGATCGGTTCCGTCACCATGGGAATCGGCGGATCCATCATGGATACGGATTTCCTGGAGTCCTATCTGGGAATGCGGGTGGAGTCCGTGGATGAGGTGGAGATCATCCGCCGCATGAGCGAGGGCATCTATGATCACGAGAAGTTTGAGAAGGCCCTCCAGTGGACAAAAGAGTACTGCAAGGAAGGATTCGACAAGAATCCGGCCTTTATCCAGAAATCCCGGGAGCAGAAGGATAAGGACTGGGAGTTCGTGGTCAAGATGATGCTGATCATCAAGGATCTGATGAGCGGCAGCGACAGGCTGGACGAGAAGTTCTCGGAAGAGGCCATCGGACACAATGCCATCGCCGCCGGCTTCCAGGGACAGAGACAGTGGACCGACTTCTATCCCAACTGTGATTTCCCGGAGGCCATGCTGAACACCTCCTTTGACTGGGACGGAGCCAGAGAGCCCTACATCCTGGCCACCGAGAACGACATCCTCAACGGACTGGGAATGCTGTTCATGAAGCTGCTCACCAACCGGGCCCAGATCTTTGCGGATGTGCGGACCTACTGGAGTCCGGAAGCCGTGAAGAAGGCTACCGGCTATGACCTGGAAGGGGTAGCCAAAGACAACGGAGGCTTTATCCACCTGATCAACTCCGGTGCCGCCTGCCTGGATGCCTGCGGAGAGGCCAAAGACGAGAACGGCAACGGCGTCATGAAGGAGTGGTGGAACGTGACCGAGGAGGACCAGAAGGCCATCCTGAAGGCCACCACCTGGAATGCGGCCGACAACGGATACTTCCGGGGCGGCGGATTCTCCTCCAGGTTCCTGACCAGAGCGGAGATGCCCGCCACCATGATCCGTCTGAACCTGGTAAAGGGACTGGGTCCCGTGCTGCAGATCGCAGAAGGCTGGACCGTGAACCTTCCCGATGAGGTATCGGACAAGATCTGGAAGAGAACCGACTATACCTGGCCCTGCACCTGGTTTACCCCCAGATGCGACGGCAAGGTGGGATCCCCCTTCAAGACCGCCTATGATGTGATGAACAACTGGGGAGCCAACCACGGAGCCATCAGCTACGGTCACATCGGAGCCGATCTGATTACCCTGTGCTCCATCCTGAGAATTCCGGTGTGCATGCACAACGTGGATCCGGAAAAGATCTTCCGTCCGGCGGCCTGGAATGCCTTCGGCATGGATAAGGAAGGGGCGGACTACAGAGCCTGCAGGAACTACGGACCCATGTACAAGAAATAAGAAACATTTAAAAAGGCTGCCGTGCTCCGTTGTGGCAGCCTTTTTTAACAAAAAGAGGAGAGAGATCATGACTGATCAGAATTACACGTTCTCGAGCCTGGAGTATAGTAGGCCTGATTTTGAAGAGATCGGAGCCAGGGCGGAGGAGGCTGCCGGGAAGATTTCAGCAGCCTCCTCTTATGCGGAAGTAAAGGAGTGCATGCAGGAGATGGAGAAGGTTACCGATCACATGGATACCATGTGCACCATCGCCTCCATCCGGCATACCCTGGATACCACCGATGAATACTATGAGAAGGAAAACCAGTACATAGAAAACACCATCCCGGTCATCACCCCGAAGATCCTGGCCTACGAGGAGGCCCTGATGAATTCCCCCTTCCGGTCAGACCTGGAAGCGGAGTACGGAAAGCAGCTCTTTGTGGGGCTGGAGCTGGACAAAAAGTCCTTCTGTGAGGAAAACATACCCCTGATGCAGCGGGAGGCCCTGCTGGCCGATGAGTATCAGAAGATCATGGCCACCGCCTCCATACCCTTTATGGGGGAGAACCGCAACCTGTACGGACTGCAGAAGTTTTTTGAACACGAGGACCGGGAGATACGAAGGGCCGCCGTCCGGGCCTACTCGGATTTTTACCACGGTCATGAGAAAAGGCTGGAGGAGATCTGGCAGGAACTCATCGAAGTGAGAAATCAGATGGGACGGAATCTGGGCTTTGAAAACTTTATACCGCTGGGATACCTAAGACAGGGCCGTACGGACTACGGAGAAAAGGAAGTCATCTCCTTCCGGGAACAGGTGCGCTCTGATCTGGTGCCGTTTTGTCAGCAGCTTTTTGAACTGCAAAGAGAACGTCTGGGCGTGGATAGGCTGATGTTCTACGATGAAAAGCGGGTATTCCCGGATGGCAATGCTCTTCCTGCCGGGGATGACGACTACATGATCGCCCAGAGCCGAAAGATGTATCACGACATGAGCCCGGAAACCGGAGAGTTCATCGACTTCATGATCGATCATGAGCTGATGGATCTGAAGAACCGTCCGGGAAAGGCCTCCACCGGATACATGACCTCCCTGACGGAACTGAAGGCTCCCTTTGTGTTCTCCTGCTTTAACCATACCATCTTTGACATGCAGGTGTTAAGCCATGAGCTGGGACATGCCTTTGCGGGATACATGGCCATGAAGACCCAGCCCATCTCCTGGTACTACAATGAGACCACGGACATCGCGGAGATCCATTCCATGTCCATGGAACAGTTTGCCTACCCCTATGCGGAGCTTTTCTTCGGAAAGGATGCGGACAAGTACAGGTTCCAGCACCTCCAGGAGGCCGTCACCTTTGTGCCCTTTGGAGTAGCGGTGGATGAATTCCAGCATATCTGCTACCAGAATCCCTCACTTACCCCAAAAGAGCGCACCCTGGAGTGGAAGAAGCTGGAGGAGAAGTACATGCCCTGGAGAAACTATGATGAGGATGACTTCTTTGACCGGGGCGGCTACTGGTACCAGAAGCTGCACATCTTCCTGTATCCCATGTATTACATCAACTACACCCTCACCACCATGGGAGCTCTGGAATTCGCGAAAAAGAACCGCATCAGTCACCAGGATGCCTGGAAGGACTACCTGAACCTGTGCAAATGCGGCGGAAGCATGAGCTATCTGGAAACTTTGAAGTATGCCAACCTCTCCAATCCCTTCGAGGAGGGAAGCGTAAAGGCTGCGGCGGATACCGCAAAAGAGATCCTTTTCCCGGCCCAATAACCAGGCCCAGGGCGTGAAAGCTGGTGAGGACAAAAGGAAATGAAAGATATCAACAGCCCCAATTCCGGGGATTCCCGGCATCTGGAGGTCGTGGACATATCCAGAAAGGGGGAACCGCCCCGTACCCAAAGGGTGCGGGTGGAGCGGGAGCCGGAACCGGAGGAGAGAAGAACTGAGAGGTCTTCCTCCAGATCTGACGACCGTATGGAGGCCAGAATCGCCGATGCCCAGCGGCGTCTGGAAAAGAAGAGCAAAGCCATCGAAAAGAGTACGGCTGCCCAGAAGAAGAGTAAAAGTACCTCTTCTGCTGCGAAGAGTAAGAGTACCTCCAGGACGAAGACGCAGAGCCGCTCCAAAGCTTCCTCAAAGAAAAAGAGGAAGAAAAGGGTCTCCCGCCGGAGAAGAGTCCTGATGACAGCCCTGGTTTTCCTGCTGGTGCTTGTCTTTGCCGGCTGCTTCCTGCTGTGGAAAAAGCCCTTCCCCAGTGCGCAGGAGTCATCTTCTACCGAGCTGGCTGCATCCGACCAGACACAGGAGCAGACAACGGAAAAAAAGAAAAAGAAGAAAAAGTCGGATAAAGCGGCGGAGGAGGAACCCCAGGTAACCCCCATGCTCTTTGCCGATGAGCGGGATCCGGATTCCTTTGCTCCTCACAGCGTGGAGTCCACCCGGCCGGAAAAACTCATCCAGACCACGGGGATTATGGTGGATGATGTGACACTCTCCGACATAACTTCCTACACACCCACGGCTCCCATCGAGTTCGGTCTGGGAAAGGACTATTCCAATCTGGAGGGGATCCTCACCTTCCGCGGCAACAACTTTCGAAACAATCCCACTTACGGATACGCGGAGATGAAGGACTATGTCCTGGAGGGAGTCTGGTCCCGGGATACGGGTTCTCTTTCCTATTCCAATGCCACCTGGACCGGAAGCGGATGGACCGGTCAGCCTCTGATGATGAAATGGCCCAGAGAGATGAAGGCCCACATGAACATGGAGGACTGGGCCAAAGAGGATGACGAGCTGGTAGAGGTGATCTATGCCTGCATGGACGGCTACATCTACTTTACGGATCTGCGGACCGGAAAGCCCACCCGGGATTCCATGTATGTGGGCTACACCTTCAAGGGAGCCGGAGCCCTGGATCCCCGGGGATACCCGGTGATGTACGTGGGAGCCGGCTACGACAGCTACGAGGGACAGGCCCGGGCCTTTATCATCAACCTGCTGGACTGCTCCGTGATGTACACCTTCGGAAACGGGGATCCCTTTACCACCAGAGGGTCTCTCAGCTACTTTGACTCCTCCCCGCTGGTGGATGCGGAGACGGACACTCTGATCTACCCCGGTGAGAACGGAATCCTTTATCTCATTCACTTAAACAGCCAGTATGACCCGGAAGCCGGAACCTTCTCCATCAATCCGGATCACGTGGTCAAATGGAACTACTACGGGGTGCGGACAGACTATTCCAGCTACTGGACGGGCATGGAGACCAGCGCCGCCGTCTATAAGGGTTATCTCTACGTGGCTGACAACGGCGGAAACCTGATGTGTCTGGATCTGAACACCCTGCAGCTGGTGTGGGTTCAGGATACCCTGGATGATTCCAACTCCACCCCGGTTCTGGAGGTGGAGGACGGAAAGCTCTACATCTACGTGAGTACCTCCTTCCATCTGGGATGGAGAAGCTACAACACCGCCAATGTTCCCATCTGGAAGATCGATGCGGAGACGGGAGAGATCATCTGGCAGAGGGACTATGAGTGCTTTACCGAGGACGGCGTCTCCGGAGGCGTTCAGTCCACCATTGCCGTGGGTCAGAGAGACCTGTCCGACTACATCTATGTGACCGTGGCCAGAACGGGAGCCGAGTATGACGGCGTCCTCTCCTGCATCAACAAACACACGGGAGATGTGGTGTGGGAGCATGAGGCCTTCTATGCCTGGTCCTCCCCGGTGTGTGTCTACAACTCCGACGGCACCGGCAAGGTGATCTACTGCAGCTGCGGGGGAAAGATGTACCTGCTGGACGGGAAGACCGGAGAGACGAATTCCGACTTTGTGCTGAGTGACGGCGCCATCGAGTCCTCCCCGGCCGTGTATGAGAACATGGCGGTGGTGGGGACCAGAAGCTGCAAGAT
>CAZJYM010000169.1:0-7162 GCA_964550245.1 uncultured Blautia sp. | reverse complement strand
CTGTGGGAGACCACCAGCAGTCCCATGTCCCGCTCCTTTACCTCCCGAAGAAGAAAGGTCCAGATCTGGCTCTGGGTGATCAGATCCAGCATGGTGCTGATCTCATCGGCGATCAGAAACCTGGTTCCCTCCCCCAGGGCCCGGGCGATGCAGAACCTCTGCAGTTCCCCGCCGGAGAGTTCCTGGGGAAAGCGGTTCATCCAGTCCGGCTCAATGCCCAGTTCCCGGATCACTCTTTCCGGAATCTCCCCGCCGTCTGCCAGGGAAGCCTTCATCCGCAGCCGGGGATTGACCGCTTTTTCCGGATGCTGCCAGATCATCTGTACGGGACATCTTCCTCTTTTGGGAAGAGGCTTCCCGTCCAGAAGGACTTCTCCTTCCTGAGGAGTCAGATATCCGGAGAGGATCTTGCACAGGGTGGTCTTTCCAAAACCGCTGGGAGCCGTGATGGCCACCCGCTCTCCGCTCTTTATGGAGATGGTTTTATGTTCCAGCACCGGGGTTTTGCTTCCGGGATAACAAAAAGTCAGATCTCTTCCCTCCAGCTTCATGCTCCGGCCCTGCTTTCCGCGCTGAGATGCTGATGGTGATAGGCCTCGCTGCCTTCCTGTTCGGGATAGTTCACACAGCGCACCGCGCCGCAGCCAACTGCGCGCATGGAAATCTCCCGGGTGCATTCCTGCCGGAAATCCCTGCAGCGGGGACCGAAGGGACAGCCCGTCGGCATGTCCTTCACATAGGGCTGTACACCCTCCAGGGGTTCAAAGCCGTTGGCGGGAAGAGCCCTCCATAAGGCTCTGGTATAGGGATGACGAAGAGTCTCCTCCCGGGCAAAGTCCTCCACCGGAGCCTCCTCCACCGTCATGCCCGCATAAAAGACCGCGATTCTGTCCGCCACCAGCAGGGCCAGCTCCAGGTCATGGGTGATCAGCAGAACCCCGTTTCCCTCATCGGCGAAGTTCCGGAAATCCTCCATGGACTTTTTGGCAAGAGCCGGATCCATGCCCGGGGTGGGCTCATCGGCAATGATAAGCCGGGGATTTCCCATAAGGGCAGAGCATAAGAGCACTCTTCTGGTCATGCCCCCGGAACACTCGAAGGGATACTTCTTGTCCACTTCCTCGGAAAGACCGTACCTGCGGAAGAGTTCCCTCTGCTTTTTCTTTTTGACGGGATCCTTTCGGGTACCGCTCACCTGTTCTCCCACCCGCATCAGGGGATCCAGGTAGGTGGTGCTCTGGGGCACAAAGGCGATCTTGTTTCCCCGCAGTTTGCGGATCCGCTCCGGGGTTAAGAGTTCCTCCTCAAAGTACATGTTTCCACCGGCGGTAGCGTTGTAGGGAAGCATGCCCAGGATGGCATGGGCCAGAAGGCTTTTTCCGGAGCCGCTGGATCCCACGATGGCCACAATCTCCCCCTCATGGACCGATACGGAGAGTCTGGAAATCACGGGAAGATCGATCTGATGCATGCTGCGGGGATTTTCATACTGATAAAAGGACACGGAGAGATCATCAATCTCCAGGATGTGTTTCTTATTGGTACAGCTCAATCCAAACCCTCCCTTCTCACTGGTGCACGCTTCCGGGATCCAGAAGCTTTCGCAAAGATTCTCCTCCCAGATCAAAGAGCATCACTGTCAGCACCAGCATGACTCCGGGGAGAACCGCCAGCCACCACTTTCCGGTGATCAGGTACTGCATGCTCTCTGAAAGGATAATCCCGATGGCGGGCTGTTCTGCGGACAGACCAAAGCCCAGGAAAGTGATGCTGGACTCGTGGAGAATGGCATGGGGAAAGAGAAGCACCAGTCCTACGACAAACTGGGGCAGAAGGTGGGGCAGCATGTGCTTCACCGCAATGCGAAACCTGCCCACTCCCAGCTTTTCCGCGATCTGGATGTATTCACTCTCTCGAAGGGAAAGTACTTCCCCCCGGATCAGCCTGGCAAGGGAGGTCCAGTGGGTGAGAGCCACCCCCACGATGACCCCTTTCATTCCCTTGCCCACCGCAAAGGAGATCAGGATCAAAAGCAGGATGTGGGGAATTCCCATGACCATGTCGATGAGAAAGGTGATGAGGGAATCCACCCGTTTCCCCAGGGTCGCGGCGGCGATTCCCAGAATCAGTGCCATCACCGCACTCACCGCCGCCGCGCTGATGCCGATGAGAATGCTGATGGAGAGTCCGGTCAGGGTACGGTAAAACATGTTGCGGCCAAGCCAGTCGGTTCCGAAGGGATATTTGAGACAGGGAGGGATGTTCTTTCTGGAAAAATCGGTCACCATGGCCTCATCGTAGCAGAAGATTCCCGAGACAGCCACGGTCGCCAGAAATATAAGGGCAACGGCCAGAAGAAAAACCGCCCTCTGACGCTGATTAAACCATCGCTTCATCCTTTCTGGCCTCCCCTCCGGATCCGGGGATCAATCACCCCGTAGAGAAGATCGGCCAGGAAATTTCCCAGAAACACAATGGCGGCGGTCACCATGGTAATGCCCATCAGAAGGGGCACATCGCTGCCGGTTCCCGCAGCCACCGCCGCCTGTCCCAGTCCCGGGTAGGTAAAGACCTGCTCCACCAGCACGGATCCTCCGATGATCTCACTGATGGAGGAAAACTGCAGGGTCATGGCGGGAAGCAGCACGTTTCGAAGAGCATGACGGACCACGATGCTTCCGGTTTTCTCTCCTCTGGTTCTGGCAAAGAGAACATAGTCGCTCTCCAGCACATCGATCATCTTTTCCCGGGTGTGCAGGGCAATGTTGGAGATTCCGGTAATGCTTAGGGTAACGGAAGGGAGAATGGCATGACGCACCCGGTCCAAAAAGGTGACTCCCGAGGCCTCCACCCCGATGGGCACACTTAGGCCGATGGGGAGAACCTTCAGCCATACCCCGAAGACGATCAGCAGAAGAAGAGCCAGCCAGAAGGTTGGGGTACTGGCAATGACCAGGGAATACCCCTTAATGATCCGATCGGGCAGTCTCCCCCGGTAAACCCCGGCCACCACCCCCAGGACAAATCCCAGGAGGCCGGAGATCAGCCAGGCCAGCACCATCAGGTACAGGGAGTTCATCAGCTTTACCCCGATTACATGCCTTACGTCCTGACGGTAAAGGAGAGACGTTCCCCAGTCCCCTCTCAGGGCGTCCCCGAGCCAGTTCAGGTAGCGCTGCACCGGCGGTTCATCCACGCCCCAGTAAGACCTTAACTTCTCCCTCTGCTCTTCGCTCATGGAACCAAGGGCAGCCTGCCCCACATTGGCCTGCAGAGGGTCAATGGGGGAGGCTGCCACCAGCGCGAAGGTTACGATACTCACGGCAAACAAAAGCAGAATCATCCGCATCAGTTTTTTACAGATAAACTGCAGTGTACTCTTTTGCAATGGTATGTTCTCCCATTCTCAGGGAAAGGGGATTACTCCCATTCCCATTCATCAATGTTGTTTACGATGGACCATCCGTGGCCGTGGGGATGCAGCTTCTGGTCCGCCACCTTCAGGCCGTCCCGGACGAAATACAAATGGTCGATGTTGCACAGCCAGATCCAGGGGATGTCTCCCTCCTGGGTGATGCCGGTGGTTCCGTCCCACTGGGCTTTCTGCCACAGCTCATAAGATTCTTCCAGGTCAGAGCTGGCCAGAGCCTGGTCCATCCAGGAATCCACGGTCTCATTGGCATAGGGGGAATAATCCGCCAGTCCGTCCTCCAGGGTGTGATAGATGTTGTAGAGCTCCATGGGGGAATGAGCTCCCCAGCCCCACATCAGGGCATCCGACTGGGCCCGGTCATAGGCGGTATCCCAGCCCACACCCTCGGTGGTCACTTCAATGCCCAGTTCCCGGAGCTGATTTTTGGTATCCTCTGCCAGTGCCTGACGCACGGAATCCCCGTTGGTAAACATCAGGGTAAAGGCTGCCTTCTCTCCGTCCTTCTCCCGGATTCCGTCCTCTCCTTCCACCCATCCGGCTTCCTCCATCAAAGTTTTGGCGGCATCCAGATCATACTCGGTCTCACAGGCCGGATTGTACCAGGGCATCTTGTCGCAGACGCTGTAGGCTACGGTTCCGTAGCCGTTCAGCACGTTGTCGATCATTTCCTCCCGGTCGATGGCCAGGTTGATGGCACGGCGCACATTTACATCCGCCGTAAAGGAATTCCCACAGGTAATCCCCTCAATCTCCACGGGCTCGGTGGCCGGAAGATTAAAGCCCCGGTTGTCCACGGTCTCCACGTTCATGAGATGATAGCCTTCGATGGTCACATCGCTGTAGGAGGCGGCGGTATGGGCCACATCCACCTGTCCGGCCATGGCCGCCGCCAGGGCCTCGTCCTCACCCATGAAAAGAACCGTCAGCTTTTTGATCTTCGGGGCTTCCCCGTAGTAGTCGGGATTGGCCTCAAAGATCACCTGCTGCCCTCTGTCCCACTGTTTCAATATGTATCTTCCGGATCCAACCGGATTCTGTCCGTAGTTTTCATCGTAGGCATGTTCCGGAACGATTCCCACAATGGCCATGGTGTAGGGCCAGATGGAATAGGCTCTGTTCATGTGGAACTCTACGGTGGTATCATCCACTGCCACCGCTTCCTCCAGCATGGTAAAGTCGTTTACGGAGCTGTTGTCCCGGCAGGTGTTGTAGGTAAAGGCCACATCCCGGGCTGTCAGGGGCTCCCCGTCCGTAAACTTCACATCGTCCCTGATTTTCACACTCCAGGTAAGTCCGTCCTCACTGCAGGAATACTCCGTGGCCAGATCGTTTTCAATGGCAAGCTCCCTGTTGGTTCTCACCAGGGTGCTCTGGATCAGCGGTTCATGCACATGTTCCCCGGCTCCCCAGCCGTAGGCGGGATCAAATCCGGATTCCGGCTCCGAGCCGGCCGGCATGGTAATGATCACTTCATCGTTCTGTGCGGATGCGAAAAGGGGTGTGACATTCAAGGCCGCAATGGATGCGGCGGCCAGAAGGGCACACAGGGTCCTTCCCAATCTCTGAGTTCTCATAATCGGGTCCTCCTTTAGGAAAATTTACGGTGCCTATTATAGCCTCCGGGAAAAGCCGCCGCAAGCCACCCCGGGGGATATAAATTTCCCCGATCATGAACTTTTTTACGCACAAAAAGTCCCCGCCACATTCCGGGACCGGAATGTGACGGGTTCAAAGAGAAATCTCAGGACACAAAGTCCTCTCGCATGGGGGTGAAAAAGTCCACCAGGATCCCCTCTTCCAGGCATTCGCACCCGTGGACAATCCCGTTTTGCTTTAACAGGGTATCTCCCTCCTTCACTTCCCGGGTGACATCCCCGATGGTAAAGCGGAACCTTCCCTTTGCCACATAGGTGATCTGGGTATGGGGATGATGATGCATGGCTCCGATCCCACCCACCTCAAACCGGTTTTCCACACACATCAGCTCATCACAGTAGGCCAGCACCCGGCGGGTAACACCCGGGGAGGTCTCCTCACCGTCGATCTCATCCCAAAAACACCAGTTGGCTCCCTTTTCTGACTTCATAAGTCTCTCCTCCTGTCTCTTATTCGGGCCCTATTATAGCACATTTCCCGGGGGATTCACCCCTGATTTCACATTTTCCCTGAAAAAAAGCGTCAGCCCGGCCCCTTCGTGTCTTAAAGGGGCCGGGCTGCAAAACAGGTAAAAAACTTTCCTCACATCCGGATATGTGAGGTTCAATGACAAGGTTATCTTAACAGAAACGGGAACTCCTGGCAAGCCTCCCCGGGGGATTTTTTTTCAGTTTTTCAGTCACATGAAAAGGTCAAAAAGATGGGAGAGGCTTTTCAGATCCCCGGTATCCTCCTCCACCGCCTCTTCAACAGCCGTTTTGATGCAGTCCTTCATCAGCTCCCTGCTGACTCCCATAATCTCCGCCTTCACCGCCGCCAGCTGAATCAATACCTCGCTGCAGTCCCGACCGGTCTCCACCATGGTCTGCACGGCCCGGAGGTGCCCCGTGGTTCTGGCAATGCGGTTTAAAACCGCTTTCTGCTGGTCTTTTTTCTTCTCCTGCATCATGAGCATCCCCTTTTTGATCTTTTCTTACGCCTTTATTATAAGAAGCGGGAAATGCCCCCGCAAGCCTCCCCGGGGGTTCTTTTTTTAAAAAACAAAAAAAGAAGTGCAAGGCCCTGCACTTCTTATCTTTTTCCTGCGGGTAGCCGGACTTGAACCGGCACGGGATTGCTCCCGAGAGATTTTAAGTCTCTTGTGTCTGCCTATTTCACCATACCCGCCTGTTTTTTAAGTTTTTCTGCATGAAAAAACGACCCAGAAGAGACTCGAACTCTCGACCTCCGCCGTGACAGGGCGGCGTTCTAACCAACTGAACCACTGGGCCAGAATCAAACTAATGGACCTTCGGGGACTCGAACCCAGGACCGACCGGTTATGAGCCGGTTGCTCTAACCAACTGAGCTAAAGGTCCAAAAAGCCGATGATCGGACTCGAACCGATAACCTGCTGATTACAAATCAGCTGCTCTGCCAATTGAGCCACATCGGCATATAAATGTTCCCGGACAGGTTATACGCCAAATGCCAAAATCAAGTCACAAAAGTCACATCATTTGACTGATGACTCCAAGGGGATTTGAACCCCTGTTACCGCCGTGAAAGGGCGGTGTCTTAACCGCTTGACCATGGAGCCGAAATGCCGTTTATCTCAGCGACATATGGAATGATAACACAAACCAGTTCTCAATGCAAGCATTTTTTTGAGATTTCGTGAAGTGGAAATTCGGGGGAAAAGAAGGGATTTTGTATTTATTTTTTCTCTTTTATGAGGCTTTTCAACACGATTCCTCCCCGGAAGACTTCTCAGGCAATAAAAAAGTCGGAGTGAGGAAGCCGAAATCAGCCCGGATCCCGGAAAAGGGCTTTCATACTCTGGCATTTTTGCAGGCTGCGACATTAATTACTGCACTTGAAAATCATGCCTGCATGAAAATATAAAACCAATCCGGAGGAATTACTGGCGCAGGGCCGGGAAATTTTGAAATCTGCCAGTGACCCCAGATATCTGCATCGGGTGGAGCTTGTCAACATTGTGCTGGGAGGCATGACTCCCTCTGAGCTTAGCCGCTATGTCAAGGAGAGTAAAAGCACGATTACCTCCTGGGTGAAAACAGCTGATGAAAAGGG
>CAZJYM010000168.1:2956-7163 GCA_964550245.1 uncultured Blautia sp. | reverse complement strand
CTTAATCTGGTGTATGCAAAAGATCCTTCCATCCGGGAGAGGTTTCGTACAGATCTTCGCCAGGTTTTTGGCTTTCTGGCCAATGAAGGGGATTTGAATGCTCTCCGGAAATATATGGACGAGAACCGTGATTTTTTCAGCGATTCGAAATCTGACGCACTGGATTTCCTTGTTGAATTTTCCAATCTGGAAGAAGTACAGGATATCGTTGTGGAAAGAGATGAGGATGGCAATTTATTAACAGGAATGAACTGTCTGTTTACCGCGATCACGCATTAATCGGACAGGCTGCTTCCTCACTGAAATATCTCGAACAGATATTTGAAGTATTTATCTGACTGCACAAAAATCTTTCATGCCACACCTTTTTTGCCGCCGTTTAAGGGCAGCAGCAGGGTGTGGCATTTTCTGCGCAGTCCGGCTCTTGCAGCTTCTCTTGCAATCCTGGTCTTTCCCCCGGAGGGAATACCCCTTTGAATTCCCGTCTGTTCCCATGTCTGTACATTTTTTCATTGACAAAAATTTTTATGCGGTTATAATGATAAACATGTGAGAGTTCAGGCCCGGTTGCCCCTCGTTTCTCTGGATGCAGGGGCTTTGGTTTTACTGAATTTTTTGAAGAAAGGGCAGGTACCGCTCCTTCGTGGTATTTTAGAGGTCAGACGGTTAATCCTGTCTGAAATCTTGATCGTTTGAAAGCAGGTGGCTTATGCAAAAAAGGATTTTATCCATTCTGGTGGATAACACCGCAGGCGTTTTAAGCCGTGTAGCAGGTTTGTTCAGCCGGCGGGGCTATAATATCGACAGCCTTACAGTGGGAGTGACAGCGGATGAGCGCTTCTCCAGAATGACGGTGGTCTGCAGCGGGGATGAACTGATTCTGGATCAGATCACCAAGCAGCTGGCTAAACTGGTGGATGTGAGGGACATCAAGGTTCTTCAGCCTGATAACAGCGTGAACAGGGAACTGGTTCTGGTCAAGGTGGCGGCCAAAGCGGAACAGCGGGAGGGAGTCATCTCCATCGCCAACATTTTCCGTGCCAACATCATTGATGTGAGCAAGGACTCCCTGATCATCGAGATGACCGGAAGCAAGAGCAAGCTGGGGGCGTTTATTGATCTTCTGGAAGACTATGAGATCCTGGAACTGGCCAGGACCGGACTTACCGGGCTTTCCAGAGGTTCGCAGGATGTGACCTTCCTGTAAGACGGCGGCGGTCCGCATTGGTATGGTGCCTGGCGCCCTCTGCCTCGCACAGAGGCGCTTCGAGGAGAGACAGGTTTTCTGTCTGATTATGAAAAAAAATAAATTGAAAGAGGAGGAAACAAAATGGCAAACAGGATTTTTTACCAGGATGACTGTAATCTCAGTCTGTTGGACGGCAAGACGATTGCAATTATCGGATACGGCAGCCAGGGCCATGCTCATGCTCTGAATGCAAAGGAGTCCGGATGCAATGTAATCATCGGTCTTTATGAGGGCAGCAGATCCTGGAACAGAGCCGTAGAGCAGGGTTTTGATGTTTATCCCGCAGCAGAAGCAGCAAAGAAGGCTGATATCATCATGATTCTGATCAATGATGAGAAGCAGGCTGCCATGTACAAGAAAGACATCGAGCCCAACCTGGAAGAGGGCAATATGCTCATGTTTGCGCATGGTTTCAATATTCACTTCGGCTGCATCGTTCCGCCCAAGAATGTAGACGTGACCATGATCGCTCCCAAAGGCCCGGGCCATACCGTGAGAAGCGAGTATCAGGCCGGCAAGGGTGTTCCCTGCCTGGTAGCCGTGGAGCAGGACTACACCGGAAAGGCCCTGGATCTGGCATTGGCCTATGCTCTGGCCATCGGCGGAGCAAGAGCCGGCGTTCTGGAGACCACCTTCCGCACCGAGACCGAGACCGACCTGTTTGGTGAGCAGGCTGTTCTTTGCGGCGGCGTATGCGCTTTGATGCAGGCTGGATTCGAGACTCTGGTGGAAGCCGGATACGATCCCAGAAATGCCTACTTTGAGTGCATCCATGAGATGAAGCTGATCGTAGACCTGATCTATCAGTCCGGATTCTCCGGCATGAGATACTCCATCTCCAATACCGCTGAGTATGGCGACTATGTAACCGGTCCCAAGCTGATCACCGAGGAGACCAAGAAGACCATGAAGAAGATCCTGGCGGACATCCAGGACGGCACCTTCGCCAGAGAGTTCCTGCTGGAGATGTCTCCTGCCGGCGGCCAGGTACATTTCAAGGCCATGAGAAAGAAAGCTGCAGAGCATCCTTCAGAGATCATCGGTGAGGAGATCCGCAAGCTGTACAGCTGGAACGGAGAGGACAAGCTTATCAACAACTGAGAAAAATTGGAGAGAAGCGGACTTATGGGCTCCCTGTAAATAAAACTTATGACTGCCTGTCCGAGGGTAACCTTCGGACAGGCAGTTTTGTTAAGAGGTACAAGGAAAAGAAGGAGGAAAAAGGACCATGGGAATGACAATGACACAGAAGATCCTGGCTGCTCATGCCGGTCTGGATCATGTGGAAGCCGGTCAGCTGATTGAGGCGGATCTGGATCTGGTGCTGGGCAACGACATCACCTCCCCGGTTGCCATCCACGAGATGGACAAAATGACCGTCAAGACCGTGTTTGACAGGGACAAGATTGCCCTGGTGATGGATCACTTTATACCCAACAAGGACATCAAGTCTGCGGAACACTGCAAGTGCGTCCGCGAATTTGCCCGCAAACATGAGATTACCAACTATTTTGACGTGGGAGAGATGGGGATCGAACATGCCCTGATCCCCGAAAAGGGACTGGCGGTTGCCGGGGATGCGATTATCGGTGCCGATTCCCATACCTGTACATATGGGGCTCTGGGTGCTTTTTCCACCGGTGTGGGAAGCACGGACATGGCTGCCGGAATGGCTACGGGGAAGGCCTGGTTCAAGGTACCCTCCGCCATTCGCTTCCGCATTGTGGGCAAACCGAAGAAGTGGGTCAGCGGCAAGGACGTAATACTGCACATCATCGGCCGCATCGGAGTGGACGGAGCTCTCTACAAGTCCATGGAGTTTACGGGGGACGGCATCCAGAACCTTTCCATGGATGACCGTTTCACCATTGCCAACATGGCCATCGAGGCCGGCGGAAAGAACGGGATCTTCCCGGTGGACGATCGCGCAGTGGTCTACATGAAGGAGCATTCCACCAGAGAATTCAAGGTTTATGAGGCGGATCCGGATGCCGAATATGATGAGGAATACACCATTGACCTTGGTACTCTGGAGTCCACGGTAGCTTTCCCGCATTTGCCGGAAAATACCAGAACCATCAGCGAGATCACGGAGGACATTCCGGTGGATCAGGCTGTAATCGGCTCCTGCACCAACGGACGGATCGGGGATCTTCGGATTGCTGCCCAAATCCTGAAGGGAAGGAAAGTGAAAAAAGGTCTTCGCTGCATTGTGATCCCCGCTACCCAGGCCGTTTATCTTCAGGCCATGGAGGAAGGCCTTCTGAAAACCTTTATTGAGGCGGGTGCAGTGGTGAGCACTCCCACCTGCGGTCCCTGCCTGGGAGGCTATATGGGAATCCTTGCGGAGGGAGAGCGCTGCGTCTCCACCACCAACCGGAACTTTGTGGGACGCATGGGCCATGTAAAGTCGGAGGTATACCTGGCAAGCCCGGCTGTGGCAGCTGCCAGCGCCGTGACGGGGAAGATCTCCGGACCGGAAGAACTGGGATTATAGAGAGGGGAGGAAAGAAGGATGCAGGCAAAAGGCAGAGTATTTAAGTACGGCGACAATGTGGACACAGACGTGATCATTCCCGCACGCTATCTGAATTCTTCGGATCCTGCGGAACTGGCCACCCACTGTATGGAAGATATCGACAAAGACTTTATTCACAGGGTAAAAAAAGGCGACATCATCGTGGCGGATAAGAATTTTGGATGCGGATCCTCCAGAGAGCATGCACCCATCGCCATCAAGGCAGCAGGCGTCAGCTGCGTGATTGCCCAGACCTTTGCCAGGATTTTCTACCGCAATGCCATCAATATCGGACTTCCCATCATCGAATGTCCGGAAGCCAGCAGGGGAATTGAGGACGGGGATGAGGTGGAGGTGGATTTTGATTCCGGCATGATCTACAACCTTACCAAAGGGACACAGTTTAAGGGGCAGGCCTTCCCGGAGTTCATGCAGAAGAT
>CAZJYM010000168.1:0-2856 GCA_964550245.1 uncultured Blautia sp. | reverse complement strand
TTACCAAAGGGACACAGTTTAAGGGGCAGGCCTTCCCGGAGTTCATGCAGAAGATCATCAGGGCAGAGGGCCTGGTAAACTACATCAATCAGAACTATCAGTAAAGGCGGATATTTTTCCGGAACTGTAAAACAATATAGGAATCAGGGCCGTCTGGAAGGATGGATACCAGGGAGGGTATCCGTCCGTTCCAGGCGGCTTTTTTCGTGGACGGATCGCATTATGCAGCTTGCAGACAGAAAAGGTACGGAGTACGGCAAAAACAGCATTCCTGCAGGGAAAGCATGCCCGGATTCCGAATATGAGCATTATCTTTTCCGTGGATTTATTGAAAATATAAAATATTCCATTGTGTTTTTAGCAGCTATATTGCTCCGAATGACAGAGAAGACAGGAAGACGCTAGGACGGGTATCATGAATCTCCTGGGCGGTCAAATCTTATTTTTGTTGATTTAGGGATTTAAAGAGCCATAGTTCAATGCTTTGTTGACATTTTAGGTTAAGTTTTCCCGTTGAAAAGACGAAAGAAGAGGCTTTCCGGCTCATCTCCCGTAAGTTTGACATGGGGACCTAAAATAAATATAATATTTCCGGGATGATGAATATTATACAATTCACATCCCTCGAAGCAGCAGTCTCCGGGGATTGGCTGTGAGAATCTTATATTTGGAAAGGGGAGGATAGCTTTGGACAGTCTGTTTAAAAAACAATGGAGGCGTATACTGGCAGTTACGGTAAGCGTTACGGTCGCTCTAAGTTCTTCTGCTTTGGGAGTCCTTGCGGGAGAAGAAGATCTTTCAGGAGCGGATGCACAAACCGATATCTTCGCAGATACTGCGGGAGTATATGAGGAGATACCGGAGGAAGAGGAAGCGTTCGGCGATGGAGATCTAAGCCCGGAAGATTCTTCGTTTGCCAGTGACGAGGCAGAAAACGGTGAGGAATCAAAGATGTATGCCCTGGCGGGCGAAATCCCGGATGTCCCTTTGCTAACCGCTTCATCAGAGGGAAACCTGGGGCGTCAGGATTACTCCAACTCCAATTGGAGTTCCCCGGTTACTTCTTCTCTGTCGGCTGAAGGTTCCGGATATCTCAGGGTGGAGTATGATTCAGACACTGATGCACTGGTGGCAGAGCGGTATGATGAGAACTTTATCCGCAAGTCCCAGGTAACCATTCCCCTGGAGCTTCCCCTTTATGGAGGCTTTTACGCTGGAAGCGATGCCTACTATGTGGTATCAGGTCAGAATAATGTGGAGGAGAGTGATTCCAAAGAAGTTATCCGGGTCACAAAATACGACAAAAACTGGAAACCCCTGGCTGTGGCTTCCCTGTCGGGAGCCAACACTATTCATCCCTTTCAGGCTGGAAGTCTGAGAATGACAGAATATGCCGGATATCTGTATATTCGAACCTGCCATGTCATGTATACCACCGATGACGGATTGAACCATCAGGCAAATCTTACCATGCAGGTGCGTACCTCAGATATGGCGATTACAGATTCTTATTATTCCATCATGAATGACGATATTGGGTATGTAAGCCATTCCTTCAATCAGTTTATCCTGGTGGATGATGCTGCAAATCTGGTGGGCCTGGATCATGGAGACGCTCTTCCCCGTGGCATTATTTTGGGCCGATACACCAAGAAGGCAGGAGAAGAGACTTTCCTCGACAATTACTATTACGGCTACGACCATACAAATGTCATTGAATTTGCGGGAGATGTTGGGAACAATTCTACCAAGGCCAGTGTGGGAGGACTGGAATACTCCAGCTCCAGTTATCTGACAGCCGGGAGTTCCGTACCTCAGGATGAAGGCTGGAAAGAACACAAGGCAAGAAATATTTTTGTCACGGCAACTTCCCGGGAGAATCTGACTTCAGGGGTAACCGAATTAAAATGGCTTACCAGCTACAATGACAGCGGAACTCTCTCTGCCACCACTCCCCATCTGGTTAAAATGGGTGCGGATCGTTTTCTTGTCCTCTGGGAAGAGATGGATGGCTCTAACCTCACCGGGAAACTTTTCTACGCGTTTTTGGATGGTAACGGCGCGCTTTCGGGTTCCATCAGCACCGCTGAGGGCCATTTGTCAGACTGTAAGCCGGTTGTCATTAACGGAAATGCCATCTGGTATGTCTCCGCCGGCGATACGGTTACCTTTTATCAGGTAAATGCGGATGGGACTTTCCATTCCCAGATTGCTCATGCGGAAAATCGTGAGCCTTCCATGAAGTTTGAGAAGGAAGAAGTGCAGTGCTATCTGAATGAGGGAACCATTACCAATCCCCTTACTACTGACACGGATGGAGTTATTACCTACACATCCAGCGATACAAACATTGCGGAAGTGGATTCTAACGGGAAGGTAACCCTGAAGGCAGTGGGAAGCTGCACCATTACGGCTTCTGCCGCAGAAAGCATGCACTTTCAGGCAAAATCTGTCTCTTACAAGCTGGTGATTAATCCCACTCCAACAGCAACAGCTACCCCTGCTCCGACAGCGACAGCTACCCCTGCTCCAACAGCAACGGCTACCCCTGTTCCGACAGCGACAGCTACCCCTGTTCCGACAGCGACGGCAACTCCTGTTCCGACAGCGACGGCTACTCCTGCTCCGACAGCAACGGCTACCCCTGTTCCTACAGTAACAGCTGCTCCTGTTCCCACGGTGACAGAATCGCCAGTTCCTGAGATTTCACCAGCTCCCACCGTTTCTCCTACAGGTACTCCGACAATTACTGGTACACCTGAACCTACAGAAACCCCAAAGCCCACAGGAACACCTGAACTGACAGGTGCGCCGGAACCTACAGATGCACCGGAGCCTACAACAACACCGGAACCC
>CAZJYM010000167.1:0-7175 GCA_964550245.1 uncultured Blautia sp. | reverse complement strand
GCCTCCTCCACCATCTCATCGATCTTATCCTTCAGCTTCTCCTCCGAGCGGCGGATCACCTTCAAAACCGGCTTGGTCACCGGATGTCTGGCCACAAAGATGGTGCAGCAGTCCTCATAGGGCAGGATGGAGGTATCAAAGGTGCCAATGGCCCGGGACCGCTCCACGATCTCCTGCTTGTCAAAGCCGATGAGGGGACGGTACACCGGAAGGGTGCACACCTCATTGGTCACCAGCAGGCTCTGCATGGTCTGGGAGGCCACCTGTCCGATGCTCTCTCCGGTCACCAGGCCCAGACAGCCGTCCTTTCCCGCCAGTCTCTCTCCGATTCGCATCATGTACCTGCGCATGATGATGGTCAGCTCCTCATGGGGACAGTGATCGTAGATGTAAAGCTGAATGGCGGTGAAGTTCACCACGTAAAGCTTAATGGATCCGCAGTAGCGGGCGATGATCTCCGCCAGATCCACCACCTTCTGCTTAGCCCTTTCACTGGTATAGGGCGGAGCGTGAAAGTACACCGCCTCCATCTCTACACCCCGTTTGGCCACCATGTATCCCGCCACCGGGCTGTCAATGCCCCCGGAGAGCAGCAGCATGGCCTTTCCGTTGGTTCCCACCGGCATGCCTCCCGGACCGGGTATGGATTCGGTGTAGATGTAGATCTGATCCCGGATCTCCAGGGATACTAAAAGCTCCGGCTCATGGACGTCCACTTTTGCTCCCGGGAAAGCCTCTAAAACCGCATTCCCGATGAAGGCGCTCACCTCCATGGAGGGAACGGGATAGGCCTTGTTGGCCCTTCTGGTATAAACCTTAAAGGTCCCCTGATAATCGGGTTTCTGTTCCTTTAAGTATTCCACCACATCCCGGGCGGTCTGCTCCAGTCCCTGATCCCGGGCGATCACCACCGGAGAGAAGGATACGATGCCGAAAACCCGGGATAAGGCCTCCACCGTCTTATCATAGTCAAACTCCCGGGGAGGATACACATAGATCCGTCCCCGTTCCTTTTCCACTTCATACTCTCCCTCCAGGTGAGCCAAAGCCAGACGGATCTGTTTTACCAGGGCATCCTCAAAGAGATACCGGTTCTTCCCCTTGATGGCAATCTCCGCATACTTGATTAAAAATGCATGATCAACCATTTCTTCCTCCCTTACCTCCTGGAGTATCTGCGAAGCATCGGCACAATCTCCCCCAGCACCTCCAGGAAGTAATCCACTTCCTCCAGGGTGTTCTCCTCGGAAAAGCTTACCCGCACCGTGCTCTCCATCTGTTCTCTGGAAAGTCCCATGGCGCTAAGCGTAGCGCTGGGTTTTCTCTTATGGCTGGAACAGGCGCTTCCCGCCGACACACAGATGCCCCTCTCCTCCAGGGCATGCAGCAGCACTTCACTGCGGATCCCCAGGACACTCATGCTGACGATGTGGCAGACTCCCTGCCGGGCCGGCATGCCGTTTACGATTACCCGGTCCATCCCCGATAATCCTTCAATCAGTCTCTCCTTTAAGGCATACATGTGCTCCCGCTTTTCATCCAGGTTTTCATAGATCTCCCGGGCAGCTTCCCCCAGTCCGGCGATTCCCGGCACGTTGTCGGTGCCGGAACGCATGCCGTTTTGTTGTCCGCCTCCCAGGATCTGGGGCAGTATCCGGGCCCCCTCCCGGATGTAGAGAAATCCCACTCCCTTGGGGCCGTGGATCTTGTGGGCGCTGACGGATAACAGGTCAATGCCCTGCCGGGCGGGACAGATGGTCATCTTGCCGAAGGCCTGGACCGCATCCACATGAAAGAGAGCATGGGGACTCTTTTCATGAACCAGCCTGCCGATCTCCTCCACGGGCATCACGGAGCCCACCTCATTGTTTACATACATGACCGACACCAGGATGGTATCCGGACGCAGGGCTTCCTCCAGGGCATCCATTCTCACCACCCCTTCCCGGTCCACGGGCAGAACGGTGACCTCAAAGCCCTCCTCTTTCAGGGCTTCCACGGAAGCGGATACCGCCGGATGCTCCACGGCGCTGGTAATGACGTGGTTTCCCCTTCTTTTTCCCGCCATGGCGGCACCCCGGACGGCCAGGTTGTCAGACTCCGTTCCCCCGGAGGTGTAGAGAATCTCCTTCTCCTTAGCCCCCAAAAGATCAGCCAGGATCCTGGAGGAACGGCGCAGATAGCCTTCCGCCTCCACCCCTTTGGTATGCTGGGAGGAGGGGTTCCCGTAATCCTCCATCATGGTTTTGATCACAATGTCCCGCACCCCGGGGTAAACCCGGGTGGTGGCTGAATTGTCAAAATAGGCTTCCATTGTCCTGCCTCCCCTCCAGTAGAAACATCAGTATCGCCAGCACAGCCGGACCGGCGGTCTCCGTCCGCAGGATCCTTCTTCCCAGAGTCAGGGGAACCGCCCCGGCCTGCCGGGCCTGCTCCACTTCCTGTTCCTCAAACCCGCCCTCGGGACCGATAAAGATCCCCACCGACTGTCCGGGGCGGATCCCGAAGAGAATCTCTCTGGTTTTCTCCATCCCCTGCGCCAGCTCATAGGGAATAAGGCACAAATCCAGCTCCCTGGCAATCTCCAAAGCCTGGGAAAAGTCAGTCACCGGATCCACCTCGGGGATCTTCATCCTCCGGCACTGCCCTGCTGCCTCCCGGGCGATCTGACGATAGCGCTCCACTCTCTTTTCCGCCCGGGATCCGGTAAGTTTTACCACACATCTCCTGGTCATCACGGGTACGATCCGGGATACCCCCAGCTCCACCGACTTCTGGATGATGGGATCCATCTTGTCGGACTTGGGCAGAGCCTGAAAAAGCACCAGGGAAGAGGGAAGTTCACACGAGGGCTCCTGGGCATAGAGGATGTGAAGAAGCACTTCCTGCTCTTTAAAGCTCTCGATCACGCAGCAGTACTCCTTGGACTGTCCGTCGCTTACCCAGATCTCATCCCCCTCCTTCATCCGCAGCACGTTTTTGATGTGATTCACATCCTCTCCCCGAAGGGGGATCTGATGACGGATGGTATCGATCTGAGAGGAATCCGTAAAAAATCTCCGCATCTTCTATTCCTTCCTGGCGGTCACACTGACCCACTCGCCCTGGGCGGTTACCTCCACCGGGGTAAGCCCTGCCTCCCGCACAGCCGATAAAACCGTCTCTTCCTTTCCGGAGAGGATGCCGGAGGTGATATAATACCCTCCCGGTTTCATCAGTCCCACAACTACAGGGGTTAAGGGAACCAGCACATCCGGCAGGATGTTGGCCAGCACCAGATCATACGCTTCATTTCCGGCCAGAGCCGGATCCTCGATGAGATTTCCCAGCACCATCCGGAAATCCTCCCCGCTGATGCCGTTGGCACCAAGGTTTTCCTCCACCGCCGAGGCGGCGCAGGGATCCAGATCCGTTCCCAGCACATGACCGGCACCGAGTTTCAGGGCCACAATCCCCAGGATCCCGCTTCCGGTTCCCACATCCAGCACCTGATCTCCCGGATGGCAGTACTTCTTCAGGGCCCGCACCACCAGCTGGGTGGTCTCATGCATGCCGGTTCCAAAGGCGGTTCCCGGATCCATGTGAATGATCATCCCGGTGTTTTCCCCGGGAACCGCCTCCTCCCAGGAGGGGACGATGAGGATGTCATCGATGGAAAACTGGTGGAAATATTCCTTCCAGTTGTTGATCCAGTCCGCATCCTCGGTCTGAGAAACCTCAACGGTCCCTTCTCCGATATCTGTAAAAGAGGAAACTTCTCTCAACACTTCCCGGACCCTTTCCACCACATCCTGCGGATCCTCATCCTCCTCCAGATAGAAGCACAGGGAGGCCTTTCCGTCGTCTGCCGGTCCCTCCTCCAGGATGTCCACAAACATCCGGGCTTTGTCCTCCTCTGAAAGGGGCACATGATCCCGGATCTCCACCCCCTGGATCCCAATGTCATCCAGGGCACTGATGATCAGATCCTCCGCCTGGGTCCGTGTCGAAATGGTAAACCGATTCCACCTCATGATTTGTCTCCCCTCCAGGACTGCATTTTTCTTCCTTTTGCAGACCACTCACCCTACTATACACGATCATGGATAAAAAGAAAAGAAAAAATTTCAAAGCCGCTGCCCGCTGCACATCGGGAACATTAAAAAAACCGCCAGGCCCCTTAGCCTGACGGCTTTTAATCCAGTTTTTTAAGTGCCAAGATGATCTTTTCGTACAGTTCCCGGTCTTTCTCAAAGTACAGGGAAAGACTTTCACTGTGCCCGCTTCTCACCGCATCCACGATCTGCTGGTTCACGTCAAAAAGTTCCTGAAATCCCAGGTTGCCGGCCACTCCCTTTAAGGTGTGGGCGCTTCTTTCCACCCCGGCGGCATCCCCCTCTTCCATGGCTTTGGAAAGCTCTGCAAAAGAGGGATCCGCGGGAAACTTTTTTAAAAATTTTTTTACCAGGGATTCCATGTTGGCGAAACGGGCCATGGTTCCTTCCAGATCCATGCCGGTTTCGTCGGCAAATTCACGCAGTGTCATAGGCTTATTCCTCAAAGGATTCCTTCAGCTTGTCCATGAAGCTCTTTTTCTTCTTTTCTCCGGAGGGACGGCCTCCGTTGCAGGCATCATCAAAGGCCCGCAGAGCTTCTTTGGCCTCTTCGTTTAAGTTGGTGGGCACCTGAACCACCAGAGTCACATAGTGGTCTCCCCGCACGTTGCGGTTTCTAAGTGATGGAACCCCTCTCCCTTTCAGGCGAATGCGGGTGTCTGTCTGGGTACCCGGCTTCACCTCGTAGAGGATCTCTCCGTCCAGGGTATTGATCTTCACTTCCCCGCCCAGTGCCGCCTGGGCATAGGTGATGGGAGCCGTGGAGTAGATGGTGGTGTCCTGTCTCTGGAAGATGGGATGACGGGCCACATTTACCTCCACCAGCAGATCCCCTCTGGGACCGCCGTTGGTTCCCGGTTCTCCCTTTTCCCGGATGCGGATGCTCTGGCCCTGATCGATGCCGGCGGGCACGGAAACCTGAATCTTCTTTCTGGAGGAAGTGTATCCCGTACCACGGCAGGCCGTACAGCGGTCCCGGATTATTTTTCCGGTGCCTCCGCAGTCCGGACAGGGCTGAACGTTTCGCACCATGCCGATCATGGACTGCTGGGTGTACACGATCTGTCCCTTGCCGTTGCACCTGGTGCAGGTCACCGGCTGGGTGCCCGGCCGGGCCCCGGTGCCGTGACACACCGTACACTCATCCTTTAAGGTGACCTCCAGTTCCTTGTTGCAGCCGAATACCGCCTCCTCAAAGGAGATGTTGATCCTGGCCCGCAGGTTGGCTCCCTTTGTGGGGGTATTGGTTGAGCGTCTCTGGCTGCTTCTGCCTCCGAAGAGATCTCCGAAAATATCGCTTCCGAACAGATCTCCGAAGATGTCGCTCATGTCGGAGCTGTTAAAGTCAAATCCGTCGAAGGGGCTTTCTCCTCCGCCGTTGTCGAAGGCTGCATGGCCGAACTGATCATACTTCCTTCTCTTCTCGGGATCGCTGAGAACCGTGTATGCTTCTGTTGCTTCCTTAAATTTGGCCTCTGCCTCCTTATCCCCGGGATTCACATCCGGATGATATTTCTTCGCCAGCTGCCGGTATGCTTTTTTCAGCTCCGCGTCATCCGCGTTCCTGCTCACGCCCAGGACCTCGTAGTAATCTCTTTTATCAGCCATGATTATTTATCCCTGCCTTGTTCTTCAGATCTATTATCAACATTTCCGGAGGCCCCCAAAGGGAGCCTCCGGAATCATAAACTCTTATACTTCCTTATAGTCAGCGTCTACCACATCGTCGCCGTAGCCGGCTTCGCTGCTGCTGTCATAGGTGGAACCGCCCGCACCGCCGGCGCCGGATCCGCCCGTGCTTCCGCCGCCGCCCTGCTGAGACTGCTCATACACCTTGGCGAAAAGCTTCTGGGCGCTCTCCATCATCTTTTCCTGTGCGGACTTGATCTCCGCCACCTGGGACTCGGTCATGTCCTCCACATTGGCGGTTCTGGCCAGGAGATCCTTCAGGGTGTTCAGATCAGCTTCCACAGCCTCCTTGTCAGAAGCCGGCAGCTTGTCTCCCACTTCCTTCAGGGCATTCTCCACCTGGAAGACCATGGAATCCGCATTGTTTCTGGTGTCGATGGCATCCTTGCGCTTCTTGTCCTGAGCCTCGTACTCGGCTGCTTCCCGAACGGCCTTGTCGATCTCGGCGTCGGACATGTTGGAACCGGCGGTGATGGTGATGTGCTGCTCCTTGCCGGTGCCCAGGTCCTTGGCGGATACGTTCACGATACCGTTGGCATCGATATCAAAGGTAACCTCGATCTGCGGAACGCCCCGGCGTGCGGGAGGAATCCCGTCCAGACGGAACTGTCCCAGAGACTTGTTGTCCCTTGCAAACTGACGCTCGCCCTGTACCACGTTAATGTCCACGGCGGTCTGATTATCCGCTGCAGTGGAGAAGATCTGGCTCTTCTTGGTGGGGATGGTGGTGTTTCTCTCGATCAGACGGGTGGCAATGCCTCCCATGGTCTCGATGGAGAGGGACAGCGGAGTCACATCCAGAAGAAGGATGTCCCCTGCGCCCGTATCGCCGGAGAGCTTGCCGCCCTGTACGGATGCGCCCAGAGCCACACACTCATCGGGATTTAAGGACTTGCTGGGCTCCTTGCCGGTCAGCTGTCTTACCTTTTCCTGCACGGCTGGAACACGGGTGGATCCGCCTACCAGAAGAACCTGGCCCAGTTCGGATGCGGTGATGCCGGCATCGGAGAGAGCCCGGCGAACCGGCTCGGCTGTCTTCTCGATCAGGTCATGAATCAGCTCATCAAACTTGGCCCTGGTCAGGTTCATGTCGAAATGCTTGGGTCCGTCCGCCGTAGCGGTGATGAAGGGCAGGTTGATGTTGGTGGTGGTGGCGGAGGAAAGCTCCTTCTTGGCTTTCTCTGCGGCTTCCTTCAGTCTCTGAAGAGCCATCTTGTCGTTGCTCAAATCTACGCCCTCGGCCTTGCGGAACTCGGAAAGCATCCAGTCCGTGATTCTCTGGTCGAAGTCGTCGCCGCCCAGACGGTTGTTGCCGGCTGTGGCCAGAACCTCGATGACGCCGTCACCGATCTCGATGATGGACACATCAAAGGTACCGCCGCCCAGGTCGTA
>CAZJYM010000166.1:0-7246 GCA_964550245.1 uncultured Blautia sp. | reverse complement strand
CTGCCTCTCTCCCATAGACAAACTGAATGGGAAATGCTATAATCTGCTACCAGGAGGGATTGTCATGGAGATCTACGAACTTGAAAACTTTCTGGCTGTGGTCAGGGAGGGAACCATTTCCGGTGCGGCACAGTCGCTGCATCTGTCCCAGCCTTCCCTGTCCAGACAGATGCAGGAACTGGAAGAGGAAGTGGGGAGAAAGCTCTTTGAACGGGGAAACAGGCGGATCACACTGACTCCGGAGGGCATGATCCTGGAGAAAAGGGCCAGTGAGATCCTGATGCTCCTGCGTAAAACTGAAGGTGAGATACGAAGCAGCAGGGATGAGATATCGGGAGATATCTATATCGGCGCCGCCGAGACCAGAGCCGTTCATTTCCTTACGGCGGCTGCGGCAGCGGTCCGGTCTGAATCTCCCCACGTGCGTTTTCACATTGCCAGCGGAGATACCAATGATACCCTGTTTCAGCTGGAACACGGCCTGATCAATTTCGCGCTTCTCTTTGGACCGGTGGATTCAAAGCGGTATCATTCCATCCAGCTGCCGGTCTCTGACCGTTGGATAGCCCTCATGAGAAGAGAGAATCCTCTCTCCGGGAGGGAAAGCCTCTCCCTGAAGGAGGATCTGAAAGATGAACCGCTGATTATTTCCAGACTGTCATTGGGATCCTCTCAGTACGGGATTGATTTCTCCACTCTGAACATAGCCGGCACCTACAGTCTGGCCCACAACGCCGCCTACATGGTGGAGGACGGCCTTGGCACTGCCCTGTGCTTTGACAGCATTGTAAACCTGAATGGCAGCACAAAGCTGTGTGCTGTCCCGTTATCTGACATGGAACTGACCATTCCTCCGGTACTACTGTGGAAAAAATATCAGACACTGTCTTCGGCCGAGGATGCTTTCCTCTCAAAGATGGAGGAAGCAGCCGGCATTTGCTGAATCATTTTGCCATGTTTTTTAGCCTCCGGGTATACCGGAGGCTTTTTTCATGCCAGAGAAACCTTCTTCTATTTATTTTCCGTATATCAACATATCTGTTATAAGTATTTGCTATCCCCCTGGAAGGGCTGTACAATAAAGTCAGAAAGAGGTGACAGCCATGAACAGGAAATGGATCCTGCCGCTGCTTCTTTGCGGCGTTTTTCTTTTGTTTCACTTTGGGGGAACCGTCAGTGCGGATGACGGGGAGGGCTTTACATCATTAACCGATCATCTCTGCGCCGTAAGGTTTCAGGGTGACGACTGTTTCCAGGAGTTTCTCTCTGCCGGCGGCGCCAGTTCTGACGCTGATGTGGCCGCCTTTTTAACCTCCAGACTCTCCTTGTCTGACGCATTGTCTTTTTCCGGCTCTCCCTTCGGCTGCAGCACCATCGCCGCCAAAAGCCCGGAAGGAGAAAGGCTCTTCGGAAGAAATTTCGACTGGGATCCCTGTGAAGCCCTGATCGTTCTCTCAAAGCCGGATACGGGATATGCCTCCATCTCCACGGTGAACACGGACTTTATAGACGGCAGCGGTGTTCCCTTTGACTCCCTGCCGGATCAGGTAAAATCCCTGATTGCTCTCTACGCTCCTCTGGACGGCATGAATGAAAAGGGACTGTGTGTCTCCGTCAACATGATCCAGGATTCGGATACCATTGAACAGAACACGGATCTGCCGGATCTCACCACGACCACGGCCGTCCGCCTTCTTCTCAACCAGGCCGCCGATGCGGACGAGGCCCTGGAGCTTTTAAAACAGTATGATTTTCACGCCTCCATGGGAATGATGGTTCATCTGGCCATTGCCGACGCCAAAGGAAACTCCCTGGCCGTGGAGTATGTCAACAATGAGATGAAGGTGATTGAGACTTCCGTCCTCACCAACTTCTATCTGGCAGAGGGGGAAAAACAGGGTATTGGTACTTCCCAGTCCCATACCCGGTATGACATCCTGGAGGAGACACTCTCTTCCATGGGCACCCTGGACATGGAAGCCCTCCGGGATTCCCTCGCCAGTGTCAGCAAAAAGAACTTCAGCCCCTTTGAATCCACCCAGTGGAGCATTGTCTTTAACCAGACCACCGGGACCGTCCGGTACTATCACCGGGAAAACTACGATGACTGTTTTGAATTTTCTCTAAAGGAGGAGACCAGGTGAACCGGAACCTTTTATTGCAGATACTTTCCTGTAAGCGAAACATGAATCTCTCCCGGGATCAGATCCTGGAACTGCAGGATAAGAAGCTGCGCAGGCTTCTCTCCTTTGCCTGGGATCATTCCCCCTATTACCGCCGGGTTTTTCAGGAGGCCGGGATTGGAAAGAAGGATCTCTCCCGTCTGCCCCTCTCGGCTTTCCCGGTCATGGACAAGGGGATTTTGATGGAGCACTTTGATGAGATCGTCACGGTGCCCGGGATCACTCAGAAGGAACTGCGGGAATACGATGAGAGCTCCGGGGACAAAAGGCAGCTCTTTGGGGGAAAGTACCACATCGTCCATTCCTCCGGCAGCACCGGCATCCCCCGGTATTTCCTCTACGACGAAGATGCCTGGAGCGCCATGCTCTCCGGGGTGGTCCGGGCTGCCCTCTGGGATCTCACGGTTCCGGAGATGATCCGTCTTATCGGATCGCATCCCCGCATTCTCTACATTGCGGCCACGGACGGCCGCTACGGCGGGGCCATGGCCGTGGCGGACGGCATAGCCGGCGTGGGAGCCGCTCAGCTCCACCTGGACATCAATACCCCGCTGGATCTGTGGATCGAGAAGGTCCGGGACTTCAAACCGGATATCGTGATCGGATACCCCTCCGCCGTGCGGATCCTGGGGGGACTGGCGGAGGAAGGGGAGGTGACCTTACACGTATCCCGGGTCATCTCCTGCGGAGAGCCGTTGTCGTTGTCCCTGCGCCGATATTTCGAGAAAACCTTTCAGGCAAAGGTTCTCAACTTCTACGGAGCCAGTGAATCCCTGGCCCTGGGGGTGGAGGAAAACCCGCAGGAGGGCATGCTGCTCTTCGATGATCTGAACGTGATCCAGGCAGAAAGGGGAAACCTTTATCTCACCTCCCTCTACAATTTCTCTCAGCCTTTAATCCGCTACCGGCTGAACGACACTGTCACCCTGGAAAGTGATGACGGCAGGCATCCCTTCACCAGGGCCCGGGGGCTTATCGGCAGAGACGAGGACCTGCTGTGGTTTGAGGATGGAAAACACCGGCGGGATTTCCTGCATCCTCTGGCCATCGAGGGACTTTGCATCCAGGGACTTCACAGCTATCAGTTCTGTCAGAGCGGGAGGGACAGGTTTACCATCTATGCCGAACTTTCCGGCCTGGCCGATCCCGGAGCCGTAAAGAATCAGCTGATCAGGCAGGTGGATGAAATCCTCCGGGAGAAGAGACTGGAGTATGTGTCCTACGGCGTGGAGTTTGTGCATCAGATCCTTCCCAACCCCCGGACGGGGAAAAAGGACCTGGTGCTGATCGGGGAAAGGAGGAAACCCGCTTGAAAGAGTGCATCCTGCAGGGAAAAAACCTGGTAAAAACCTTCGGACAGGGAGAAAAGGCCGCGGCGGTGCTGCAGGGGATCGATCTGGAGATCTATGAAGGGGACTTTACGGTGGTCATGGGTCCCTCCGGAGCCGGAAAGTCCACCCTGCTCTACATTCTCTCGGGAATGGACAGCCCCAGTTCCGGGTCCGTGTTCTTTAAAGGGCGGGACATTACTGCTCTTTCGGAAAAAGAGATGTCAGTTCTCCGGGCGGATGAGTTCGGATTCGTCTTTCAAAAGATGAATCTGGTCACCACCCTCACCCTGTATGAAAATGTCCTTCTGGCGGGTTTTGCCAGTACCCGTATGACGGAAGAAGAAATCAGGCAGCGAACGGAGGAACTTTTTTCCCGCATGGGACTTTCCCAGGCCCGGAACCGGCTGCCTGCCGCCGTCTCCGGCGGAGAGGCCCAGAGAGCCGCAGTGGCCAGAGCCGTGGTGGGAAATCCCTCTCTTCTCTTTGCGGATGAGCCCACCGGAGCCCTGAACCGGAAAAACAGCGAAGAGGTGATGGAGATCCTCTCCGGTCTCTCCCGGGAGGGACAGACCATCCTGCTGGCCACCCACGACATCCAGGCGGCTCTTTGTGGAAACCGGATTCTCTATCTGGAGGACGGATGCGTTCAGAGTGAACTCATCCTTTCCCCCACAGGGGGAAAGGATGAGAAAAGGGAGAAGAGGGAAAAAGTTCTCTCAGACTGGCTTTCAAAGCAGAGGTGGTGACATGAAAAAGTTTCGGATCCTGCTGCGGGCTGCCGGCAGAAACCAGAAAGGCAGCATCCTGGGAATCTTTTTTCTGATGCTGCTATCCTCCTGCTGCCTTTTTACCGCTCTCACTCTCTTTCAAAGCGCAGACCGGTCCGTATCTTCGGCCATGGAAAGACTGGGATACGGAGACTTCACGGTCTGGGTAAACGGGGAGGAGGAAGAACTGGCCGGACAGATCCGTTCTCTTCCCGACACGGAGGAGGTAAGGGTTCAGACTCTGATCTTCTCCGATTACGAGATCAACGGGGTTTATTCTGACAACGAGGGACAGCTTCTCTCCTTTGACGGGGGCGTCCCCTACCGTTTCATCGATAAAAAGGGGACTGTGATTCCCACTCCCTCCATCCGGCCGGGAACCGTTTACATCTCTCCTTCCATGGGCGGGAAATACGGGGCCGGGATCGGGGACCGGATCAGCTTTACCCTGGCCAGAACCGGGGATCCGGCCAGTTTTGAGATAGCCGGCTACTTTGAGGATGCCTTCATGGGAAGCTCCATGATCGACATGAAGAGCTTTCTCATCTGTGAAGAAGATTTCTCTGCCCTCCATTCCCGCCTGGATCAGACGAAGGACTATGACCGGGTGGCCAGAGAGGGAGCCATGCTTCACATATTTCAACACGAGGAGAGCTCTCTCTCGGAGCAGGAATACCGGATGACATCTGAAAACACCGATCTTTCCCTGTATACGGAGTTTACATACAGCCGGGATTCCATTCACAGCTACATGCTTCTTCTGCAGACCATCCTCTCCGGGTTTCTCCTGGCCTTTTCCGCTGTCCTGATGCTGGTAAGCCTGGTCATTTCCGGACACAGCCTCTCCGGCGCTCTGGAGCAGGAGAGAAAAAACATCGCGGTGCAAAAGACTTCAGGGTACTCAGGCCGCACCCTCCGCATCGTCTACATGTCTCTTTACGAAGGTGCGGTTCTGTTGGGCTTTCTGCCGGGGCTGATCCTCTCCCTTCCCCTTTCCCGACAGATTTCCCGGGCCATGGTATCCTCCACCGGGCTCCTGGTAGAGACGGTTCTGCCGGTTCTTCCCGCAGGGGTGATATTCCTGGCAGTGTCAGGACTTTTTACCGGCTTTCTTTTCCTGAGGACGGCGGAAGTTTTAAGGATCCGTCCCATGGAGACCCTGGATGCAGCTCCCCAAGGGGGAATCCTCTTTCCGGCCGTCAAAAAGAGACATCTCCCGTACGATCTTGCCCTGCGCACCCTGCTCGCAAACAGGGGAAGATATGGGGGAGTCCTTTGCATCTCCCTGCTTCTCACCTTTTTTCTCTCCCTGACCGGCAGAATGGGCACCTGGCTGGGACCGAACGGGGAGGGACTGATGAACGCCTTTTCCGTTGCCGAACATGATCTGGGAGTACAGCCCTTTAACGAAACGGTTCCCATGGATGAGATCGAGCGTGTCATCGGCTGGTACTCCCCCATCCGGGAAAAGTACGAACTGGCCATGCAGAACGTAACCCTGAACGGGCAGCAGTATACCGCCAACGTCCTGAATGACCCCTCCCGGTTCCATGTGCTCTCCGGCAGGGTCTGCAGCGGGGATGAAATTCTGATTACCCATACGGTGGCGGCAGAACAGGGACTCTCCCCCGGAGATCAGGTAACCGTAGCCGGAAACGGCAAGGCGGAAACCTATACGGTATCCGGAATCTACATGTGTGCCAACGGCATGGGCAGCAACATCGGAATGACTCTGGAGGGCTACTCCCAAATCGGAGATGTGACCGGATACATCTGGTGTTATCACTACATTCTGGAGGACGGCTCCATGAGGGATTACGCCATGGACTACCTGCAGCAGAACTACCGGGGAATCGACGTACACACCAACAGCTGGTCGGGTCTGGACAGCATTGTGGATCTGCTGCATCTGCTGATTGCGGGCATCTATCTGGTATCCGCCCTGCTGATCCTGATCTCGGTGGCTTTGATCTCTTCAAAGCTCTTTATCTCCGAGGCCAGGGACATGGCGGTCATGAAAAGCCTGGGCATAAAAACCGGTATTCTGCGGAAGATGTTTTCCCTGCGGTTTTTCATGGTCTCCGCCCTGGGAAGCCTTGCCGGGGCCTTTTTGTCTGCTTTCCTCTCCGCTCCTCTGATAGAGGGTATTTTCCGAAGCTTCGGAATTGGGGAGTTTTCATCTCCCTTCGGTGTGGGAGGAACGGTTTTGCCTCCTGCAGCGGTGGTCCTGCTGTTTTTGGGGGCTGCCTGGATTTTTTCAGGAAAAATCCGGAAAATCAGCACTGTAAAACTGATTTCAGAAAATGAAGAATAGGAGATTGTGATCATGAGAATAAAAACCTTTACCCTGGCTGTGCTTCTTTCTCTCACAGCGCTCTCCGCCTGCTCTTCCCCGGAGGATCCGGGACCTCCTCCCGAAGAGGTGATTCACCCGGAAGGAGAAGAAGCCTCCTCTGATGAATACGATGACCGGATCCTTTCCGGAGCCGTCAGCGTCCGCATCGGCCAGGACGGAGAAAAGGACTATGCGGTGGACATGATCAACAATGCGGCCGCCAATACCATGCTGGACTACCTCTCGGATTCAGCCCTGCTCTTTCCCACCTACACGTATGAGGAGGAAGCCGGCTTTGTTCAGCAGAATGTGCGGGGCAGCTATACAAGAGATGATGAGGTCACGGTGCAGGATGTGCATGCGGGAGAACTCTACCTCTTCGGAGACAGTGAGCTCCGTTTGTACTTCAGGGATGTGGAGGGCGCCGACATCACCGCCACCCCGGTGGGACAGTTCCAGGATTCCTCTGATCTGGCGGATACCGTGATCAGCGCTTATGAAGACAATAAGGACGATGTGTGGGGTGTCAGCGTCTACTTTCTGATCAGCAAAAACATCTCCTGATGAGACAGCAAACCGGGGGATGCTCATGAACCTTTTACGGATTCACGGGCATCCCCCGGTTTTTTC
>CAZJYM010000165.1:0-7272 GCA_964550245.1 uncultured Blautia sp. | reverse complement strand
TTGGCTGCACTGGCCCGGTCCGCATCGATGTTCTCCTTCCACTCCCAGGTGGTGGCTAACACACTGCAGCTGCCGTCTATCATGGAGAGCATACCTCCGATGCAGGCAGCTTCCCTTCGGGTGCCGTCGGGAAGAACCACATGGGCTTCTCCCATTCCCAGAGCGGTGCAGAAGTTGCTGTGGCCGGCAAGGATGGCCAGATCACCGGTGATGCTTCTGACCACCACCCGCTCCACTTCGCCTTCAAAGAGCAGGCCGTCCGGTGTTCCGATTCGTATCGGGAAGGTCTTCATGGACATCCTCCTTTACTGTTTTCCCGCCTTGGCCAGCACATCGTCGATGGGACCGGCGAAAAGGAAGCAGCTCTCGGGAATGTCGTCACACTCACCGTTAAGGATCATCTTAAAGCCCCGGAGGGTTTCCTTTAAGGGAACATACTGACCGGGCATGCCGGTGAACTGCTCTGCCACGGAGAAGCTCTGGGAAAGGAACCGCTGTACCTTCCGGGCACGGTTCACCGTCATCTTGTCCTCCTCGGAGAGTTCATCCATACCCATGATGGCGATGATGTCCTGCAGTTCTTTATATCTCTGCAGCACTCTCTGGACCGCACGGGCAATCTCATAGTGTTCTGTCCCCAGTACTTCCGGGGAGAGAATCCGGCTGGTGGAATCCAGCGGATCTACAGCCGGGTAGATGCCCTGGCTGGCAATGTCACGGGAGAGAACCGTGGTGGCATCCAGATGGGTGAAGGTAGTAGCCGGAGCCGGGTCTGTCAGGTCGTCGGCAGGTACGTATACAGCCTGCACGGAGGTGATGGATCCCTTTCTGGTGGAGGTGATTCTCTCCTGCAGGGTACCCATCTCGGTAGCCAGCGTAGGCTGATAACCCACGGCAGAGGGCATCCGTCCCAGAAGGGCGGACACTTCGGAACCTGCCTGGGTGAAACGGAAGATATTGTCGATAAAGAGAAGCACGTCCTGGTTCTTTACATCCCGGAAGTACTCCGCCATGGTAAGACCGGAAAGGCCGACTCTCATTCTGGCTCCCGGGGGTTCGTTCATCTGGCCGTAGACCAGGGCTGTTTTGTCGATAACCCCGCTCTCTCTCATCTCGTTATAGAGGTCATTGCCCTCACGGGTACGCTCCCCCACACCGGTGAATACGGAAATCCCCCCGTGGGCTGTAGCCACGTTGTGGATTAACTCCATGATGAGAACGGTCTTGCCCACGCCGGCTCCTCCGAAAAGGCCGATCTTTCCGCCTTTGGCATAGGGACAGATCAGATCCACCACCTTGATTCCCGTCTCCAGGATCTCCGTGGCCGGTGTCTGTTCCTCATAGGAAGGTGCCGGACGGTGAATGGGCCAGCGCTCTTTGGCTTCCGGCGCCGGACCGTTGTCCACAGGATCTCCCAGCAGGTTTAACACCCGTCCCAGACACCCTTCCCCTACGGGAACGGTGATGGGACCCCCTGTGTCCACCGCTTTGGTGCCCCTGACCAGACCGTCGGTGGAGTTCATGGCAATGCAGCGCACCGTGTTGTCCCCGATCTGCTGTGCCACCTCCACGGTAAGCCTGGTACCGTGATTATCAATCTCAATGGCGTGAAGCATGGCAGGAAGCTCATCGTGGGCAAAGCGGATGTCCAGAACGGGACCGATGACCTGCACTACCTCCCCAATGTGTTTTTCGCTCATTTCGGAATTCTCCTTTATAGATTTAAAGCCCTTCCGCCCCGGCCACGATCTCGGTGATCTCCTGGGTGATGCTGGCCTGACGGGCTCTGTTGTAGTACAGGTTCAGCTTTTCGATCATCTCTTCCGCATTGTTGGTGGCGGACTCCATGGCGTTTCTCCGGGCGGCCAGTTCACTCACAACCCCCTCGCAGACACCTCCGTAGATCAGTCCCGCCAGGTATTCGGGGACGATGGCGTCAAAAACCGTGGCGCTGTCCGGCTCATAGAGAATCAGGTTCCGGCTTTTCCCCTGCTTTTCCTCCTCCGGCTCCAGGGCCAGATCCTTTAAGGGAAGCATGGAAAACACCTCCGGCTGCTGGGAGAGCATGGAGCGGAAGGTGGTGTAGCACAGCTGGATGTGGCCGAAGGTTCCGTTTTTAAACTCCCGGCACAAAAGGTTGGCGATCTCAAAGCAGTCCGCCACCGATACCCCTGCCACCTCGGCAAACTCCTCCGTCAGGATGTCTGTCTTATGGCGCTTAAAGTACTCCACCGCCTTTTTCCCCAGGGGAAGAACCACAAAGTCCTTTCCCGCACTGTCCGCCTCCAGACATTTGAACAGGTTGGCATTGTACCCTCCGGCCAGGCCTCTGTCTCCGGCAATCACCACATAGCAGTACCGGTTGCTTTCTGCAGGTCTGGCATAGACCGAGAGAAAGTCGGTGTTTTCCGTGGCAATCTCCTGCAGTGTCCTGTGAAGGGTTCGAAAATAGGGCCGGCAGGTATCCGCCCGCTCCTTGGCCCTGCGCATTTTGGAGGAAGCCACCAGCTCCATCGCTCTGGTAATCTGCATCGTGCTCTGCACACTCTTGATCCGCAGCTTTACCGCTTTCATGTTCTGAGCCATATATACCTCCCCCGTCTGTTACTTCGCAGGTCTAGTGCTTAAAAAGTTTTCGGTATACTCCGTCAGTACGGATTTTAATTTTTCTTCTGTATCTGCATCCAGGTTTCCGGTGGAGCGGATGGTCTGCATCACCTGGGCTCCCAGGGCACTCGAATCCAGGTAAGTATAAAGGCCGGCCTCATAGGAGCGCACATCGGAGGTCTCCACCTGGGAGAGGATGCCGTTTACCACCGCATAGAGGATGGCCACCTGTTTCTCCACGGGAACCGGAGCGTTCTGATTCTGTTTCAGTACCTCCACAATTCTCTCGCCCTGGGCCAGTCTGGCCTTGGTGTCCGCATCCAGATCGGATCCGAACTGGGCAAAGCTCTGCAGCTCTCTGTACTGGGAGTAAATAAGCTTTAAGGTTCCGGCCACCTTCTTCATGGCCTTGATCTGGGCATTGCCTCCCACACGGGAGACAGAGATACCGGGGTTTACTGCAGGCATGACGCCGGAGTGGAAAAGTTCCGTCTCCAGGAAGATCTGTCCGTCGGTGATGGAGATCACGTTGGTGGGGATATAGGCCGACACATCCCCGGCCTGCGTCTCGATGATGGGAAGAGCCGTTAAAGAACCTCCCCCGTGCTCATCATCCATCTTGGCGGCTCTCTCCAGAAGCCGGGAATGAAGATAGAACACGTCTCCGGGATAAGCTTCACGTCCCGGGGGACGGCGGATCAGCAGGGAAAGAGCCCGGTAAGCCACTGCGTGCTTGCTCAGGTCATCATAGATGATCAGCACATCCCTGCCCTTATTCATAAAGTATTCCCCCATGGCACAGCCGGTGTAGGGGGCGATATACTGCAAAGGACTGGCCTCGGAGGCGGTAGCCGCCACCACGATGGAATAATCCATGGCCCCGTTCTTTGTCAGGTTCTCCACCAGAGCCGCCACGGTAGACCGCTTCTGGCCGATGGCCACATAGATGCAGATCACATCCTGGCCCTTCTGGTTGATGATGGTGTCCGTGGCCACCGTGGTCTTTCCGGTCTGACGGTCTCCGATAATCAATTCTCGCTGGCCCCTTCCGATGGGGATCATGGAGTCAATGGCCTTGATTCCCGTCTGAAGAGGCTGGAAAACGGGGCGCCGGTCACAGATTCCCGGGGCCCGGCTCTCCACGGGACGGAATTCCTCCGTCACAATGGGACCCGCTCCGTCAATGGGCTGACCCAGAGCATTGACCACCCGTCCGATCATGGCATCCCCCACGGGGACGGATACCACCTTGCCGGTGCGCTTTACGGTCTGGCCCTCTCCGATGGCTTCATCGGAACCAAACAGTACGATGGATACGCTGTTCTCCTCCAGGTTCTGGGCCATTCCGAAACTGCCGTCCTCAAACTCCAGCAGTTCTCCGGCCATGCAGTTCACCAGACCGCCGGCTCTGGCGATCCCGTCTCCCACCATGAGAACCGTGCCGGTCTCGTCCTGACGGATGGCGTTGTCGTAGTACTTGATCTGGCTGCGGATGACCTTTGAAATTTCTTCAGGTTTTAATTGCATGTCCTTACCTTACCTCCAACTTACCTTCATCCCGGGTTCCCGGGATGAAGATATCTGATTAGGATCTCCATTAGAGAACCGTTTCCTTCATCTTCCGCGAAAGTTCAGACAGCCGTCCCTGCACCGTACCGTCCAGCAGCTTTCCTTCCAGCTCCACCTTCAGGCCGGCCACTACGGAGGCGTCCAGTCTCTGTTCCAGAGAAATCTTCTTTCCGCTCATATGTTCCAGCTTTTCCTGAAGAGCTTTCATCTGTTCCGGGCTTAGGGCCACCGCACTGGTGACCACCGCCTGGGCAATGTCATGGTCCGCATTGTAGCGCCGCACAAACTCCTCACAGCTTCCCGCGTATTCCATCAACAGATTCCGTTCACAAAGCAGCTTGATATAATTCACCAGATAGCGGTTTGCGCTGTTCCCGAAAGCCTGCTCCACCAGTTCCGTCCTCTCCTTTTTGGGAATGGACGGCTCTCCCAGAAGGTGAAGGTAGTCCGGATTCTCCTTGAAGATGGTCCGGATCTCCAGCATCTCTTCCAGGATGGTGTCCGTCAGGTTCTCCTCCCCGGCCAGCTCATACAGGCTGTCGCCGTACAGTCTGGCAGCCGCTGTCATGATACGTCACCCACGTTGGCAATAAAGTCGTCGATGAGTTTGGCATGGTCCTCCTCATTGATTTCTCTCTGGATCACCTTGCCGGCGATCTCCATGGCCATGCCGCCGATCTCATCCTTGATCTCGTTGACAGCCCTGCGCTTTTCCTGGGCAATGTCGCTCTCCGCCTTGGCCTTGATGGCGGCCGCCTGGGCGGTGGCTTCCTTCAGCATCTCCTCGCTCTGGACGGCGGCCGTCTTCTGGGCGCTGGTGAGGATCTCATCCGCTTTGGATTTGGCGTTTAGCATGTTCTGCTCATACTCGGACTTCATGGCCAGGGCTTCATCCCTGGCCTTCTCCGCATCCCGGATCTGGGCATCCGCCATGGCTTTGCGCTTTTCAAGGATGTTGTTGATGGGCTTGAACAAGAAACGCTTGATCAGATACACCTGAATAAAAAGATTGCAGATGGTGGCCACAAAGTTCCACGGCACAATCCCTACCAATTCCTGTACATCCATGAGAAAACCTCCTGTTCTTTCAGACTCCTTTCGCCTGTCAGCTGAGGAATTTCATAAAGGTGCCGGGAGCCACGAAGATCAGAAGCAGGCCCGTCACAAAACCGTAGATACCGGTGGTCTCCGCAATGGCGCAGCCCAGCAGCATGGTGGAGGTCACATCCCCCTTGCACTCCGGCTGACGGCCGATGGCTTCCAGAGCCTTGGCAACCGCGTTGCCTTCACCGATTCCAGGTCCAATACCGGCGATCAGAGCACATCCGGCGCCGATTCCACATCCTGCCAACGCAATACCTTTTGCCAGTAACTGAAATTCCATGATTAAATCCTCCTCTGTGATAGATTTTTCTTTTTCAATGTTAATGTCTTGCTTTAGCCTTCCGCCGCATTGGCGATGTACATGACGGTCAGCATGCAGAAGATATACGCCTGCATCACTCCCGTAAACCAGTCAAAATATATGGACAGTATGGCCGGAATACCCACATCCAGGAAGGGGATCTGACTCAGCACATCTCCCACCAGTCCGGGAAGCATCCCGAACAGGGCGGAACTTGCCAGGGCCAGGGCTGCGTAGATCAGGCCGTTGATGACGACGCCGGAGAGAATGTTGCCGAAGTGACGGCAGGCCATGCTCACCGGGGTTGCCAGCTCCGAGAGAATGTTGAAGGGCGTCATGACGGCAATGGGTTTGGTAAAGCCCTTGAGATACCCTCCCAATCCGCCGGCCTTGATCTTCTCCGCGGTGATCATGATAAAGACCACCACGGCCCAGGCCGCCTCGGTGGAGAGATCCGCCGTGGGACTTCGAAGTCCTACCAGGCTGATCAGGTTGGACACCAGACTGGTGGCGAACAGAGCCGCCACAAAGGGAATCATGCGGCGGAACTTCTCACCCATGTTGGAGATCACAAACTTGTTGGCCATCTCTACAAGATATTCCGCCACCGCCTGCCGCTTGGAGATGTTCTCCACCTTCAGGTCCCGGGTGAGCCAGATGCACAGTCCCGTGATCAGCGCCATGACGATCCAGCTCACCACCATGGTCTCGCTGATCTTTAACTGTCCCAGGATTGGCAGACTGATCGGCAGACTAAAATATATCTTTGCTCCGGAAATATCCAGATCCATCTCTTGTTTCCACCTCCAATCCGGCTGAGACTCTCCAAAAACATTTGTAATTATTCAGCCGTTGATAATTACACCTACTCTACTTCTTCAATATCCCCGTGATCTTGATTCCCAGGCTGGGAAAGAAGAGCGGGGCAATACCCGCCACAAACTGAAAGCAGGGAGCCGCGATGGCCACAATCACCCAGAGCATCTGCAGCAGGGTTCTCTGTGTATAGCTGGCCTTCATCCTGGCTCTGGCAGAGTCCTCCGTCTCGCTGGCGGCCACCTTCTGCACGGTAAGCCCCATGAGAAAGAAGTTCAGGACGGCCACAATACCCCCGGCGATTCCTCCCAGAATAACGGTGTAGTCAAAGGGAACCTGCTCCGGCATGAACATATGCAAAACAAAGAAGATGATCCACATCAGGATCACTCCCACCAGGGTGAACACACTCACCCGCAGGGTCTCTTTTTTTACCGCAGGCGCAACCTTATCCCAAAACTTGCTCATGATCTCCCTCCGAAACCTTTGTCTTTCCCCTCAGGCATGACTGTTAAAGGATACCTTGTCCTTTTCCTTCTCCTTTTTCTTTTTCTCCTGGTTCATCACCCACAGGTAGGACTTGTAGGCCACCATGGCGGATCCGCCCATTCCGAAGAAAAAGCCCGGGATGTAGATCCACATGCCGACGCCCGCATGGGCCGTAAGCCACCAGCATCCTGCCAGACACAAAAGAAGAGGGGTGATAAACGACAGCCCGAACTGAGTCAGCATGCTGAGATTTCTCAGGATCTCCGACCAGTTGTTTTTCACGTTTTTTCCCTCCCTTCCGGTCTGTACAGGGGGCTTCTCCCTTTACAGACAAGTAAAATTCTAACACAACCGGGAGGAAATTACAATAAAAAGTGGACAAATGG
>CAZJYM010000164.1:5401-7292 GCA_964550245.1 uncultured Blautia sp. | reverse complement strand
CCCGGGAGATCATGCCGGAGAGGCAGAGCTCTTCAATGGAGTCGGCGTATTCGTCTTCCCGTCCGCCCTTTTTGATCCGGGAGTAGAAAAAGCGGGCCTTTTCCCTGGAAAGCTGTCTGGGGATACTCTCACAGATCTCACGTGCTTTCCCGGTTATGTCTGCCAGAATGGCAGCCTGGTCATGACGGACAAGGGTATGGTTTTTCGTCTCACAAAAATGTTTGACACACTTCGGCATGCCCCCGACAGCCAGGTACTGGCGGTAGAGCTCCATGGCCTGACGGTGAAGCACAGGGTGAAGAGGAGTATCCTTTTGAAAACAGTCCCTGATCTGTTCCGGCAGATCACCCTCTTTGCAGGAGTGCATGAATTCCTCCAGATCCAGGGGATAGAGTGTTTTCATGTCCACCTTTCCCACGGGGAAAGAGTATCCTTTCGGGTTCAGAGAGATGTCCAGAAGACTTCCCGCCGCGATGACATGAAACCCCGGAGCCTGCTCACAGAAGTATTTAAGTGATGTGAGGGCTCTTCCGCAAAGATGGATCTCGTCAAAGACAATCAGCGTCTTATCCGTAAAAATGTTCTGCCTCGAAAGCCGTTCCAGCAGAGGGATCAGGAAACTGGGGCTGATATTTCCCTCGAAAGCATGGCAAAGCTGCGGATCAGTCTTAAAGTTAAAACAGGCCACGTTTTCATAATGGTTCTGCCCGAATTCCAGGATGGACCAGGTTTTTCCCACCTTTTCCGCCCCCAGTAAAAGGAGAGGTTTCCGGTATCTGCTTTCCTTCCACTCTTCCAGAAAGCGCGCGATTTTTCGGTACATGGCAGACCTCCTTTGCAAAACTGTTTTCAGTATAGGGGAGATCTGTGCAAAATGCAAGGGAAAATCCGGGGTTATTTCATTTTTCCCATATGACTTTCCAGGCGGGGATAAATTGTGGCTCTGCGCCAAACTGTTGAAAAAATGTGAGAAGAAGGGGGATTTCTCATTGAATTCTGATTTTTTTGATGTATAATAGACCTTGTAATTCAGGACCCTGTTGTGCACAGTGATGCACGGAAAAGGAGGAAGACAAATGAAGAAGCTTACTGTAATGATGTTGACCCTGTCCTTAACTCTGGTTCCCTGCGCTGCAGTGATGGCCGAGAGTGAAGAGGGTGCAGCGGATGAGGAAGCTGTGGTAGAAGAGGAAGCGGCTGCGGAAGAGGAGGCAGCGGCTGAGGAAGAAGCTCCTGCGGAAGAAGCAGCGGCAGAAGAAGAGGATGTAAAGTCCGAAGGCGTGATGACCTATGAGGAGTATGTGGCTGCAGAGCTGGATACCGAGGTTGTGATCGAGACCTACGTACAGGCCAAACAGTCCTGGTGGGAGGATAAGGCCACCGTTTACACCCAGGATCATGACGGCGCCTACTTCCTTTATGATATGGCCTGCTCAGAGGAAGACTATGAGAAGCTGGTGGAAGGAACCAAGATCAAGGTAACCGGATACAAGTCCGAGTGGTCCGGAGAGATCGAGATCACAGACGCACACTTTGAGATCGAGGAGGGCGAGTATATCGCTCCCGTCACCGATGTGACCGATCTTCTGGGAACCGATGAGCTCATTGACCTGCAGAATCAGAAGGTTTCCTTCAAGGGCATGACCGTAGAAGCCAGCCAGGATGCAGACGGAAACGATGTGGCCTTCCTGTACAACTACGATGGATCCGGTCAGGACGGAGACGATTTGTACTTTAATGTTTCCCTGGATGGAAACACCTACACCTTCCTGGTGGAGTCCTATCTGTGCGACAACACCACCGATGTGTATGCGGCCGTAAAGGAACTGCAGATCGGCGATGTGATCGACATGGAAGGCTTCCTGTACTGGTATGAGGGTGTGAATCCCCA
>CAZJYM010000164.1:0-5301 GCA_964550245.1 uncultured Blautia sp. | reverse complement strand
GTGCCCTCCACCAGGTGATCCGTGCCCTTGGTGTAGTCCAGGCCGGAGGTGCGGTAGTCGTAGCTCTCTGCCACCCGGTTCTTTTCCACCACCGGATTGGGGGAGGGAATGGCGGAGAGAAGGCTTCTGGTGTAGGGATGGATGGGATTCTCAAAGATCTCCTCCGTGGTGCCTGTTTCCAGGAGGTGGCCCAGGTGCAGGACGCCGATGCGGTCGGAGATGTATTTCACCATGGAAAGATCATGGGCGATGAACAGATAGGCGGCTCCCGTTTCCTGCTGGATATCTTTCATCAGGTTTACCACCTGAGCCTGTATGGACACATCCAGGGCGGAGATGCATTCATCGGCGATGATCAGTTTGGGATTCATGATCAGGGCCCGGGCGATGCCCACTCTCTGGCGCTGTCCGCCGGAGAACTGGTGGGGATAGCGGGAGGCGTGCTCCGGGGCCAGGCCCACCTTGGCCAGGATGGCGTCGATCTTCTGTTTGCGCTCTGCTCTGCTGGAGCAGGTATGGTGGATGTCCAGACCTTCTCCGATGATGTCCTCCACTTTCTTTCTGGGATTTAAGGAGGCCATGGGGTCCTGGAAGATCATCTGCATCTGGGTCCGCAGGGCCTTGCTGTCGGTTTTGGAGATTTTTGCGCTGATGTCCATGCCGTTAAAGACGATCTTTCCGGCTGTGGGCTGGTAGAGACGGATGATGCTTCTGCCGATGGTGGACTTTCCGGAACCGGATTCACCCACCAGCCCGTAGGTCTCTCCGGGATAGATCTGGAAGGATACGTTGTCCACGGCCTTTACCGTAAAGTTTCTGTTCATGCGGAAATACTGCTTGAGGCCGTCCACCTGAAGGAGGGGTGTACCCCGGTCAGTTGCTCCCATGTGCCATCGCCTCCTTCTTCATCCGCTGGATACGGGCTTTGAGTTCCTCCGGCATCTCCACCTTGGGGGCTCTGGGATCCAGAAGCCAGGTGGCTGCGGAGTGAGTCTCGGAAATCTTAAACATGGGCGGCTCCGCCTTGTCGTCGATCACCAGGGCATAGCGGTTTCTGGGCGAGAAGGCGTCTCCCGTCTTTTCGTGGAGCAGGTTGGGGGGAGAGCCGGGTATGGTGTAAAGCCGGTCGTCGTTGGTGTCCAGATCCGGCATGGCGGAGAGAAGACCCCAGGTGTAGGGATGACGGGGATCGTAGAAGATCTCGTTGATGGTTCCCTTTTCCACGATCTTTCCCGCATACATCACGTTGACGTAGTCGGCCACTTTGGCCACCACACCCAGGTCATGGGTGATGTAAATTACAGAAATTCCTCTTTCTTTCTGCACCCGCTTGATCAGCTCGATGATCCTGGCCTGGATGGTCACATCCAGGGCGGTGGTGGGCTCATCGCAGATCAGCAGATCCGGATTGCAGGAGAGGGCGATGGCGATCACCACTCTCTGGCGCATGCCTCCCGAGAGCTGGTGGGGATAGTTTTTCATCCGCTTCTCCGCGTTTTCAATACCCACTTCCTTTAAAAGCTCTACAGCCTTGTTCCAGGCTTCCTTTTTTGGAGTCTTAAAGTGCCAGATCATGCCCTCCATGATCTGTTTGCCGATGGTCATGGTGGGATTTAGTGAGGTCATGGGATCCTGGAACACCATGGCCATCCGCTTGCCGTTGATGTGCTGCCGGATCCACTTCTTGTCCTTGGTGAGGATGTCCACCTTCTCCGGGGTTCCGTCCTCATGGGTGTAGGAGAAGGTGATGGAACCGCTGTTGATCACCGCGTTGCTGGCCAGGATGCCCATGGCCGCCTTCATGGTGACGGACTTTCCGGATCCGGATTCCCCCACGATGGCCACGGTCTCTCCCTTGTAGAGGTCGATGTTCACACCCCGGATGGCGTGTACGCTTCCCGCGGTGGTGCGAAAGCTGATGTCCAGGTTTTCGATGTCCAGGATTTTTTCCTTTGTTTCTGCCATATCCTCACCTCACATTTCCTTCATCTTGGGATCCAGGGCCTCCCGGAGACCATCCGCCACCAGGTTGAAGCTGAGCATCAGCAGAGCCATCACCACAATGGGGGGTATGATCTGGTAGGGGTGGGTGGTAAAGCTGTTGAATCCCTCTGAGATCAGAGATCCCAGGGAACACTGGGGCACGGGGATTCCCAGGCCTACAAAGCTTAGGAAGGCCTCGGTGAAGATGGCGGTGGGAATGGAAAACATCACCTGAGTGATGATGGGGCCGATGATGTTGGGGAGAATCTCCCGAAAGATGATAAAGAAGCTGCCGGCTCCCAGGGTTCTGGAGGCCAGAACAAACTCCTGTTCCTTCAGCTTGAGCATCTCAGCCCGGGCGATCCGGCTCATGCCCACCCATTCGGTGAGCATCAGGGCAAAGATGATGGTAAGCATGCCGGGGCGGAGAACTAAAAGCAGCAGGGTCACGATGACCAGACGGGGAATGCCGTTGGCGATCTCCAGGAAACGCTGCATCACCATATCGACTTTCCCTCCGAAGTAGCCGGAGATCAGACCGTAGCTCATGCCGATGAACATGTCGATGACGGCGGCGGCCACGGCGATGATCAGGGATACCCGGGCTCCGGACCAGGTACGGGTCCAGATGTCCCGGCCGAAGTTGTCGCTGCCGAACCAGTAGTACACGTCATCCAGCCCTTTTTCCTCGTAGTAGTTCACCTTTTTGGAGCCGGTGGTGGTGGACAGGGTTTCACTTCCGTCCAGGATCCCGAACTTTTCCAGAAACTTCACCCTGGGGGCCAGGTTTTTCTGGCTCAGTTCCTGTCCCGAGTAGGTATAGGGGTTCATACCCGGTCCGATCACCGCCATCAGGGTGATAAGAATAATGAACACCAGTCCGATGACTGCGCTCACGTTGCGGAAGTAGCGGGTGAGCACGTCTTTCCAGAATCCCTGGGAGGCAAAGTTGGTGTCCAGGGCGATCTCATCCGTATTGTTCTTTAATTGAAAGTCGGAGTCCACAGGGATGTAGTCCCCTGCGGCTGCCATGGCGGGTGCGGTCTCTTTCATGGGCTCAGTCTCCTTTCTTTGCCAGACGGATTCTGGGATCAATGACTCCGTACAGCACATCCACCACCAGCATGATGATGATGTACAGGGCGGAGTAGATAAAACTTAAGGAAATGACCACGTTGTAGTCGTTGGACTGAATGGCGTTTACCAGCAGACTTCCCACGCCGGGGATGGCAAAGATCTTTTCCACCACCAGGGAGCCGGTCATCAGATCCACCACCAGGGGAGCCAGCACGGTGATAATGGGAATCAGGGCGTTTCGCAGGGCATGGCGGAAGATCAGGGAGAATCCGGAGATTCCCTTGCTTTCCGCCAGCAGCATGTAGTCGCTGCCCAGTACTTCCAGCATTTCGCTTCTGGTGAAACGGGCGATGGAAGCCATCGTAAACATGGACAGAGAGATACTGGGCAAAACGCTGGAATGGAAGGAGTCTTTAAGATCATAGAGCATGGGGAACAGCTGCAGCTTGAATCCCAGGGTGTAGCTTAGGGCCAGGGCAAACACGTAGGATGGCACCGACACCCCGATGACCGAGATGATGGTGGCCAGAGAGTCCCAGATGGTGTCATGCTTCAAGGCTGCTATAAGACCCAGGATCAGGCCCATGATGGCTCCGATGCTCACGGCAAAGCCTCCGATAAATAAGGATACGGGAAGTCTTGTCTTCAGCATCTGGGAGATGGGGGTGTTCTTGGAGATTTTGTAGCTGACGCCCAGGTCGCCTTTCAGCATGTTTCCCACGTAGCGGCCGAACTGAACGATCACCGGGTCGTCCAGACCATACTTGGCATAGAGGGCTTCCCGCTGGGTATCGTTCAGCTTTTCGTCGTTAAAGGGGGATCCGGGCATGAGCTGCATCAGTATGAAGAGCACCAGAAGAATGGCCAGCAGGGTAAAGACGGAGGTGGCCAGTCTCTTTAACACGTAATTTTTCACATTTTATCCTCCAAAAAAGCGGCCGCACCCTTTCCAGGTGCGGCCGAATGAGTCTGTCATGTGTGCAGCAGGGGGAGAGTTTCCTCTTATTCTGCCGCCTTTACAGCGTTCTTGTAAACTCTGTTCAGGGCAACCGGATGGAATTCAATGCCGGTCACGGCTGAGGACAGCATTTCTGCGTTTGCCTGGGTGTAGAGCGGATAGATCACGGCTTCGTCCATGACAATCTTTTCCGCGTCATACAGTCTGGCCCAGCGGCCTTCCGCGTCGGTGCAGAGATCTCCTGTGGTGCACTCGGCGATGATGGAGTCATACTCCTCGTTGCTCCACAGACCGTAGTTGTTGGAGTTTCCGGTAATCCACATGCCAAGATAGGTCATGGGATCGGCGTAGTCCGGGCCCCAGCGGGTAAGACCCAGCTGGAAGTCGCCGTTCTGCATGTCTTCTACACGGTTCTTCTTGGGCTCGATTACCAGGTTTACAGTCAGTCCGGGAAGGGTGGTCTCCCACTGCTCCTTCAGAACCTGAGCAACCTTCTGGGGTGCGTCGTCCGCATCTACAACCATGTCCAGAGTGAGCTCGGAGATTCCCAGCTCCTCCAGGCCGGCTGCCCAGTACTCGGCTGCCTTGTCGGGATCATCCGCACACACATCCGCATATCTGGTCTGATCGCCTGCATAGTCGGATCCGTCGGGACCGGCGGCAAACTGAAGAGGAACAGCGGTGTAGGTGGGAATGGAGCCGTCCTTTAATACATCCTCGGCGATGGACACACGGTTGATGGCGTGAGTCATGGCCAGACGGATGTTTAAGTTGGCCAGTTCGGGAACCCCGTCCATGTTGGGGCTCACATACCAGAGATAGCCGGCGCCGATGGTCTGGAATTCCGGATCATCCTTCACCTGGTCTACCTGCTCGCCGTTTACCAGAGTGGTGTCCAGATCCCCGTTCTGATAGCTCATTAAAGCCTGCTGGGAATCCTGAATGATCTGGTAGCTCAGTCCGGAGAGCTGAACTCTGCCTGCATCCCAGTAGTTCTCATTTTTGGTGAGATGGATGGCGGTGGCAGCGGGCTCATAGGTATCCAGCACAAAGGCTCCGTTGGAGAGAACGGTCTCCGGGCTGGTGCCGAAGGTGTCGCCAACTTCCTCCACGAAGGCCTGGTTTACAGGATAGTAGGTGGGGAAGTACATCAGGGAAAGGAAGTAGCTGACGGGAACGTTCAGTTTTACTTCCAGGGTTTTATCGTCGACGGCGGTTACGCCCAGTTCGCTTTTATCCTTTTCTCCGGCGATGATCTCCGCAGCGTTTACCACCTGACCGAT
>CAZJYM010000163.1:0-7320 GCA_964550245.1 uncultured Blautia sp. | reverse complement strand
TCGGGATAATGGTAGGTTACCCTGTTTCGATGCCTGCTTCTTACCAGTCCGTTTTCCGTGATCATGCCGATGATGGGGCCGGATTTTTTCATCGTGCGTTTCTTTACGGGATCATACTCGTCATACCGCTCGTACAGATACCACCGGCCGTTCAGGTACTTGATCATCGTATTCTTTAACCTGGGGAAATTTAGAACATAATCGGGTTTTTCCTGCAAATGTCTGCCTCCCTTCATCGTTCTCTTCCGTCTCTGTCCTGACCGATCTTTTGGAAATACTCGGCGATTTTCTCCTCCTCACCGTTTCCCGAAAGATGGAAGAAGTGTCTGTCCCGCAGCTGCTTGGGCAGGCATTCCTGCTTGACAAAGTGGTTCGGGTAGCTGTGGATGTCCAGAAGGCCAATACCTCTTCCCAGCTTTCCGGCGCTTTTGTAGCTGGAGTCCTGAAGAAAGGCAGGAATGGGCACGTTGCCGCTTCTCTTTACTTCCTGCAGGGCTTCCCCGATTCCTCTTCCGGCAGTGTCGGATTTGGGGGCACAGGCCATGTACAGGGCGGCATGGGCCAGGATCTTTCCTCCCTCCGGCATGCCCACTCTCTCCACAGCCAGAGAAGCCTGCACGGCTACTCCCAGGGCATTGGAATCCGCAAGGCCGATGTCCTCGGAGGCACAGACCATGATCCTTCTGGCTATGTATTTGGGATCCTCTCCCGCTTCGATCATGCGGGCCAGGTAGTACAACGTGGCATCCGGATCCGAGTGTTTCATGGATTCGATAAAGGCGCTGATGGCATCATAGTGGTTGTCCCCATCCTTATCATAGCGGATCACTCTCTTCTGAATGCACTCCTGGGCTGCATCCAGGGTGAGATGAATACTTCCGTCCTTTTCCGGCTCTGTAGTACGGGCTGCCAGTTCCAGAGCTCCCAGTACTCCTCTGGCGTCTCCGTCGGCCATCTCCGCCAGAAAGTCGGCTGCCTCCGGATCCACCAGGATCTTCTGCTTTCCCAAACCTCTCTCCCTGTCTGTGAGAGCCCGGTTTAGGAGAACCAGGAGATTTTCTTTGGACAGAGGCTTCAGTTCAAAGATCCGGGACCGGGAGAGAAGGGCTCCGTTTACCTCGAAGTAGGGGTTTTCGGTGGTGGCGCCGATGAGGATCACCGTTCCGTCCTCCACGTAGGGAAGAAGGTAGTCCTGCTGGCCCTTGTTGAAGCGGTGAATCTCATCGATGAAGAGGATGGTCTTTCGGTGAAAGGCTCCGGAGTTGTATTTTGCCCTGGAGACCACGTCTTCCAGATCCTTCTTTCCGGAGGTGGTGGCATTGACCTGAGAAAAGTTGGCCCGGGTGGTATTGGCAATGACTCTGGCCAGGGTGGTTTTTCCCGTTCCGGGAGGACCGTAGAGGATGATGGAACTTAAGGAGTCCGCCATGATAGCCCGGTAAAGCAGCTTCCCCTTTCCGATCACGTGTTCCTGTCCCACCACCTCATCCAGTGTGCGGGGTCTCATCCGGGCCGCCAGAGGGGCCTCCTGCTCTTTGTTCTTTTCATCCATGTATTCAAAGAGATCCAAACCCATACACCCCCATTCAGTCTTAAATCCCCAGGTTTTCCAGATTGCAGCGCATGTAGGAGGAAAGCCTCTCCCGCAGCAGCTTATGTTCCTCCAGGGAAAGATCCGGATCTTTATTGAGAATCTCCCCTGCGGCTTCACTGGCCAGCTTTACAAGATCCGCATCGTTGTAAATGTCCCCGATCCGAAATTCCATGTCTCCGCTCTGGCGGATCCCGAAGAGATCTCCGGGTCCCCGCAGCTTCAGGTCTTCTCCGGCGATGAAAAATCCGTCGTTGGAGTGGTTGAGTACCTCCAGCCGTCTGGCTGTCTCCTCATCATCACTGACTTTGATAAAGATGCAGTAGGACTGGTATTCACCTCTTCCCACCCTTCCCCGAAGCTGATGAAGCTGGGCCAGACCAAACCTCTCGGCATTTTCCACCATCATCACGGTGGCATTGGGCACATTGACTCCTACTTCCACCACCGTGGTGGATACCAGGATCTGGATCTCACCTCTTAAAAAGCGCTCCATCACCTGGTCCTTCTCCGCAGCGCTCATCTTTCCGTGGAGAAAATCGATGGATACGTCCTCCGGAAAGATCTCCCGCAGATTCCTGGTGGTATCCACCACGTTCTCCCCCTCCAGCCCGTCGCTTTCCTCCACCATGGGACAGATCACATAGGCCTGTCTTCCCGTGCGCACCTGCTTCAGGATAAAGGCGTAAGCCTTTGGCCTGAAGGAGGTATCTACCACACAGTTCTTGATGGGAAGACGGTTGGCGGGAAGTTCATCGATGACGGAGATGTCCAGATCTCCGTAAAGAATAATGGCCAGGGTTCTGGGAATGGGAGTGGCGCTCATGACCAGCACGTTTGGGGGATCCCCTCTGGTGGTGAGCGCTTCTCTCTGCTTGACCCCGAACCGGTGCTGTTCATCGGTGATCACCAGAGCCAGGGAGTGGTATTCCACCTTCTTCTGGATCAGGGCATGGGTACCGATGATGATCTGTGCCTCACCGGAAGCGATCTTTCCGTAGATCTCCCGCTTCTCTTTTGCCGTTCCGGAACCGGTAAGAAGTACAGCATTGTAAGAGAGGCCCTGTTCTTCCATAAGCTTTAGAAAGGCATCATAGTGCTGCCTGGCCAGGATTTCCGTCGGGACCATCAGTGCGGCCTGATATCCGTTTTCCGCCGTCATGATCATGGCCAGAAAGGCCAGGATGGTTTTTCCGCTTCCCACATCCCCCTGAACCAGCCGGGACATGAGGCCAGTTCCGCCAAGATCCCCTTCGATTTCCTGCCAGGCTTTCTTCTGAGCTCCTGTCAGGGTGTAGGGGAGATGATTCATCACCTCATCGGTGATACGTACCGGCTTCATGGGGAAGGCATTGACCGCTTCTTCCGTTTTCTCCTTTAAGAGCTGTACCGAGAGGATAAAGAGAAGAAACTCCTCAAAGACCAGTCTCCTTCTGGCTGTGAGAAGCTCACTGCGGTCAGGCGGGAAATGGATGGTTTTAACGGCATACGCATAATCGGAAAGGCCGTATCTTTCCCGGATCTCTTCGGGAAGGGGATCCCGTAAGAGATCTTCATCGGTCAGAGCCATCTTTAAAAAGCGGACGATGGTCTTATTGGACACCCCGGCGGTAAGGGGATACACGGGCTGCAGGGTGTGCAGCAGCTTCTCATAAGCTTCCGGCATATAGATCTCCGGGTGTTCCATCTGGAGCTTTCCCTTCCAGCTGGCCACCTTTCCCCGAAAGACAAAGGTTCCCCCTTTTTTCAGGATCCCGGCCACGTACAGGGAGTTAAACCAGCGGATGCCGATTTTTCCGCTGCCGTCCGCCACGGTTACAGAGACCATCTGCCTTCCCTTTACCTGAGTCACGGATACCTGATTGGCCGGCTTTGCCATCACGGCCTGGATGCTGCCCTCCTTCAGGGAAGCGATCCTTACCGGCTCCCGGTAATCGTCGTACTCTCTGGGGTAATACCGGAGAAGATCCTCCGTAGTCCGGATCCCCAGTTTTCCCAGAAGCTTCTCCGTCTTCTCTCCCACACCTTTCAGTTCACGCAGGGGTTTGTTCATGGCCCTTCCTCTCTTTGAAACAGGTCAGCAGGGGACAGGAAAACCCGCATCCCCCTTCTTTACAACTTTTTCAAGTGTAAATCCGAAAGCAGGGAAAGTCAAGGAGTTTCCCCCTGTCTGGCATCTTTCGTCCCTCCCCTTTTAATATGAAAGAAAATCCCCGCCGCCGGATTTCCGGCGGCGGGGATTGGTTTTGTCCTTCTGTTTCTTTTCTTTTTTGCTGTCATCCTTTGGATCCGGCCTTTGATGGCGGATCTGTTTCGCGGATGACTCCGGTTTGGTCAGAGAAAGGGTGATGGTCACGTCTCCCTCCCCCAGGATCTCTTTCAGTTCTTCCTGACTGATCTTCTGGATGTGTCCCAGAAGGGTGAAGCTCCAGGTGTTCTCATCGTAGTAGACGGTGAGCTGATTCCCCTGATAGAGAATCACATCTCCGGGTTTTGTGGTGATCCGTTTGTCATTCGTGGGAAGGGAAAAGCCCAGATCTCCCACTTTTTCAAAGTTTCCGTAGTCGTGGGCCTGGATCACAATGTCCCCTTCCTGCAGCTTTTCCGCCAGAGCTTTGGCAGAGCTGTTGTCTTCGAATTTGGCCGTCAGCACCCTGTCGTTGATGATCAGGTAAAACTTTTTAGGTTTTTTCTCCTCTTTACGGGCTTTTACCGTGACTTTGCATCTGGCGGATGCCTTCCCGTTTGCCGCTTTGGCGGTGATCACGGCGGATCCGGCCTTTTGGGCCTTTAGCACTCCTTTGGAGCTCACCGTAACCACAGTGTTGTCCGAGGACTTCCAGGTCACCTTTTTGGATGCGGACTTGGGCTTTACGGACTTCACTTTCAGTGTAACGCTTTCCCCTTCCGTAATTGCAACACTCTTTTTACTCAGGGTGATGCGCTCCGGGGCTCCTCCTGCCGCCATGACTTCCGCCTGCAGTCCCAGTGCCATGGACAGGCACAAAACAATCATCATTACAAGGGCCGTCAATCTTTTCCTGCGCATGGTATCTCCCTTCCTTCTCTTCATGGTGTCTGCGTTGTTTCCTATTATAAAGCACATGGGAAACGGAGGCAAGACAAAGGACGGGGAAAAGTTCTTCTTTCTATCAGGGGAACTCCATCACCCGCAGAGACGAGATGTCATGGTGAAATCCTCTCTCCTGCCAAAACAAACCCAGGTTCGTACCATGACCCCAAAAATGGTGAAAAGTTCACCATGTGTGTCGATGTAAAATCACTCCAGATCTGCTAAGCTAATATGGACCGGGAAAAGCACAGAAATCTCCGGTACATTGGTGTCAACAGAACATGTAAGACAGCCTGGCAAAGGAGGTGATCAGAAGCCGCTTTCAGGGAAAGCCATCCTGCGCTCCGGACGAGAGGGACATTCGTCTTCTTTTCTATCAGGGAAACTTCATCTCTCGCAGAACAGGCATATTCTGGTGAAGTGCTGATGTTAGTATGAAAATAATACCAGGTTCGTTTTTTACCCCACCAAATATGACTCATAAAAATTCGACCAAAATGTAGATTTTATTCTTATCTTGACAAGTTAATGTTCAGACAGACAACAGAAATTTGATTGAAACATACATGTATTATTTATCATATGTTTGATCATAATCCCTGATTTAATGCTGAATTAACACATTCTTGATGGCAATTTCCAGAGACCGTGACTGCTCAATATTTTGGGTCTGAAATTTTTCAATAATTTTTCGCAACCCCAAAATATATGATTTTAAAATGATGCCCATATGTTGAGGAAATTTCTTTCAGGATCTGATATGCTTATGTCAGCAACAGGAGAAAGGAGGAGGGGCAATTCCGCCCGCACACGCGTAACAAACATGGCCGACCGCATCACCGGTCCTGCTGCCCGGCTGGACCGCGTCACTGAAAATTTTGAATTTTTTGAATTGTTTCAAAATCCAACATATATGCTTAGTAGTTAGGCATATATGTAGGATTTTTATTTTTCCGGATCTGGTGATGAACATGAAAAAAGAGGTATTTTGACAGTCAGCACATGTATTGATTGCCGATTAATTTTTTATAGTCCCTGATTTAATGCTGTATTATTAAGATTTTAAGAGCAAATCAAAGAGGTTGTGTCTGCTCAATACTGTCGATCAGAAAATTTTTGTAAATTTCAACTCAACCCACCATATGTGACGCACAGTTCGTCCCATGTGTTGAAGACATTTCCACCCAGATCTGATAAGCTTATGTCAGCAACCGGAGAAAGGAGAAGGGGCGGGTTCCGCCCGCACACGCGTAACAAACATGGCCGACCGCATCACCGGTCCTGCTGCCCGGCTGGACCGCGTCACTGAAAATTTTGATTTCCAGAGTTATCACTGGAGGATACCCGGAAGATTGCGTGACGGTTCGTCCTGAAAGCAGAGAAACTCCGGAAGGAACCAGGAAGTTGGACTGTTGTATTTAAAGCAGCAGATCAATCCATGATTCGCCTGACAACACAAAAAGAAAGGAGGAAGGGAGGATCAGGGTGCTGCCCGATCCCCGGGGAAAATGGAACAGGAATTAAGTCCCTTTGAGCTTATCGACGATCTGTTGGAACAGGATCGGGAGCTTAAAGAATTAAGAGAACGGCTGTCTGTGTTCGAGAACAGGAAGACTGCTCTGCGGGACAGGATGAGCACACTGACTCTGGAGAACTGGAATCGCCGTCTCTCTGCCAGAGGCGCCATGCTGGAGAGCTGCATCCCCGGTCCTGAGGATTGGGAGGATGAACAGCTGGAGGCACTGTTAGGGCAGATCTTCTCTCTGGAGGAAGTCCGGGAGATTGTGGAACGGTTCGCCCTGGAAGCATGAGAAGCTCTGTAAGGGAATAAGGATTCGGATTGGCAGGCTTTTGAAGCAGTTCAACAATTACACGCCACATCGAGAAAGGAGGAAGGGGATTTTAGAAAAATTGGATCCCTCCATGGAAAAATGACCAGGGAAGAGTTCCTCTCCCGTATGGAAAGGGAGACCAAGAAGCTTTACCGGAATCTGGAAAGACATGAGGCCGCTCTGAAAAAGGAAGAGAATAACAGGAAGGAACTTCGGCGCAGGCTTACGAATCTCAAGAAGCGCCGCCTCTACAGAACAGGCGTTCTGTTGGAGAAACATCTTCCCGATCTGGCTGCCTGGGAAGATGACGAACAGCTGAAGGCAGTGGTGAGTGAGATCTTTTCTCTGGAAGAATCCAGGAAGATCAGGGAGAAGCTCTCTCCGAAGGCGAGATAAGTACCGGACTGTTCATAACAGTTCACATAGTCACATAATAACAAACACCCCCAACAGAAAGGAGGATGGGAGATCTGGGGAATGCCCGATCTCCCAAAGCGAAATGGACAAGGAAGAGTACTTCGCCAGTCGTTTTAAGGCACTGGCGGAGATGGACCGGAGCATTGATGAAGCCGCGATGATTGAGGAGGAGAACAGGAGGAAGGATCAGCAGCGCAGGCTTGCGAATACCAGGAAGCGCCGCCGCTACGCCCTGGGCAGTATGGTGGAGAAGTTTGTTTCCGATCTGAGCGGCTGGGAGATCGAGCGGCTGGAGGTACTTCTGCAGGAGATCTTTTCTCTGGAAGAAACCCGGGAGATTATGGAAAGGCTCGCCCCGAGAGCGGGAGAAGCTCTGTAAGAGAGTAAGCAGCCGGATTGCTGCGGCA
>CAZJYM010000162.1:0-7328 GCA_964550245.1 uncultured Blautia sp. | reverse complement strand
AGATGGAGGATCCCGTCCGCCTCTACGGAGGGGGAGGTGCCGTGATCACGGATAACCGGTAAGAAGGCCACGATAAAACATTGCATCTGTGATGGGAGTATGGTAGAGTGGTCAGGACATTTTCACTGTGATGGACAACGAAAGGAGGAGACTATGCAGTTTTTGGACAGGCGTGTTCAGGTGATCTGTGATGAGCTTAAAAAGCTGCGGATAAAGAAACCCCTCCCGGTAACGGACTGGGAGTACAAAAAGGGCAACTATTTTCATCCCCAGGATGCCGATAACAGCGGCACTCCCTGGGAGTACTTTGACGGAAAGACCATGCACTGGTACGGTCCGGATGAACACTACTGGTTTCGGACCCGCTTTACGGTGCCGGAGGAGATGGGGGGAGAGAATCTCTGGATGCATGTGTCCACCCAGATCACCGGGGATGACGGAAAGAATCCCCAGTTTCTCCTCTTTGTAGACGGACAGGTGGTGCAGGGCATCGACATGAACCACCGGGAGGTAAACCTCACAGATAAAGCTGCTGCCGGACAGGAGCTTACGATCGATCTCCAGTCCTACACCGGCACCCTGTTTGATGAATTCCAGCTGAAGGTGGATTTCTTTCAGTTAGATGAAGCCATCAATAAGCTCTACTACGATCTGCAGGTTCCCTTGTGGGCTCTGGACCGGATGGACCGGGAAGACAGAAACCGGATGGACATCGAAAGGATCTTAAACGACACGGTGAACTTCCTGGATCTGCGCACCCCTTATTCTGCGGAGTTTTACAGGACTCTTGACCAGGCGGAGGAATACATCACTCAGAAGCTCTATACGGATCTGGCCGGTTACAGCGATGTGATCGCCACCTGTATCGGACACACCCACATCGATGTGGCCTGGTGGTGGACCGTGGAACAGACCCGGGAGAAGACCGCCAGAAGCTTTGCCACCGTGTTAAAGCTGATGGAGGAGTATCCCTCCTACCACTTCATGTCCAGCCAGCCCCAGCTGTACATGTTTCTCAAACAGCGCTACCCCGAGCTTTACGAAAAGGTAAAGCAGCGGGTAAAGGAAAGACGCTGGGAGCCGGAAGGGGGCATGTGGCTGGAGGCCGATACCAACCTGACCTCCGGGGAGTCTCTGGTGCGGCAGTTCATGTACGGAAAGCAGTTTTTCAAGGAGGAGTTCGGAGTGGACTCCCGGATCCTCTGGCTGCCGGATGTGTTCGGATACACCGGGGCGCTGCCCCAGATCATGAAAAAGTGCGGCATTGACTACTTCATGACCACCAAGCTCTCCTGGAACCAGTTCAACAAGGTGCCCTACGACACCATGCGCTGGAGAGGCATCGACGGCACCGAGGTATTAACCCACCTCATCACCACCGTGGGGGTGAAGCAGACCATGAACGAGTTCTTCACCACCTACAACGGAAACCTGCATCCGGGGGCCATCATGGGAGGCTGGATGCGCTATCAGAACAAGGACATCAATAACGACATCCTGGTGGCCTACGGTCACGGAGACGGAGGAGGCGGTCCCACCCGGGAGATGCTGGAAGTCTCCGAGCGGCTGGAAAAGGGAATCAAAGGCGTTCCCAAAGTGCGCCAGGAGTTTGCCGGTGTCTTCTTTAAGGAGCTGGAAGAGAGAGTTAAGGATAATGAACGGCTTCCCGTGTGGGAGGGAGAGTTCTACTTTGAGTACCACAGAGGCACCCTGACCTCCATGGCCAGAAACAAAAAGGGCAACCGCAAGTCTGAGCTGGGCCTGATGGATCTGGAGCTTCTGGGGGTTGTAGCCCGGGATGAGGTAGCTTACCCGGCGGAAGAGATCGACGCCATGTGGAAGAAGGTGCTCTTAAACCAGTTCCACGACATCCTTCCCGGATCGGCCATCCATGAGGTCTATGAGGTGACCCGGAAGGAGTATCAGGAACTTGCTGCCCGCATGGAGGAGCTTCGCGATGAACGGCTTCGGGCTCTGTCCGGCACTGGGGATAACGTCTTAATCTTTAATACCACCGGCAGAGACCGGAGGGATGTGGTCCTCCTGGGGGACTGCGATTCCTCTTATCTGGCGGATGAGGATGGAAAGAAGTATCCCTGCCAGAAGACGGGAGAGGGTACCGTGGCCTTTGTGGAGGGCATTCCCTCGAAGGGGTATGCGGTATTCCATCCGGGGCATGAGGCAGCGGAAGAGCACAGCTGTCCCTTTACTCTGCTGGACGATCATACCCTGGAGACACCCTTCTACATCGTGCATCTGGATGAAAACGGAGAGCTGGACCGTCTCTACGATAAGGAGAATGACCGGGAGGTTATCCAGGAGGGAAAGACGGCCAATGCCCTGGTGATGTATGAAGACAAGCCCATGAATTACGACAACTGGGATATCGACATCTACTACACGGAAAAATCCTGGCCCGTAAACCGGGTGGAATCCCTGGAATGGACCGAGCTGGGAGACGTGTGTGCGGTGCTGGAGATCCGCAGGACGGAAAGTCGGTCCTCCTTTGACCAGAAGGTGGTATTCTACGCCCGGAGCCGCCGGATCGACTTTAAGACCCACGTGGACTGGAAGGAACACCAGACCCTTTTGAAGGTGCACTTCCCGGTGGCGGTACACACCGATACGGCCACCTTTGACGTGCAGTTTGGAAACCTGACCAGAAAGACCCACACCAACACCAGCTGGGATGTGGCCAGATTTGAGAGCTGCGGCCAGAAGTGGATGGATCTCTCCGAAGGGCATTACGGCGTGAGCTTATTAAATGACTGCAAGTACGGCCATTCCGTGCGGGACGGGGTGATCGGTTTAAGTCTCATTAAGTCCGGCATCGTGCCCAACCCGGTGGCGGATCAGGAGGAACACGACTTTGTCTACGCCCTCTATCCCCATAAGGAGGGATGGCAGGCAGCAGGCACCGTGGATGAGAGCTATCGCCTGAACCAGCCCCTGATCCCCGTGATGAATGCGGGGGAGGCAGGGAGATATTCGTTCGCATCGGTGGATGCCTCCAACGTGGTCATCGAAACCGTCAAGAGAGCCCAGGACGGGGACGGCATCATCATCCGCCTGTATGAATCCGAGAACAGCCTTACAAAGGCCAGGCTTTGTGTAAACGGAAACTTATGTAGGGCGGATCTCTGCAATCTCCTGGAGGAGAAGGAAGGGGAACTGCCCTTTGAGGACGGAGTTGTCCAGGTCACTTTAAAACCCTATGAGGTGGTTACGGTCCGCATGCGCTGATGCAGAAAGGAGAAGGGATGAACAGCCGGGAAGCCGGGGAATGTATGAAGAAGCTCCGGGAGGAGCATAAGGAAAAGATCCGGAAGGATCCGATCAGAATCCGGGAAGTGGAAGAGCAGTCCATGGCCCTGGGAGAGGTGCGGATGAAGTACGGGCTGCAGGTACTGGGAGAGCCGGGAGATCATGGCTACCCGGTATACATCGCCCTTCACGGAGGGGGAGAAGCGCCTTTTCCGGATATCAACAATCAGCAGTGGAATCACATGTACGTGTACTACCGGGACAGTGTGGAGAGCGGCATCTATGTAAATCCCCGGGGTGTGCGGGATACCTGGGATACCCATGCCAATCCCGAGTCCTATCCCCTGTATGACCGTCTCATCGAAAACCTGACTGCCTTCTACAACGTGGATCCCAACCGGATCTATCTTCTGGGCTTTTCCGCGGGAGGAGACGGGGTGTACCTCATCAGTCCCCGGATGGCGGACCGCTTTGCGGCCGTGCACATGTCCGCGGGACATCCCAACGACGGCAGCATGGTCAACCTCTATAACACCCCCATCCAGCTGCAGGTGGGGATGAACGACTTTGCCTACGACCGCAACCATGAGACCGTCCGCTACCAGATGGTGCTGGACCGCCTGCAGATGGAACATCCGGAAGGCTACACCCACAACGTCTACGTGCATGTGGATAAACCCCACAACTTCTACGATAACGCACAGGAATACCAGCAGGTGATGATCGACAGCATCTCCTGGCTGCATACCGGTCTGGTCACCCGGCGCATGGTGGATTCCAACGCGGTACACTTCCTGCGGGAGTTTACCCGGAATCCCCTGCCGGACCGGGTGATCTGGGATCTGAACACCCGGGACCGGCTGGGGATGAGAACCGTGGAGAGCTTTTACTGGCTGAAGGTGCCTGCCGGCATCACACAGGGAGAGGTATCCGTCTCCCTGGACCGGGAGAACAACCGGATCCGGGTGGAGCGGGATGATACAAACGGAGCCGTGAGGGTTCTGCTGCGCGATGAGATGCTGGATCTGGACCGTCCGGTCAAAGTAGAGTATCCGGACGGAAAAGAGAAAACCCTGACGGTGGAGAGATCGGAGAAGGTCATGCGGGAAACCCTGGAGGAGAGAGGGGATCCCTGCTACATTTTTGCTGCAGAGCTTCCCCTGGGGAATTAGAAAAAACTATCTAAAGGAGAATTGGATGATGATTTTATTACCCTATCCCAAACAGGTTGAGACCGGAGAAGGAAATCTGAGACTGAAACCGGGAACCATGATCGTGATGGATCCCGGCTGCCCCTTTGAGGCAGGGGTGTATGGGCGGATGTTAAAGGAGGAGATCTCCGCATGGACAGGGCTGGAGCTGGATCTGGTCCGGGGGGATTCCCACCCCGGAGACATCCTGCTCACCATCAACCCGGCATTGAAGGACCAGGAATACACCCTGGAGATCGGATCCTCCGGGGCCATGATCGCCGGGGGAACCCCCAAAGCGCTGGGGTACGGCGTCTCCACCCTGCGGCAGGTGGTGCGCCAGTCTGCCACCATCCTTCCCGGGATCCGCATCCAGGATGAGCCCCTGATGGAGAACAGAGGGTTTTACCATGACGTGACCAGAGGAAGGGTTCAGACTCTGGAGAACCTGAAAAAGATGGCGGATACCATGGCCTTTTACAAGCTTAACCAGCTTCAGTTAAACGTGGAGCACACCTACTTCTTCCGGGATTTCCCCGAGCTGTGGCGGGATGATACTCCCCTGACGGCGGAGGAGATCATGGAGCTGGATGATTACTGCTATGAGAGAGGCATTGAACTGGTTCCCTCTCTGGCCACCTTCGGACATCTGTACAAGCTTTTAAGCTCCCGCTCCTGCCAGGATCTGTGCGAAATGCCGGACAGTGCGGGAAAGCCCTTCTCCTTTGAGGACCGGATGGCTCTTCACACGGTGAACGTATCCAACCCCAAAGCCATGGAGGTGATCAAGACCATGATCACCGAATACATGGCTCTCTTCCGCTCGGATCAGTTTAACATCTGTGCGGATGAGACCTTTGCCCTGGGAAAGGGAAAGAGTCAGGCCCTGGCACAGGAAAAGGGCGTGGGAACCCTGTACGTGGAATACATCCGGGAACTCTTTGACTTCTTAAAGGAGAAGGGAAAGAGGGTTATGTTCTGGGGAGACATTATCTGCCGCCATCCGGAACTGGCCGATCAGATCCCCAAAGATGTGATCTGCCTCAACTGGGGATACAGCCCCACCCAGAGGGAGTATGAGACCCAGATGCTGGCCCGGGCCGGTGTGGTTCAGTATGTCTGCCCCGGTGCCTGCGGGTGGAATACCTGGGTGAACCTGCTCTCCAACAGCTATGACAACGTGAAGATCATGACCGGCTACGGAAAGAAGTACGGGGCCGTGGGCATGCTCAACACCGACTGGGGAGACTTTGGACACATCAACCATCCCGTTTTCTCCATTCCCGGCATGATCTACGGGGCGGTGTTCTCCTGGAGCGGGGATGCCCCGGAGTTTGAGGAGTTAAACAGACAGATCTCGGTTCTGGAGTTTGGGGACAGCAGCGGAAAACTTCTGGGATGCTTCAATGAGATCTCCAACCAGATGCGCTTTTCCTGGCGCAATGCGGTGATGATCAAGGAGTTTGCCCAGAAGGGAAAGCCCCGGGAGGAGATTGAAAAGCTCTTCCACGAGGAAGACATGACACTGGTTCCTGAGAGCAACCGCCGCCTGGATGAACTGGAGGAAAGCCTGGGGGTTATTGCCCGCTCCCTGGACAGCTCCAGGAGGTGGGTGATTCCCGTCACCCTCTCCGCCATGGAGGCCATGGCAGCTTTCAATGAGGTGGGATATTATCTGGCCTCCATGGCGGGAGACGGGTGGGGAATCGCCTCCCGGCTGGAAAACTGCCTCTATCACTATAAGAAGCTGTGGCTGGAAAACAGCAAGGTCAGCGATCTGGAGCATGTGGCGGAGGTGTTTTACTGGTACGCGGATCTTTTGAGGGATACCTCCGGAAAGGGAGATGCGAGATGAGATACGAAAAAATCGGCTACGTGGGTTCCGGCGCCTTTACCAGGGAGGATGCGGGAAAGCTTACCGGCATCAACCTGGCCTTCGGGGAACTGCACAAAAACGGCACCGTCACCGCCAGGGGAAGAATGGATAAGCTGATGGCGGTTTCTCAGTACAGAGATTGGAATCCCAGCCTGCGGATCCTTCTTTCCATGGTTCAGGCGGAGCCGGATGCCTTTACCCGCTGCTGTGCCGATTCAGGTCTTCGCAGAAAGGCGGCCTGGTCTCTGGGGGAGATGGTGGATGCCTACAACCTGGACGGCATTGACCTGGACTGGGAGTATCCCTGTGTTCCCTCCAATGGAAGCCAGGTATCCCCGGATGACCGCCGCAACTTCACCCTCTTTTGTCAGGAAATCCGCCGGGTGCTGGATTCCCTTCCGGGAGAGAGGAAGAAATATCTTACCATCGCGGCCGGAGCGGATCTCTACTACGTGAACTGTGTGGAGCTTCCGGAACTGATGGAGAGCCTGGATCTGATCCACGTGATGACCTATGACTTAAAGTGCGGCTTTCATGCCCTGGCAGGTCATCATACCGCCCTGTTTTCCAACCGGGGAGATGTCTTTTGCAACAGCTGTGCCCAGGCTCTGTCTCTTTTTGAGTCCAGGGGTGTTCCCCGGGAGAAGCTGATCATGGGAGCGGCCTTTTACTCCCGTAAGTGGACACACCTTCCGGACAATGAAAACCACGGGCTTTTGATGCTTTCTCCCCACGGCGGCGGCTATGGCCCTGACTACCAGGTGCTGGAAAGAGAGTACATCAACCGGAACGGCTTTGTGGAGTACTGGGATGAGGAGGCCCAGGCTCCCTGGCTCTTTGACGGTTCCACTTTTCTCTCCTACGACAATCCCCGGTCCATCCAGGCCAAGGCCGACTATGTGAAAGAGATGGGATACGGGGGAATCTTCTACTGGGAGCACAAGTGCGACGGAGACAGGGTGCTGCTGGATGCCCTGTGTCAGGGGCTTGGTGACGAG
>CAZJYM010000161.1:0-7349 GCA_964550245.1 uncultured Blautia sp. | reverse complement strand
TGGGGAGGATAAGGAAAGCAATAAAACTAAAATAGAGAGCAAGAATCCGCTTGTTTTCATTTGTTAATTCTGTATAATGATTTTCATACCGGAGCTGTAAAAACCAACAAAATCAACAAAAAAGGAGGCATTACAGATGAAACGTGTATCCAGTGTTCTTTTATCCGCCTGTATGGTTCTGTCCCTGGCGGCCGTGCCTGTTTCTGCGGACGAGGGAGTGGAGATCAACTTCTGGTCCATGTGGAACGAGGGAGAACCCCAGGCCACGGTGATCGCGGATGCGGCGGCGGCCTATGAGGAAGCCACCGGCGTTCATGTAAACATTGAGTGGAAGGGCCGTGACATCAATACCCTGCTCACCGCTTCCCTGGACGCGGGAGATGCCATTGACATCTTTGAGGACGACTACAACCGGATCGGACAGGTCTACACCGAGTGGACCTACGATCTCACCGAGATGGCGGAGGCAGCCGGCTATACCGGTTATGACTGCTTTAACAATCAGTCCATCGAGTGGGCCGGGTATCTCAACAGCATCACCGAGCAGCCCCAGGTCGGAGGCGTGTTCTACAACAAGGCAGCCTTTGAGACCGCAGGCATCGAGAGTGAGCCCACCACCTGGGCCGAATTCCTGGATGTGTGTGCCAAACTGAAGGAGGCGGGGATCGCTCCCCTGGCTCAGGATGGAGCCTACACCAACTTCTCCTTCTATTATCATCTGGTACGGTATCTGGGAGAGGACGGCATTGCCGAGCTTCGGGACAACGGAGGCTGGGCAGCCAATGAGAATGCCGTCAAGGCAGCTCAGGACATCATCGATCTGGTCAACGCCGGCTATCTGGCAGACGGAGCTCCCGATGAGTATCCCTCCAGCCAGACCAAGGTGGGAACCGGGGAAGCCGCCATGGTGGTGTGCGCCAACTATGTGACCGCCGAGGTCAATGCAGCAGTGGGCGAAGAGATTGACTGGGGCCTGTTCAATTATCCGTCCGTGGAAGGCGGAGCAGAGCCCACGGCAGCCTATGCGGGAGCCAACTCCCTGGCCATTTCTTCCTACAGCGAGCATCCCCAGGAAGCCTTTGACTTCATCATGTTCCTGGTAACCGGAGAGTGGGATCAGACCATGGCGGATACAGCCGCTCAGATCCCCGCAGATCCTTCCAACACAGCACCCGCAGGCCTGGACGGCACCATCGAGACATTACAGGCTGCGGACAAGCCCATGACCTGGTGCGGATCTTTAAACACCCATCCGGCCTGGGATTCCATGAAGACACTGTTTACCGAGCTCTTTGAGGGCAAATATGAAGACGGCACTGCTTTCTGTGAGGCGATGGACGCTCTTTACCAGTGATTGACCAAGGCAGGCGGCACCTGGGTGCCGCCTGCTTTTTACATGGAGAATACTGTGATGAAAAAAAACAAAACTCTGATCCTCCTTTTTATGGCGCCCACGGTGGTCTGCCTGCTGCTGATGTACGTGTATCCCGTGATCCGGACCGTGGTCATGAGCTTTTTCAAGGTGGAGGACCTGACCTCCGACCTGGCCGACTGGAGGTTTTACGGTCTGGCCAACTATGTGAAGATCTTTCACAACGCAGGTTTTATCACCTCCATGAAGAACTTTCTGGCCATCTGGATCGTGGGCGGGGTGATCACCCTGGCCCTGGCCATGCTGATGGCGGTGATCCTCACCAGCGGAATCCGCCTCCAGGGCTTCTTCCGGGCCGCCATCTATCTTCCCAACGTGGTATCCGCCGTGGCTCTGGCCACCATGTGGGTCCAGTACATTTTTAACTACGACTACGGACTGTTAAACCAGCTGGTGTCCTTCCTGGGATTTGACAAGATCCGCTGGATGGGCACGGACACCAAGCTGTGGGCCATGATCGCCGCCTACATCTACGGCAGCATCGGCTACTACATGCTGATTTACATCAGCGGCATTGAAAGCATACCAACGGAACTTTTCGAGGCCGCCACCATCGACGGGGCGGGACTGGTCACCCGGTTTTTCAGGATCACCCTGCCGCTGCAGAAGGGGATCATCAAGACCACCATCACCTTCTGGACCATCAATGCGGCCACCTTCTATCTCTGGTCCAAGCTGTTCTCCCCGGTGCAGACGGAAGGATCCACCATCGTGCCGGTGGTCTACCTCTACGACACCGTCTTCGGAGGCAAGGGGGTTGTGACCCGGGATGCGGGAGCCGGAGCCGCCGTAGGTGTGGTGCTGACGGTGATCATCATCGCCGTGTACCTGGTTACGGAACGGCTTCTTAAAAGCAATGACCTGGAATACTAGGAAGGAGGGAGTCTAAATGGAAAGGAAAAAGCCTGGAATCAGGTGGAAGAAGGAACTGCGCATGCTTCCCGGATACCTGGTGGTGACTGCCTACGTGGCCTTTCTGGTGGTGATGCTGACCTGGATTATCGGAGCCAGTCTCTCCACCTCCAAGGAGATCCTCACCGGGAAGGTGCTGGAATTCCAGTCCGGATTTCACTGGGAGAACTATGTCACCGCCTGGACCACCCAGAACGTATCCATCTTCTTTGGGAATTCCCTTCTGTACTCGGTGGTGTCCTGTGCGGGAGTGCTGCTGATTGCCGCACCTTCCGCCTATGTGCTGAGCCGCTGGAACTTTGTGGGCAGTAAGGCCATCCGCATTGCCCTCGTGATCTCCATGAGCGTGCCCGCCATCATGATCATCATGCCGCTGTACACCCTGGCGGTCAAGTGGGGGATCCGGGGACGAATCCTGCTGATTGTGCTGTACATCTTTATGAGAGTACCCTACACCGCCATTTACATGCTGGACTTTTTCGCCACTTTAAGTCCCAACTACGAGGAGGCGGCGGCCATAGACGGATGTTCACCGGGGAAGACCTTCTGGGTCATCATGCTGCCTCTGATCCAGCCGGCCATCATCACGGTGACCATCTTCAACTTCCTCTCCGTCTGGAATGAGTTCTTCATGGCTTTGATCTTCACCACCGGGAAAGAGATGACGCCGGTGGGCGTGGGACTTCTGCAGATCGTCAACTCCATGAAGTACAGCGGAAACTACGGAGGACTCTTTGCGGCGGTGATCATCGTATTCCTGCCCACCTTTATCCTGTACCTTGTAATGTCCCGCCAGATCATTTCCGGTGTTACGGCCGGCGGTGTGAAGGGATGATGACCGAAAGGAGATGCCCATGACAGATAAGACGAAAGGACGTGTAACCATCCCCACCGACCGGGACGTGGTCGAAGAGACCCTGGAGATCATGGAGAGATGGGGCGCAGATGCGGTGCGGGACTGTGACGGAACCGACTTTCCGGAAGAGTTGAAGGATGTGGATGCCAGAATCTACGCCACCTACTACACCACCCGCAAGGACAACGCCTGGGCCCGGGCCAACCCGGACGAGGTACAGCAGTGCTACCTGATGACGGGCTTTTATACGGCTTCGGATAATGGAGCCCTGTCCATTCCCCTGATGCAGGGGGTAAGCCCGGATCTGATGATGGTCAATGACCGGGATGACATCGGCCGCTGGTGGGAGGTGATGGACCGCACGGAGGGAAAGAGCCTGGATCCCAACTGCTGGAGGTATGAAAAGGAAGGGGATCGGGTGGTCATTGAAAACCCGCAGCCCTTTCACGACTACACCGTAAGCTTTCTGGCCTACCTCATCTGGGATCCGGTGCACATGTACAATGCGGTCACCAACGACTGGCAGTCCTTTGAGCGGCAGATCACCATTGATGTGCGCCAGCCCAAAAGCCATGCTCACGCTCTTGAGAGGCTTCGCAGCTTTATCGAGGAGCACCCCTACGTGAACGTGATCCGCTTTACCACCTTCTTTCACCAGTTCACCCTGATCTTTGACGAACTGAAGCGGGAGAAGTACGTGGACTGGTACGGGTATTCCGCCTCCGTAAGCCCATATATCCTCTCGCAGTTCGAACAGGAGGCGGGATACCCCTTCCGGCCGGAGTACATCATTGATCAGGGATACTACAACAACCAGTACCGGGTTCCCTCCCGGGAATATCTGGACTTTGTGGCCTTTCAGCGCCGGGAGGTGGCGGCCCTTGCCAAAGAACTGGTGGACATCACCCACCAGCTGGGTAAGGAAGCCATGATGTTTCTGGGGGATCACTGGATCGGAACCGAGCCCTACATGGATGAGTTTGCCTCCATCGGCCTGGATGCGGTGGTGGGAAGCGTGGGCAACGGCTCCACCCTGCGGCTGATCTCCGACATTTCGGGAGTCAGATACACCGAAGGCCGCCTTCTTCCCTACTTCTTTCCCGATACCTTCCACCCGGGAGGGGATCCGGTGGGAGCGGCCAGGGAGAACTGGCTGTGTGCCAGAAGGGCCATCCTTCGTAAGCCGGTGGACCGCATCGGCTACGGGGGATACCTGAAGCTGGCCCTGGAGTTTCCGGACTTTGTGGACTATGTGGAGTCCGTGTGTGATGAATTCCGGGAGATCTATGACAACATCGAAGGTACCAGGCCCTGGTGCGCCGGAAAGGTTGCCGTCTTAAACTGCTGGGGACGCTCCAGATCCTGGGGCTGCCACATGGTGCACCATGCCCTGTACCAGAAGCAGAACTACTCCTACGCCGGGGTGATTGAGGCTCTTTCCGGGGCTCCTCTGGACGTGTGTTTCTTAAGCTTTGACGACATCCTCTCGGATCCGGGTGTACTGAAGGATGTGGATGTGCTTCTCATGGTGGGAGACGGGGATACGGCCCACACGGGCGGAACCGTCTGGGAGGATCCCCGGATCTCCAGCGCCGTAAAGAGGTTTGTCCATGAGGGCGGAGGCCTGATCGGGGTGGGAGAGCCCTCGGGACACCAGTACCAGGGCCGCTACATCCAGCTCTCCGGGGTGTTCGGGGTGGAAAAGGAGACCGGCTTTACCCTGAATTACGACAAGTACAACTGGGAGGAGCACCGGGATCACTTTATTCTGTCCGATGTGCAGGAGACGGTGAATTTCGGGGAGGGAAAAAAAAACATCTATGCCCTTCCCGGCACGGAGATCCTGATTCAGAAGGACAGGGAGGTGCAGATGGCCGTTCATGAGTACGGTGCCGGCAGAGCCGTGTACATCTCCGGTCTTCCCTACACCTTTGAAAATGCCCGGATTCTCTACCGGGCCGTGCTCTGGAGCAGCCACCATGAGGAGAAGCTTACAACCTGGTTTTCTTCGGATCCCCGCACGGAGGTTCACTATTATCCCGAAAAGGGACACTGTTATCTGGTGAACAATTCTTTTGACGCTGTGGAAACCAGGGTGTATACTGAATCGTGTTCCCACAGTGTTCTTCTCGCACCCGGGGAGATCCGGTGGGAGTAATCGAGGACTGTCAGGAGGCGTCAAAAGGCAATGTATGGAAAAATCAGCGGTTTCGCAGATGAAATCGCGGCAGAAGTTGATGTGCAGTTTGAAGTGTTGCAAAGGCTTCAGATCCGGTATTTTGAACCCAGGGGAATCGACGGGAAAAACATCTCGGAGCTTTCTCTGGAGGAAGCCCGGCTGTTAAAGGAAAAGATGGATAAAAGTCAGATCCGGGCTTCCTCCATCGGATCCCCCATCGGCAAGGTGATGCTTAGTGATCCCTTTGAGGATCATTTCCGGCTGTTTACCCATGTGGGGGAGATCGCCCACATCCTGGATACCCGAAATATCCGGATCTTCAGCTTCTACCACGAAGGGGGAGATACCTGGACCGATGAGGAGAGAAGCCAGGTTCTGAAAAGGCTGGAGAGGATGATCTCCTGGGCCCGGGAAAACGATCTGGTACTGCTTCACGAAAATGAAAAGGGCATCTACGGGGATACGGCCGAGAGATGTGCAGACCTGATGAATGAGCTCGCCTGCGAGAACTTCCAGGCGGTGTTTGATCCCGCCAACTTTGTCCAGTGCGGGGTGGATACCCTGAAAGCTTATCAGATGCTGCAGGATCACATCGCCTACATGCACATCAAGGATGCCCTGTATGAAAACGGCAAGGTGATGCCTGCCGGCATGGGAGAGGGAAAGGTGGAGGAGATCCTGAAAAACCTTTTTGACAAGGGGTATGAGGGATTTTTAAGCCTGGAGCCTCATTTATCTGACTTTACAGGCTTTGCGAAGCTGGAGAGGGGAAACCATGAGCCGGTTACCTCCCTTCCCGGGGAGCAGACCTTTACCCTGGCTTTTGAATCACTGGAGAAGATCCTGGGAAGACTGGGGAGGTGATTTGGGATGGACAAAGTGAGAATGGGCATCATCGGCTTTGGAAACATGGGAACCGGTCACGCGGCGAATATCATGAAGGGAGCCGTTCCCAGGATGGAGCTCTCTGCTCTTTGTGACACGTCCCCCGAAAAGAGGGAGGCCTGCCGGAAGACTTATCCCCAGGTGCCGGTCTTTGCGGATCCGGAGGAACTCTTTGAGAGCGGGCTTTGTGATGCGGTTCTCATCGCCGTGCCCCACTATGATCATCCCGCCCTGGCCATTCGGGCCTTTTCCCACGGACTCCATGTGCTGACGGAAAAACCGGCCGGCGTCTACACCCGGCAGGTGAAGGAGATGAACCGGGCAGCCGCAGAGTCGGGAAAGGTCTTCGGCATCATGTACAACCAGAGAACCAACCCGGTGTATCAGAAGGTGCGGACCATGATCAACAGAGGTGATCTGGGACACATCAAGCGCATCACCTGGATCATCACCGACTGGTACCGTCCCCAGGCCTACCATGACTCCAGCCCCTGGAGGTCTACCTGGAAGGGAGAGGGCGGAGGCGCTCTCTTAAACCAGAATCCTCACCAGCTGGATCTGTGGCAGTGGCTTTTCGGTCTTCCGGACAGAGTCTATGCCAGAGCCGGATTCGGAAAGTACTACGACATCGAGGTGGACGACGATGTGATGGCCTACTTTGAATACGATAACGGCACCACCGGAGAGTACATCACCTCCACCGGGGAAGCCCCCGGCACCAACCGGCTGGAGATCGCCTGCGACATGGGAAAGGTGGTCATCGAGAACAACCGGCTCCAGTTCCGGAGAAACGTGATCTCCGAGAGGGAGTTCAACAAAACCAACACCGTGCCCTTCGGTCTTCCGGAGTGCTGGGACTGTGCGGTTCCCGCCGACTTTTCCGGAGGTCCCCAGCACGTGGGGATTTTGAACAACTTTGCAGATGCGGTGCTGGAGGGAAAGGAACTCCTGGCCAGAGGGGAGGACGGACTCCTGGGGCTTACCCTCACCAATGCCATCTACCTCAGCGCCTGGACCGGGGAGACGGTGGATGTGAAGAACTTCCCGGATGACCGGTACTATGAGATCCTTCAGGAGAAGATCAG
>CAZJYM010000160.1:0-7352 GCA_964550245.1 uncultured Blautia sp. | reverse complement strand
TCAGCAGCAGCGATCTTGGCATCTACTTCGATCTGATGTTTGGCCATGTCGAAGTCTACCAGATCCTGGTATCCAAAGCCTTCCAGCTGGGTGGTCATCTCATCCCACATGGCGTCGAACTCGGCATCGTCGGCTGCGAAGATCATTCTCCAGGAATAGTCGCAGACGGTCTCATTGGTCTGGTTGCGGATTACGGAGATATCGGTGGTGTCGCTGGGCAGAGATACGCTTACGTTGGGGCTTACCAGAAGCACGTTGTTCTGCTCCATGTAGTCCACGGGCTCCTCGGCTCCGAACTTCTCCTGCCACTCTCTCTTCATATCCGTCATGGTAGCTTCCTTGTAGGTGCTCCAGTAGGTGTTGGAGTAGGGCTCTCCGGTGTTGGGGTTGGTGCTCATGGCGTCAACGATCCACTGGTTGATGGCGTTGTTGCCGTCACTGTATCCGCCGCCGCCGTACTCTTCCGGAACGGGAAGGTTGTCCATCAGGGCGTTGTCATTCATAACGGTGTATCTTCCGTCTTCACCGATGGAGTAGTTGAAGCCTTCGATTCCGTCATGCTGGAACTGCAGTCCTTCGGGGCTGGCATACCAGTCAAGGAAGTCCATGATTCTGGCATACTTCTCATCGTCTACCTGAGAACCAACACCGAATACACGGCCGCTGCCGTAGTAGGTATCGGAATCGGAGTAGTAGAGCTGATCCTTAACGGGAACAAAGATAAAGGCGGTGCCGTTCTGCAGTCTGTCAATGCTGTTCCAGAATCCGATTTCCCAGCTGTACCATAAGAAGTCAACCTGGCCGGCGGAAATCTTGGCAGATACGGAGTTCCAGTCCTGGGTTCCGGAGTCGGGATCCACAAGGCCTCTTCTCTGAGCGTTGTTTAAGAACTTCAGGATCTTGTAGTAGCTGGCATCCTTGTCGGTAAGGGGTACAAAGCTGTAATCCGGCTTCATGATGACGGAGCCCTTAATCTTCTCGCCGTACCAGGTGGTCAGCTGAACCACGTTGGCGATACCGATCATGCCGTCGCCGCCGTCCCAGTCAGCCCACAGGGAGAAGGGATATGCGGGATCTCCGTTTTCATTGGTGGGATGTACTTCCATGATCTGCTCCAGGACATCCAGCAGTCCGTCCAGATCCTCGATGTCGGGCTCGCCGATCTCCTTATAGAGATCCCAGCGGAGCATGGGGCTGGAATAGATAACATCCTGGGAATAGGTGGTGGGTGAGGTGTTGGTCATCTGGCAGGGAATTCCGTAGATGGCTCCCCCGTCATTTCCATCGATGCCCTGGTTGTACACGTCGATCTGTTCCTTGTAGTCCATCAGGTTGCTGTAGTTCTCAATATCACCGGAGATGTCCTTCACCAGTCCGGCAGAGATGCAGTCTGCGAAGTCCGTGGCATCCAGGATGATGATGTCTCCCAGATTTCCCGTGCTGGCACGGGTCTGATACACGGCGTCTCCGGCTACCTGAGGTGCGATGATGTTCAGTTCCAGGTTGAACCGGTCTTTTACCACTTTGTCAAACCAGCCGGTCTGAACACCCTGATAGTTGGCGGCCACATCGTAGATCTCGATGGATATGGGCTCCAGGTCGGAAGCCATCGCCAGCTGGGGAACCGCCAGAACGGCAGAAGCAGCCATTGCGCCTGTCAAAGCAAGCGAAACCAGTCTTCTTTTTTTCATCCACTTATCCTCCTTTAGTTAAGTTGGTGTTTTTATGATAAAAACAGCAGTTTCCCCGTCGGGAAACGCCCTTTCATCCCTTTACAGCTCCGACCATGATTCCCTGTGTGAAGTACCTCTGGAAGAAGGGGTATACCAGAATGATGGGGGTTACCACCACGATGGTTACGGTCATCCGGATGGAGGTAGCCGTCTGGGCATGGGCCAGACTGGCCGCCAGGTTCACGCTGGAGCTGCTGTTTACCAGAGCTTTCAGGGAACTGGCCTGGTTGATGTACTGGTACAGGGTAAACTGCAGGGTGTACAGCTTGGGATCCGTTACCAGGAGCAGAGTATCCTGGAAGGAGTTCCACTGGTTCACCGCGGCGAAGATGGCCACGGTGGCGATAATGGGCTTGATGACGGGCATGATGATGGAGAAAAATACCCGCAGGGTTCCCGCCCCGTCGATCTCCGCCGCATCCTGCAGCTCTTTGGGCACCGATTCCACAAAGGTTTTACACAGCACGATGTAGAACGGCTGTACCGCCATGGGGAGGATGTATCCCCAGAAGTTGTTGGTGAGTCCCAGGTTCTTCATGGTGATGAACCAGGGAATGATTCCGGCGTTGAAGTACATGGTGGCCGTTACCATCCGGTACCATACCTTTCTCTTCCACAGCGTTTCCCGGGTGAACATGTAGCCCAGGAAGGCGGCAATCACCACCGTAAGGATGGTGCCCACCACGGTTCTCTCCACGGAAACCAGCAGGGCGTGGAACAGATCCGGAATCTTTAATACCTGCACGTAGTTGTTGAAGTGAATCCCCTTGGGCCAGAAGATGATCTTTCCACGTTCGCTCAGGTCGTTGGCGCTGATGGTGTTGATAAAGATGTAGTAGAACGGATACACGCACACGAACGCGAAGAAGGAGTAAACGATGTAGGTGATCACGGAGATGATCCGATCCCCCACACTCACTTTATATTTAATCTTATTTTCATTCTTGGTTTTCTTAGCCATAATACCCTCCCATTCGGTATACCTGTCTGGTGCAGCCGGCTGTGACGGGGCGTACGCCCTTAGATAAATCCTTCTCCACGCACCATCTTGGAGAATTTGTTGGTCACAACCAGCAGCGTCACACTGACCACGCTTTTCAGCATGCTGATCGCGGTGGACAGGGAATATCCACCGCTTCCCATGGCCAGGTTGTATACGTACAAATCCAGCACCTGAATGTAGTCCTTGTTGAAGGCATTCTGGAATACAAAGTACTGCTCCATTCCATTGGAGAGGAAGTTGGCCAGATTCAGCATCACCAGTACGAAATAGGTGGGCAGAATGCTGGGAATCGTTATGTGCCAGATGATCTGCATCCGGTTGGCCCCGTCCACTCGGGCGGCCTCTTTGAGTTCTTCATCGATACCGGTGATGGCGGCGATGTACATGATGGCGGACCAGCCTGCGTTCTTCCAGGTCAGCCACACCCACATCTTAAACCACACATGCTCTCCGGACTGGAGGAACAGCTGGGGTTTGTCCACGATCCCCAGGTTCATAAGGACGGTATTTACAACGCCGGTGCTGTTTAACACGCTGTAGGCGATGGAGTAAACCAGCACCCAGCTGATAAAGTTGGGAAGTGTTGTCACGGTCTGGACAAATTTCCTGAAGGGCTTGCACTGGATCTCGTTTAAAAACACGGCGAAGATCATGGGGAACCAGGAGAACAGCAGACTCAGACCGCTCATGGCAAAGGTGTTTCGCAGAACCTTCACCAGCTGCATGATCTTTACCGGGCTGTCCACCATGGAGCGGAACCACTTCAGGCCCACAAAGGTTTCCCTGGAAAGCGGGAATGGCGGCTTGTAGTCAAAAAATGCGTAAACCCAACCGTAGAGCGGATAGTAGGAAAAAATCGCAACCAGAATCAGGAACGGCAGGATATAGAGAAATTCTCTGAAGGACCGCCTGTTCCGGGGATTGCTGAAATATTTTTTCATATCCGAATCACCCCTTCCTAGCATTATCAGTTTGACGTTTTACTCTTTCCTGACTTTGATGATATTATCCTCTTTGTTGAATCAAAAGTCAATCTTTTTTTCAGCAAAGTTGTACAGTATTTCTTTCTTTTAGGGTGGAAACAATTTTTTATTTGTAGAACCCTGCTGTATTTTTCCCGGATTTTCCCCTTCCTTTCCATCTAAATGTACCAAAAAGGGGAGATTTGAATCCCGGGAGATGTTGACAAAAAATAATTCATACTTTTAAATATAGTTCTGACATAATTGAGAAATATAAATAAAAAGACAGACAATTAAGTAGAACGATTAACTTTACAGGCAAAGGCCCTTACTCCGTGATCTGACACACCGAATTTCTCTCGATAAAGGTGCAGGGCACCTGGATCTCTGAGGGGATCTCCGAAGTTTCCGCTCCGGTCCCCTCGATCTTTTCGATCAGGATCTCTGCGGCGGTGCGCCCCATCTTCTGGAGGGGCTGGGCCATGGTGGTAAGACCGGGCACAAAGTAGTCGGCGATGTCCTGGTTGTCGAAACCGGCCACGGAAAAGTCCCTTCCGGCTCTCATGCCGATCTCATCCAGGTAGCGGTAGACGCCTCCCGCCATTCTGTCCGCCATGCAGAAAACCGCGGTGATTCCGGTCTTTAAGAGATCCTTCGCTTCCGCATAGGCTCCCTTCATCTCCCAGTCCGCATAGCGGACCCAGTCGGGATTGTAGAGAAGGCCGTTGTGAAACAGGGCTTTCTGATAGCCTAAAAGACGGCTCTGGGTGTGGAAGTTGTCCTTTCTTCCCCCGATCACTCCGATCTTTTTGTGGCCTTTGGAGATCAGATAGGAAACGATCTGGAAGGCGGCGTCCTCGTCATCCATCACCACCGAGGGGACATCCGGGTTTCCGGAGTGGGAGTGGGTCATCACCGCCGGGTAGGAGAAGTCCGGGGGGAAGCAGTCGATGGTCCGCACATGGCCGGCGATGTAGATCACTCCGTCCACCATGAGGGAGTTGATCTCCTGGATGGCCGGTCCCCGCACCGAGTCCTGGGCTCTGGTATCGGCATACCAGGTGTCTCCCCATCTGGCGTACATACGCAGGTTCTTGACGATGGTCCGGTATCCCCGCTCCTCGCAGTAGCCCATGATGCCCTCCACGATCTCCGGCGTGGTAAACTGGGCGATATCCTCCGCGATGATGTAGATCATCCTGGTTTTCTGGGTCCGAAGGCCCTTGGCCATGTAGTTGGGCTGATAACCAAGCCTCCTTATGGCGTCCTGTACCCGGATTTTCGTTTCCTCCCCCACTTTGTGATCCTTGCCGTTGAGGATGTTGGAAACGGTGGCGGTGGATACCCCGCATTCCCTGGCGATTTCCTTGATGGTGACCATTTTTTCTCCTTTCCCGCAGGTTTTCCTGCCGTTTTACTATAGCACAACTGTTAACCTTATTACAAGGTCCTCCGGGAAAATGATTTTCTTCCTATATAAAAGCCTTTCCTCTCGGAAGGAGACAAAGAGGGACAACACATGAAAACTTTATGAATTTCGTAAACTTTGACTTTATCCCCCGCAGGAATGTGTTATAATAGAACCGGAACAACTAAACCCGGAAAGGAGCGGAATGGTGGACAATAAAGACGATAAGGAAGAAAAAACCGGGGGAGACCGGTCAATTCAAAAGAATGGCTCCCAAAATGACAGTTCGGGAGAGTACGAAAGGTTCTGCTTTCTCTGTCACAGGCCGGAGAGCAAGACGGGGAAACTGATCGATCTGCCCAACAACATACACATCTGCCAGGATTGTATGCAGAAGAGCTTTGATGCCGTGAACAGTCAGGTGAGCAGCGGAAAGCTGAATCTTTCCGACATGTTCCACATGCCCAACATCAGCATGATTGACCTGAGTGGAATCAACAACCGTGCCGCTCAGCAGGAGAAGATCAAGAAGAAAAAGCCGGATAAGGAGAAGAAACCGGCCCTGGATCTAAAAAAGATTCCGCCGCCCCATAAGATCAAGGCCACCCTGGACGAATACGTGATCGGACAGGAGTACGCCAAGAAGGTTATGTCCGTGGCGGTTTACAACCATTACAAGCGGGTGGCTACCGACACCATGGACGAGATTGAGATCGAAAAGTCCAACATGCTCATGATCGGTCCCACCGGCTGCGGGAAGACCTACCTGGTCAAGACTCTGGCAAAACTGCTGGATGTGCCCCTGGCCATTGCGGATGCCACCTCCTTAACAGAGGCCGGATATATCGGCGATGATATCGAAAGCGTGCTTTCCAAGCTGCTGGCAGCCGCGGACAACGACGTGGAGAAGGCAGAGCACGGCATCGTCTTCATCGATGAGATCGACAAGATCGCCAAGAAGAAAAACATGAACCAGCGGGATGTAAGCGGTGAGGCGGTTCAGCAGGGCATGCTCAAACTCCTGGAGGGCAGTGAGATCGAGGTCCCGGTGGGAGCCAGCAGCAAGAATGCCATGGTTCCCCTGACCACGGTAAACACCCGGAACATCCTTTTCATCTGCGGAGGCGCTTTCCCCGATCTGGAAAACATCATCAAGGAGAGGCTGAACAAGCAGGCTTCGATTGGATTTTATGCGGATCTGAAGGACAAGTATGACGATGATCCGGATCTTTTAAGCAAGGTGACGGTGGAGGATCTGCGAAACTTCGGGATGATCCCCGAGTTTCTGGGACGTCTTCCCATCATCTTTACCCTCAACAGCCTGACGGAGGACATGCTGGTGCGGATCCTTCGGGAACCGAAGAATGCCATCTTAAAGCAGTATGAAAAGCTGCTGGCTCTGGATGAGGTCAAGCTGGAGTTTGAAGAGGGAGCCCTGCGGGCCATAGCTCACAAAGCCATGGAGAAACATACGGGGGCCAGAGCTCTTCGGGCCATCCTGGAGGATGCGATGCTGGACATCATGTATGAGATCCCCAAGGACGACAACATCGGCCAGGTGATCATTACCCGGGAGTACATTGAGGGGACCGGAGGACCGAAGATCATCCTGAGAGGTCAGGAGATGCTTCTGCCGGACGGAACCGTGTGAGAGACAGGTATGCCATGAACCCCGGTTTATGGATACAGATAGATTCAAGAAAGAAAGGAGAAAAAGAAAATGGGAACAGATTTTTTTGACGAGCTGGGAGAAACCATTACCAGAACCGCCAAAGAGCTGGGAGAGAAAGCGGAGGCTGTGTACGAAACCCAGAGGATGCGCAACAAGATTGCATCCGAGGAGCATTCCGTGGATAAGATCATGGCCACAATGGGGTCCATTATCTATAAACGTTTTACCGATGGCGAAGAGGTGGACAAGGAGCTTGCCGGCTACTGCCGCAGAGTGAAGGAGCATAAGGACAACATCGAGAAGAGCAAGGAGGAGATGGCCTCCCGCAAGGGAAAGAAGATCTGTCCCGCCTGCAAGAAGGAAGTAGACATGGAAGTCGCCTTCTGCCCCTACTGCGGAAGCCCCTGCCCCACTCCGGAACCGGAGCCGGAACCCGAGGCTGAAGCGGAGGAGACTGCAGCTGCCGAAGAGGAAGTAACAGAAGAGGCAGCGGAGGAAGCTCCTGCTGAGGAACATCTGGAGGAAGCAGCTCCGGAAGAGGAAGCACCCCAGGAGGAGGAAAAGCCTGAGGAAG
>CAZJYM010000159.1:0-7370 GCA_964550245.1 uncultured Blautia sp. | reverse complement strand
TAGATGGATCCCATCCTGGCCACGTAGAGGCTCTCCACATTTAAGCTTCCCTCCGCCGTGAAGGCCAGGTTCTGTGATTCAGGCTTTCCGTAAGCCCGGATGCTGAGAGATTTGGTATCATTAAAGAAGGCTTCCACCAGAGACCGGTCCACGTACATCTCCAGCTCCAGCTTCCCGTCCTTTAGGGCCAGTTCCCCGGAGGCCTTGTTGGAGGAGGCTCCGTCTCCCTTGTTTTTGGTACCCCCGGTGATGGTTCCCTTCTCCATGTCGTAGGTGTAGAAGGTCCGGTCCCGGGACGCTCCGGTCTTCAGATCCAGTCCGAACTCGGTGGTGTCCTCTCCGGGTACCAGCACGGCCTTCAGATAGATCATGTCCTCTGCGATGCCGGAAAGCTTTTCATTGGCCTGCTCCAGGGTCAGGTTCTGTTCGTCCAGAAGCACTTCCTCCTCCAGCGCATGCAATGCTTCGATGGGCTCCATCTCCACATCCGTGCCCTCGGCATTAAGCCGGATCTCCCGGGTAAGCCCCACACAGTGGGCCCAGCCGGAGGCTCCCTCCTCGGCTCCGCTTCTCTGATCCTGCATGATGCTGAAGAGATAGACTTTATCGCTTACCGGATCCCGCAGGGCGCTGGGGCCAGTAAAGACATTGGTGCCGTAGTCCAGAAGCCTGGGAGCGTTGTCGTACTCCGGATCGGGGGTAAACTTGCCGGTCTCCAGATCAAAATCCCCCAGGAAGTAGTAGATCTTGTTGTCGGCTATGCCGGCGGGAGCCGGGGAGATGATAAAGATGTACTTGGTAATTCCCGCCTCGTTGGTCAGTGGCAGCAGCACCGGCAGTTCCCAGCTGGTGCCGAAGGTGACCGACTGGTTTTCCATCTCATACACCGGTCCCTTGTAGACCCAGTTCATGTCTACGGTATGGTCTTCCTTTACCTCCAGGGTATCCGTGGTGTACAAAAGGGCAGATCCTCCATCCGTCTCGGAGCTTCCGGAACAGATGAGCATGCACCAGGTATCCCCTTCCTTCCAGATGCTGGCATCCCGGAACTCTCCCGGTCTTCCCTGACCCTCCTGCTGGATAATGGCCAGATCCTCCCCGATCACCCAGTCCAGAAGCTGAGGATCCTCCAGATCCGCGGGAACGGCGTAACCGATGTTCTGGTTGGAAATCAGGCCCTCATCTGCGAAGCTGTCGTTACCGGCGGTAAAGAAGAGGATGGGAACCCCGTTCACATCCAAAGCGGCACCGCCGGACCAGACTCCGTCGGGAACAATGGAATTCTCCACCGGGGTGATGGCCTCCTTTACGGGCTTCCAGTTCACCATGTCCTCGCTTACCAGATGGCCCCAGCAGATGTTTCTCCAGTAGGTGCCCACCATGTTGTTCTGATAGAAAAGGTGATACATGCCGTTGTAGTACAGGGGTGCATGGGGCTCATTCATCCAGTGCTCGTAGGGTCCCCCGTGATACTGGGTCTTGTACACATCCTCCGTCAGGCTGTTTTCCAGCCAGATGTCCTCAAACACCACTTCCGGGGGTTCGCTCCAGGTGATCTCCTCTTCCGTGAGTACCCGGTCATAGAGCTTCAATTCATCCATCTGTCCGGAGAACATGTTGTAAGGGCCGGCGGCAATGGCCTCCGCGTGGGAATTCTTCCCCACCAGGAAGTTTTCATTTTCTGCCGGGCTGATCTGCGTGCCCGGATCAATCTCCAGACTTCCCACATTTTCACCGTCAAGATAGAGTTTCATGGAGCCTGCCTGGCCGTCAAAGACAGCGGTTACCAGGTTCCACTCATACCTGGAGAGGTTTTTCTCTCCCCAGAGGGTCAGCCACTGATCCCCGGTTCCCACCTGGAAGCAGAGCCTTCCAAAGCGCTGGTATCCCAGCAGGATCCCCTGGTTGTTGTCTTTGCTGTACTGGCTTACGATGGCGGTCAGATGTTCCGTTCCATTTTCTGCCGCTTTGGGATCATCCCACTCAAAGGCTCTGGGCGCCACCCAGACGGACACGGAGAAGGAATCTCCCCCGATCAGCAGATCCCGCTCATCAAAGGTAACGCTGGTGGAGCAGCCGTCAAAGAGGAGGGATCCCCCTTCCACGCCGCTCTCCCGCCACTGGGGATCCCGGTCCTCCATGTAGGCGGCGTGCTCAAACTGGTAGTCCACCTCTCCCTCGGGGAGGTTTCCGGAGCTGTCCGCCGCGGTCTGTCCCCCGTTCTCATCGAAGGTCAGATACAGCAGCATATCCTCCCCGGACTGGGCCTGTACACCGGCAGCTGTCAGAAAGATGCCGGCGGTAAGCATAAGAGGAACCGCCAGGCCTTTTCTCTTCACTTGGTTCATGCTTTATTCCTTTCTTAACTTAAAGAAGGCGCCGCAGCGCCCTTCTCCCCAGGGGAGAAAATACGCCTGCGGCGCCAGCAGCGCTTGATCTGTTATTCCTTACTCAGCCTCGGCCTCCATGTAGCGGTCATAGGCCTCCTGATAAACTTCCTTCAGATCTTCCAGACCGCAGTCTTCCAGATCGGACAGGTAGGTCTCCCACTCCTCATCGGAGGGACCGCCGTCCTTGATCCAGAGACTTTCTCTCTCGGCGATCAGGTTCTCAAAGTCGGTCTTGTAGAAGTCGATGGTCTCCAGCTCGTCGCTGGTGAACACGCAGTCCACCGGGTAGGTGGTGGCGTCGTCCACGTAGGGCATCCAGTAGTCATACAGGTCTGTCAGTCTCTGGACGGCACGGTCCTCCATGCGGAAGGTGTTCTGGTAGTAGTCGCTGAGGATCAGCTTGGGACCGTACACTTCATACTGGCCCTTCAGCTCTCCGGCGCCCTTGCCGAACTGTTCCTGAGCCTGCTCGTCGGTGATGCTCAGCCATACGCCGTTTTCATCCTGCTCCTGGAAGTAGGTGCCGATGGGGCCGTACTGGAGCTGCATCACGTTTTCGGGATCATACCACTGATCGTAGAACTTCAGCAGATTTACGGGGCTCTGGCACTCGCTGGTGATGTTCAGGTTGCCGCTGTTGGTGGCTCCGCCTGTACGAACGGTCACGTTGTGGGTTCCGTCGGGGCCGTCCAGGATGGGCAGGAATACATAGTCTTCCGCATGCTCGCCCATCAGCTCCTCGATGTACCACCAGGTGGAAACGCCCACGTAGCCCTGGGAGCACTTGGAAATGAGCTGGGTATCGTTCTGGCTGAACATTTCCACGTCCATCAGGCCTTCTGCGAACCAGTCATGGAAGTAGGTGACCGCATCCCTGTATCCGTCCCAGGTGCAGACAAAGTCCACGGTTCCCTCGGGAGTCAGAACCAGGTCGCTGATTACGTCGTTGGGCCAGTTGGTGAAGCCGAAACCTGCATAGAACACGTTCTGGCCCCAGCACCACTGATCATAGCCGGTGCTCATGGGGATGGTGGTTCCGGGATCGTTGCCGTAGTACTTGGCGCTCATGTCATTCTCTTTAAAGGCTACCAGAACGTCATGGAGCTCATCCAGGGTGGTGGGTACAGCCAGTCCCAGGTCATCCAGCCATGCCTTGTTGATCATGCTGAACTGGGGAATGGTGTAGATGCTGTAGTCTTCTTCCTTGCCGATACCGGCGGTGCCCATCTTTTCAGCCGCGGGAAGTCCGTAGATGCAGCCGTCGGACATGGTGATGGCGCTGCGGATCTCGGGATGTTCTTCCAGGATGGCGAACAGGTTGGGCATGTACTCCTCGGTGATGTAGGGAGTCAGGTCGATGAAGGTTCCGTCCTCTCCGTAGGTGGAGATGTCGTAGTTGGAAAATCCCACGCCCTGGAAGGCATCGGGAAGGTCTCCGCCGGCGATCCGGATGTTGACCTGCTCACCCAGGGAGTCGCTCATGGTCTGCCATTCGATGTTGATGCCGGCTTCCTCCTGCATGGCGTTGAGGACTTCGTTGTCTTCATAGCCGGCACTCAAAGCGCTGATGCCGCCCATGATGGTAAAGTCCGTCTGTGAGGTATCGGTGTTGGCTTCCGCAAACACGGTTGCGGAGAGAGCGCAGGTGAACATTCCTGCGGTAAGGGCTCCGCAGAGCACTTTCTTGGAAAGTTGTTTCATGATCTCTTCCTTTCTTTATTGTACCCGGGAAAGGCAAAAACCGCCTTTCCCTCATAAATGGGTTCTTAAATATCAGCCCTTCACAGCGCCGGCCATAAAGCCTTTTTCAAAGTACTTCTGCACGAAGGGGTAAATCACCAGCATGGGAGCAGCCGCCACGATGATGGATGAAAACTTGATCATCTCGGTCAGCTTGTTCAGTTCCGCATAGCCGCCGGAGATGGTGCTGGCCTGGCTGGCGCTGGCGGAACTCTTGATCAGGATGTTGCGAAGCACCAGAGGCAGCGGGGACTTGGACTGATCGGTCAGGTAGATCATGGCCGTAAACCAGTCGTTCCAGTAGGCCACCATGCTGAACACCACCATAACCGCCATGATGGAACGGCTCAGGGGCACTACGATGCGGTAGAAGGTAACCCACTTGGAGGCTCCGTCAATCTCCGCCGCCTCGATCATCTCCGCCGGAATGCTGTGTTCAAAGAAGTTGCGGACGATAATCATGTTTCCCACGGCCACGCCGCCCGGAAGGAACAGAGACCACATGTTGTTGATGAGTCCCGTATCCCTTACAACCAGGTAGGTGGGGATCAGGCCGCCGCCGAAATACATGGTGATGATGAAAAAGATGCTGAAGAACTTTCTTCCCGGCAGATCCTTCACGCTCAGGGGGTAGGCGGTGAGATAGATCATCACAACCGAAAAGACGGTTCCGACTACGGTATACTTGATACTGTTGATATAACCGGTGGCAATGCTCTTTTCCGCAAACACGGCCTTGTACCCGGCAAGGGTGAAGCCGCTGGGAAGCACGAAGGTCTTTCCTGCATACACATCGTAGGGATCGGATACGGATGCGACTAAAACGTAGTAGAGAGGATAGGCCACCAGAAGCATGACCGCCAGGCAGAGCACCACCAGGATGATATCACTGGCCTTATCGGACAGACCCCGAAGCTGTCCTTCCTTTTTTCTTCCCATCATGCACCTCCTATACGAAGCTTACGTCATCGGAGATCTTCCCGGCAATGGTGTTCACCACAATCAGCAAAATCACGTTCACCAGTGTGTTAAACAGACCGATGGCCGTAGAATAACTGTACTTGGCGTTTTCAATACCCTGCTGGTACACGTACACCGAGATCACGTCGCTGGTGGCCTTGTTCAGGTCTGTCTGAAGAAGGAAGACCTTCTCGAATCCCACGTTCATCAGGCTGCCTGCGCTCATGATCAGCATCAGCACGATCTGGGGGATCAGCTCCGGAATGTCGATGTACCAGATTCTCTGGAACATGGAGGCTCCATCGATCCTTGCCGCCTCATAGTGAGAGGTATCGATGTTGGCCAGGGTTGCCATGTATACGATGATTCCCCACCCTGCATCCTGCCAGATTCCGGAGGCGATGTAGATGGTCCGGAACATGGAAGCTTCCGAGAGGAAGTCGATGCTGGTTCCCGCAATCAGGTTGATCAGACCGCCGGAGGGGCTGAGGAAGATCCTCAGCATACCACAGACAACCATGGTGGAGATAAAGTGAGGGGCGTAGAGAACGGTCTGCACCACTCTCTTAAATCTGTGGAAACGCAGCTGGTTGATGGCCAGGGCCAGGATAATGGGAACCGGGAAACTCCACAACAGGCTGTAGAAGCTGAGCAGGATGGTGTTCTTGATCATTCTCCAGCAGTTGGGGGAGGTGAAGAACCGCTCGAACCACTTCATGCCCACCCACTCACTGCCGAACATTCCCCTGCTGGCCTTGTAATCCCGGAAGGCGATCTGAATGCCGTACATGGGAATGTACTTGTAGATGACGGTCAGCACCACCGGGACCAGAAGCATCAGGTACAGCTGCCAGTAGGAACGGATCCTTCTGGACACGCTCTTGCCTGAAGTCCCGGATGCCGCCTTGGATTTACTCATGCTATCTCTCCTTTCCTCTTGCACTTCTGACTGATTGGCCGGTCAGTCATGTGGGGTCCAATGATTATGAACAACACAAGGACAACATTAAAAACCCATGCATTTCATGAAACGTTATGCTGTTCTTTGGCTAGAATATAGCACCACGATTCTAAAATGTCAATCCTGTTTTTCATAAAACTTAATTTTCATAGCAAATGAACAAAATACAGTACACAGTTTTGTGCACAATCCTTAGCATGAAACGTTTCACATTATTTTGAAAAATGTGCTTTACATTTTCATGAAAAAATTGTATAATGATTTCATGACAGGGGCATCATAATGAAAACGGAGGATAGAACATGAGAAAAAAGAATTCGGCTCCCACCATGAAGGACGTGGCCCAGGAAGCCGGGGTGGCTCTGGGAACGGTATCCAAGGTCATCAACGGTCTCCCCGTGGGGGAATCCTACCGGATCCGGGTGGAGGCAGCCATCAGCAAGCTCCATTATCAGGTGAACAGCTATGCCCAGGGTCTGAAGGCCAACCGGACCTGCACCGTGGCTGTCCTGATTCCCAATACCAGGAACCCCTACTTTTCCAAGCTCGCCAACCTGATCAACCAGGCCCTGACCCGGAGAAAGTACCGGATGATGCTGTGCTGTACGGAGTTTGATCCCATCTTTGAGCAGGAGTACGTGACCATGGCCCAGCAGAACAAGGTGGACGGCATCATCGGCCTCACCTTCACCCCGGATCTGCTCATCGATCCGGAAACCCCCTTTGTATCCATCGACCGGGTCATCGGCCGCAGCATTCCCTGCGTCACCAGCGACAACTTTATGGGAGGACAGATGGCCGCCGAGAAGCTGGCAGACCTGGGGTGCACCAACGTGGCCTTCCTGCGCACCGGCTCCTCTCTCACCAACGAGCCCAACAAAAGAAAATCCGGGTTTGAAAACGGGTGTCTCGCCCGAAAGCTAAACTGTCAGTGCAAGATCCTGGACGATTCGGATCCAATAGAAGATTTCGATGAATTTCTGCTGGAACACTTCCATAATGGAAAGCTGGACTTTGAGGGGATTTTCTGCGCCACGGATCTGGTGGCCTACTATATAATAAGAAGGCTGAAAAAAATGGGACTGCAGGTTCCGGAGGACGTGCAGGTCATCGGCTTTGACGGAGTCCAGCTCTTCGGGGACCTGGACTACATCTGTTCCACCATTGTTCAGCCCGTGGAAGATCTGGCGGAGATGTGCGTCCAGGTGCTGCTCCAGGACAGCATGACCGCCAGGCCTCCCCTGATCTGCCTCCCGGTCTCCTATGTCAGCGCGGGGACCACCCGGGAGGAACCCGAAAAAGCGGGGCTGTTTCTGTAA
>CAZJYM010000158.1:0-7400 GCA_964550245.1 uncultured Blautia sp. | reverse complement strand
TTCCCCACCGGCGTGCGAGCACACCGTGGGATCAGGCTTTTGACGCTGTAATCACACGTTAAAGCAGCTGCCTCCAATAAACTCCCGCAGGATGGAATTCTGGGGCACATCCTCCCCCGGAACCGCCAGGAAGTAGTCCAGGAACTTTAAAAGCCTTCTGGCCTCCTCGTACTCGGGTGCATCCCCGGGGATTCCAAAGAGAAGAGGTTCCGCATAGGTCTTTAAACAGGCCAGCTCGTAGATTAAAGCCGAGTTGAACATCCGGTCCGCCTCCTCCTGGAAGGGAAAGATGTTCTCCTCCTCCCCTCTTCGCACAGAGGGCCAGCGGGCGATGGTCTCCCGGGCCCCGGTGCCCCGGGTGCGGGCATCCCGCACGATGCGGCGGATCAGCCGTCCGTCGGTGGTGGGGATCCGGTTGTGTTCGTCGATGTTTAACTGGGTGAGGGCGCTGATGTAGATCTTATACTTGCTCTCCCGGGGCAATGATTCACTTAAGCGGTCATTAAGGCCGTGAATGCCCTCGATCACCAGGATGTCATCCTTTCCCAGCTGCAGGAAGTCTCCCCGGTACTCCCGGAAACCGGTGAGGAAGTTGTAGACGGGAAGCTCTACCTTCTGTCCCTCCAGGAGCTTTAACATGTGCTGGTTAAAGAGCTCCACATCGATGGCTTCCAGGCACTCGTAGTTCTTCTCCCCCTTTTCATCCAGGGGTGCATCCTTCCGGTTTTTAAAGTAGTTGTCCACTGCAATGGGATGGGGCTTTTTCCCTCTGGCCTCCAGCTGAATGGAAAGCCGGTGGGAAAAGGTGGTCTTTCCCGAGGAGGAAGGACCGGCGATCATCACAAACTTTCTCCCCAAAGAGACGATCTCCGCCGCAATCTCCCCGATCCAGGACTCCTGCAGGGCCTCCTGAATCAGGATGGTGCCCTGGATTCCCTCCCGGACGATGTGATCATTCAAGTCCCCCACGGATTCGATCCCCAGCTTTTTCGCCCATTCCTGGGCCTCCTTCTGGACCTGGAAGATCTTTTTCTGAGGCACAAAGATCTGCGGCAGTTCCCGGGATCCCTTTCCCGGCAGCAGCAAAACCAGCCCTTCATCGTACAGCAGCAGATCGTACCGGGTCAGAACCCCGGTGTGTCCCGCCATGGGACCGTAGAAGTAGTCCTCAAACTCTTCCAGCCGGTACACGTTTACGGTGGAGACTCTCCGGTAGGTGAAAAGCCTTTCCTTGTCGTACATGCGGTGAGCATGGAAGCGGGAGATGGCCTCGTCCACATCCAGGGTTACCTTCTTTATGGGCAGATCCTCCCCGATGAGCTTATCCATCCTTTTTTTCACGTCTGTGAGAAAGCTCTGATCCAGAACCTCCCCGTTTTCAAAGCCGATGGTGAAATAGTACCCGGGACCCATGGAGTAGTGAAAGATCACCTGTTCCGGGGACATGTCCCGGCACTTCCGCACATCGTGAATGGCCTTTAGAAGAACCAGGCAGGCGGTGCGCACCAGAGCGTCATGTCCCGCCGGTTCCGCTGCGGTGATAAAGGAAACCGTACAGTCCCTCTCCACCGTGTGGTGCAGTTCCTCGACTTTGCCGTCCACCCGGGAAAGCAGGATGGGACTTCCCGGTATCTCTGCCTCCGCGGCCAGTTCCCGAAGGAGTGTGCCTTTAGGAACTTTTTTCTCATCTTTTCCAATCTTTACACGAACTTCTTCCATCCCGTCCCTCCCGGTCTACAGGCGCTCCCAGGGAAAGGCGGTCCCGGCGCAGGTGATTTCCAGATCCGGAAATTCCCTTCGAAGCACCTTTTTCATGGCCTCCGAAAAGATGTATTCGGTGCCGTAGTGTCCGGCATCCAGGATGGCCAGCCCCTGATCCAGGGCGTCAATCGCCGTGTGGTGATCAATGTCCCCGGTCACATACACCTGGGCACCCTTCTTTAACACGTCGGGAATCAGGCTCTTTCCGCTTCCGGTACAGACGGCGGCCCGCTCCACCACCCTGTCCGGATTCCCGTAAAGGCGCACCTCCGGAATGCCAAAGCCGTCGGTAACCAGGGCTGCACAGTCCCGTAAGGTCATCGGACGGGGCAGATCCCCCACCCGGCCCAGACCCTGCATCACGCCGTTTATCTCCCGGGTGGGGGATAACACCTCCCGGTTTTGAAGACCCAGCAGGTCCGCACTCATCTTCCCCATGCCCAGCACGTCGTAGTTGGTGTGCATGGCGTAGCAGGCAATCCGGTGTTCAACAAGCGTCAGCACCTTTCTTCCCACAAAGTCCCGGCTGTTAATCCTTTTCAGACCGGAAAAGATCATGGGATGGTGCGTGATCAGCATGTCCGCTCCAGCTTCTACTGCTGCCCGCACGGTATCCGCCCGGGCATCCAGGGCCAGGTACACCTTCGATACATCCCAGTCTTCATCCCCCACCAGCAGGCCCACGTTATCCCAGTCCTCCGCCGCCTCCGGGGGATAGAGGATCTCCAGCCGGGCGGTCAAATCCTTTACCTTCATATCGCTTCAGAGCGGCTTTGATCAGCCGCCTCTCCTCCTCAATTTCTTCCAGCCTTCTCCGGGAGTTCTCCCCCGGTTTTTCCAACAGATGCGCCCGGATCTCCCTTCGAAGAGACTCCTCCCGAAGCAGGTACCGGAAAAGTACCGGATGGGCCCCGTCTAAAAGCAGTTTCCCAAACCATTCCTCCTCCGGGCTGTACACAGTAGGGCATTGTGGAAACTCCTCCCGGTGACAGGCCTTTATCACCGGGTAGTACTTTCCCTCCTCCTCCACCAGGTCCTCCCCGGTGATCACCCAGCCGGAGGATAACAGAAACCTTCGAAACCGGGCCGCCTCCGACTGGGGAGAAAGAACCATCTCCCGGAAACTGCCGGCAACCCTTTCTCCTTCCGTCAGGATCCTCTCCATCAGGGGGCCTCCCATCCCCGCCATCACCAGGGTGTCTCCCTCTCCCTGGTGGATGTTGGAGAGACCGTCGGAGAGCCGGGTCTGTATCCGGTCCTCCAGGCCGTACTCCCGGATGTGCTCCCGGGCCCGGGAAAGAGGGCCCTTTTTCACATCGGCGGCGATGGCGGAGGGAATCCGCTTACTTAACACCAGATGGACGGGCAGGTAGGCGTGGTCACATCCCACGTCCACCAGCCGGTTTCCCTCCGTTACCATTCCTGCCACGCAGGAAAGCCTCTTCGAGAGCTGCAGCTGCCCCACCTTAATCCAGGTAGTCCCGCAGCTTCCGGCTTCTGCTGGGATGACGAAGCTTCCGCAAAGCCTTGGCCTCGATCTGGCGGATCCGCTCTCTGGTCACGTTGAACTCCTTGCCCACTTCCTCCAGGGTGCGGGCCCGGCCGTCATCCAGTCCGAACCGGAGACGCAGCACCTTCTGTTCCCGCTCGGTAAGGGTTCCCAGTACTTCGATCAGCTGTTCCTTTAAAAGGGTAAAGGCCGCCGCATCTGCGGGCACCGGCACGTTGTCGTCCTGGATAAAGTCTCCCAGATGACTGTCCTCCTCCTCGCCGATGGGGGTTTCCAGAGATACGGGCTCCTGAGAGATCTTTAAGATCTCCCGTACACGGTCCGGGGACATGTCCATCTCCTGGGCGATCTCCTCCGGAGTGGGCTCCCTCCCCAGCTCCTGGAGCAGCTGCCTGGACACCCGGATCAGCTTGTTAATGGTCTCCACCATGTGGACCGGAATGCGGATGGTTCTGGCCTGATCGGCGATGGCCCGGGTGATGGCCTGACGGATCCACCAGGTGGCATAGGTGCTGAACTTGTATCCCTTCTTGTAGTCAAACTTCTCTACAGCCTTAATAAGGCCCAGGTTTCCTTCCTGGATCAGATCCAGAAACAGCATGCCTCTGCCCACGTAGCGCTTGGCGATGCTGACCACCAGACGCAGGTTGGCTTCCGCCAGGCGCTTCTTGGCCTCCTCGTCCCCTTCCTCCATGCGCTTGGCCAGTTCAATCTCCTCATCCGCAGTAAGCAGGGGCACCTTGCCGATCTCCTTGAGATACATGCGAACCGGGTCCTCAATGCTGACGCCTTCGGGGATGGACAGATCGATCTTGTCCAGCTCCACTTCTTCCTCTTCATCCAGCTTGTCAATGTCCAGGTCCTCATCCAGAATCAGACCGTCATCTCCGCCGGTGATCCGCAGCACGTCCACCCCGCTGGCTTCCAGAAAATCAAATACCTTTTCCATATCCTCCACTCCCAGGGGATGATCCTTGAAAAAGTCATTGATCTCCTGGTACTCCAGCACGTTCTTCTTCTTTTTCGCAAGCTCCAGCAGTTCCACCAGCTTTTCGCTGAACTGGCTCATGTTCATCTCCGAAGATGCACCGGCACCGTTTCCCCCCTCTTTGTTCTTTCCCGACTTATTATTCGCTGTATGCATGACAATACCCCCCGTATGTTAAGATAATAGCTTGATAAATGATTACGGACTGCTTCACTGCTGACGCTGTAATCACGGTCTCCAGGTATTCGGCAGCTGGGCCAGCTGTCGTTTCAAAGTTTCCAGTTCCTTTCTGGCCTGCACGATCTTTTGCAGAGCTTCCATATCCCCCGGATCTCCGCTGCTCATCCGGGAGAGGCTGTCCTGGCGGATCCGCAGCAGTGTATCGGCAAAGGCCCTTCCCTCCGGGGATTCGCCCTCCGCAAAGACGGCCGCCGCCTTCTGCTGTTCCTCCAGCTCGGTAAAGGAATTCACCAGGCTGGCCGGGTTTACCTGCCCGTTCTGCTCATAGAGCATTTCCGCCAGACTGCGGTAGAGAGGATCTGTGAAATCCTCCGGTTTCAGGTACTTTTTCCCCTCCTCAAAGGCCGCGGGATCACGGGCCATCCAGGAGAGCATCAGCCTCTGGGCCTGCAGGGAACCTGTCTCCTTTTGTGCCTGCTCCCCCTTCTGAGGCAAAGGCCGGATTCTTTCCCGTACCGGTCTTCCGGAGAGGGCCAGGTTGTTGACCCGTTTGCGCAGGTCCTCGGCGCTTACGCCCCAGGAGGCTGCGTACTCGGTAACAATGGTGTTGATGTAGAGATTTCTCTCCAGTTCATCCTTCAGATTCAATATCAGTTCCGCACAGCGGTCAAAAAACTTGTTTCTCCCCTGGGGATCGTCAAGGGATAAATCCCTTTTGGCTTCCTCCACCTGAAACATCACGCTGTCCCGGGCATCCCGCAGCCTTTCTTCAAAGGCATCCGCCCCCTCCGCCCCGATAAACTCATCCGGATCCTTGTGGGGATCCAGGTTTACCACCCGGGAGGGAACCCCCGCATCCCGCAGGATGGGAATGGCCCGCAGGGCAGCCCGCACCCCGGCCGCGTCGCTGTCGTAGATGAGAAGCACCGGCTTTTTGTACTGGTTCAGGAGATGGGCATGGCCCGGGGTGAGGGCGGTGCCCAGAGAAGCCACCGCGTTGTTGAATCCCGCCTGGTGCATGGCGATCACATCCATGTATCCCTCGCAGAGGATGAGGTTTTCCCTTCGGGATCTTTTGGCCTCCTGCAGTCCGTACAGGTTCCGGCCCTTGTCAAAAATGGCCGTCTCCGGGGAATTGAGATATTTAGGGTTCCCCTCTCCCATCACCCTTCCCCCGAATCCGATCACATGGCTTCCTGAATCCATGATGGGAAACATCACCCGGTTGTGAAAGCGCTCATACATGCCCCGGCGCTCATCGGTGAGGAAAAGTCCCGACTCCCGGAGAAGTTCGTCGCTGTACCCCAAAGACTTCAGGTAGGGATAAAGGCCCGATCCGTAGTTTCCGGCAAACCCCAGGCCAAACTTCTTTACAGTGTCCATCGTTAATCCCCGATGGGTCAGATACTCCATTCCCTCCCGGCCCGCCTCGCTTCGAAGCTGCACATGGTAAAACCGGGCCGCCGCCTTCTGGATTCCCAGAAGCTGGCTTTTCTTTTCCTTAAACGCCGGGGAGTCTCCCCCGTAACTTAGGGGAGGAAGCTCTACCCCCGCCCGGTCCGCCAGGGTGGAGAGGGCCTCCCGGAAGGAGCAGTTTTCAAACTTCATCAGGAAGGTGATCACGTTTCCGCTGGCGCCGCAGCCGAAACAGTGGAACATCTGGGTTTCCCGGCTGACGGAAAAGGAGGGAGTCTTCTCACCGTGAAAGGGACAAAGACCGAAGTACCGGCCTCCCCGCCTCGTCAGCTTCACATACTGGGAGACCACGTCCACGATATCGTTTCTCACTCGCACATCTTCCACCACTTCATCGGGGTAGCGCACGGATTCTCCTCCTCCCTCAATAGACCTCCCAGGATCTGGGTATGAATATTTCCCGGAACTTCTCCATGGAATACTGATCCGTCATGCCGGAGAGATAATCACAGACCACCTGGGACAGGTCCTCCCCCCGAAGGGACACCAGCTCCCGGTACTCCCGGGACATGGTGTCCGGATGTTCATAGTAGTACTGATACAGTTCGGTCAGCATCCTGACCGCCTTGTCCTCCTCCTTTTTGGCCACCGGATTCTGATACACCATCCGAAACATGAGAGATCGCAGATCCATCAGCCCCTCCTGAATGGCCGGGGACATGGAGATGGTATCCTTGTCCATGCTGTTTACGATGATGTCGTGGACAAAGGTGTTAAGCCTCTCCCTTGTGGAATCCCCCAGAAGGAGCCGCAAAGTAATGGGGATTTCGTCCTCCGTAAGGACTCCGGCCCGCTGAGCGTCATCCATGTCGTGGTGGATGTAGGCGATCTTGTCGGAAAAGCGCACCACCTGTCCCTCCAGGGTAGATGGACTTCCGCTGGTGCGGTGGTTTAAGATGCCGTCAATGGTCTCCCAGGTAAGGTTTAGGCCTTCCCCGTTCTTTTCCAGCACCTGCACCACCCGGACGCTCTGTTTGTAGTGGGAAAATCCCTGGGGATGCATCTGGTTTAAGGCCCTCTCCCCCGCATGGCCGAAGGGAGTATGCCCCAGATCGTGTCCCAGGGCGATGGCCTCCACCAGATCCTCATTCAGGCGCAGGGCCTTGGCGATGGTTCTGGCGATCTGGGACACCTCCAGGGTGTGTGTGAGCCGGTTCCGGTAGTGATCCCCCTGGGGAGCCAGAAACACCTGGGTTTTATCCTTCAGCCGCCGGAAGGCCTTGCAGTGCAGGATCCGGTCCCGGTCCCGCTGATAGACGGTGCGCACATCGCACTCCTCCTCCGGCTGATTCCTTCCCCTGGACTCCCGGCTGCGGGCCGCATGGGGGCTCAGGAGCTCATATTCGCGCTGTTCCATGTCCTCACGGATATTCAATGGCCTCACCTCCGATTTGACTCCCGGCATGGAAACCCTTTCCCTTTATAAGAGTATTACACAAAAGTTTACGGATTCCTCTTTTTTTCTTAAAAAAATTTAATAAACAC
>CAZJYM010000157.1:0-7410 GCA_964550245.1 uncultured Blautia sp. | reverse complement strand
GTATCCCGGATTCGGTGGGCAAATTTCTGCATTGGGCCTCCTTATCTTAACTGTCTGCCTCCGAGGGCTTGGTGGTCATCAGCTTATAGAGACGGGTGGAGCGGTCAAACTGGTCCTTGAAGGGAATGATGGTCTTTCCGAAAAAGATCAGTCCCTCTCCCTCCCGGCTGTTGGTCACATAGGAGAGCTGATGGGGGGAGATTCCCAGGGCTTTAGCCAGAATCTGCCGGTCTCCCGCCGCCTGGTTCAGCATGTAGACAAAGTCGCTGTTCTCAAAGATGTTTTCGATCTCCCGGCTGGAGAGCAGATCCTTCACGTTCTGGGTGATGCCGGTGGGGATTCCTCCCCATTTCCGGAAGCGCTTCCAGATCTCTACGGAATAGGCTGCGGTCTGCTCCTCCTTTAAGAGCAGGTGAAACTCATCCAGGTAATAGCGGGTGGAGCGGCGGACGGCCCGGTTTCTGGTCACCCGGTTCCACACCTGATCCTGCACGATCAGCATGCCCAGCTTTTTAAGCTGTTTCCCCAGATCCCGGATGTCAAAGCAGACCACCCGGTTGTTCAGCTCCACGTTGGTGTGATGGTTAAAGACCCGCAGGGATCCGTTCACATAGATCTCCAGGGCCGTAGAGAGTTTCCTGGCCTCCGGCTCCGGCTGTCTCTTTAAGATCTGGTACAGATCCCCCAGAACCGGCATGTTTTCCGGAGAGGGGTGCTGCAGGCAGTCCTGGTACACCAGACGCACACAGCGGTCGATGATGGTCTTCTCCACCGGCTCCAGTCCGTTCTTTCCCCCGACGATCAGTTCACAGAGAGAAAGGATGAAATCCGACTTTAAGGAGAGGGGATCATCCTCCTCCGAGTAGTTGGGATTGATGTCCATGGGGTTGATGTAGTCCCGGCTGGTGGGGGAAAGGGAGATCACCTGTCCGCCCAGGGCGTGAACTAAAGAAAAGTACTCCCCTTCCGGGTCACCGATGATGATGTCATCATCGGTGACAAAGAAGGCGTTTACGATCTCTCTCTTGGCCGCAAAGGACTTGCCGGAACCGGGGGTGCCCAGGATCAGGCCGTTGGGGTTTTTAAGCTTCTTGCGGTCCGCCAGGATCATGTTGCTGGAGAGGGCGTTAAGGCCGTAGTACAATGACTCTCCGTCCATGAAAAGCTCCTGGGTGGTAAAGGGAATGAAAACGGCCAGGGCGGTGGTAGTCAGTCCTCTTTTGATGGGGACCTGGCTGTATCCCAGGGGCAGGCTGCTCATCAGGCCCTGCTCCTGCATGTAGTCAAGCCTTCTAAGGGAACAGTTGTACTTCTGGGCAATGCCGGCGGTCTGAAAGACGGCGTTTTCCAGGGCCTGCTCCGACCTGGCGGTGTTGAGAAAGAGGATGGTCACCAGAAACATCCGCTCATTGCGGCTTTGCAGATCCTCCAGGAGCCGGACAGCTTCCCCGCTGTAGGTACTTAAATCTGAGGGGATGATGTCCATGTCGTAGCCGGAGCGCACCGCTTTCTTCTGTTCCTCGATCTTCATCCGGTTGATGTCGGTTACCTTGCTTTTTACCAGGCGGATGGCTTTGGACTGATCCAGGGAGCGCACATGCAGGGTGATGATGAGATTCCGGTCCATGTCCAGGAATTCCGAGAGCATCCGGTCGGTGAGCTCCGGGGCCAGGATCTGTAAGAAGGATACGGCTCCCAGGGTTGAGCCCATACGAAATTCACGGCCGCTTCCAAAGTAAAAGCTGGTAGGAGCCACAAAGTCCCGGGTCTTCATGCCGCTGCGCACGATCCGGTCAAAGGAGAAGGCAAAGGGAAGTTTTTCATCCGGGTTAAAGGTTTCATAGAGGATCTTCAGTCTTTCCTCACCGGTCAGAGGAAAGGCGGAGACTCCCAATGCCTTGAAGTTCATCAAGATGTCCGCCTGAATTCTCTCCAGTCTGGGTCTGGCCTCCCGGATGTCCGCCGCCTCCACCCCGAAGGTGATGTACTTGCTGCGGACCAGTCCGTTGTTGCCTCTGGCCAGCTGGTTCTGAAGCATGTGGGCAAACTCCTGGCGGGATTCATTGAAGGCATCATCCCGGGGACGGATCTGAATCACCTTTTCATACTCCTTCAGGCTGCTGTGCCGGTTGATAAAGGAGAGCTGAAAGGAGATGGTGCTGTCAAAGTAGTTGAGAAAGTCGCACCAGTTCTCAAAGATGGCATCCTTCTCCTCGTTCTGGGCCAGCTGGTAGTTGATGTCCGTAAAGCGGATGGTTTTGGAGTAATACCCGTCCCGCACCCGGCAGATGCCGTCCCGGGCCATCTCCAGGTAGGGGATGGAGTCCTGGGCGGAGATGGCCCGGGTGTGCTCCTCCTTTTTCTTTCCCGAAAGGATCTTTTTATTCCTTTTCCGAAGCTTTCTCATCTCAGCGCGGTCCTTCCGGCTTCCTCTCCTTACGCCCCGTCTTCTTTCCAGGGCTTCATAGCCGGTCACCTTCAGCTCCGGCTGTTCTTTCAAGGCTTTCATCTCCTTCCTCCAAAAGTTCTTCAAACATGTTTGCAACCTGATACCTCCGCAGAGGTGGCCGGATCCATTTGACCTGCATCACGTTCCAGATCACCTGCTCCAGGGGAAGGCCGTCCTTTTCATACAGGGCAAAGAAAAACCCGGGAAGCATGATGAGAACCATAACGGCTGCGGCATTTCCCGTCCCCAGGGCTTCCCGGGTAAGGAAATAAAAGGGAAGCCCCAGGGCTGCAGATACGGAAAGACAGATCAGCTGCCGGCCGGTCAGGTTAAAGAGTACCTTATTCTTCACCCGGGTGAGATCTTTGGGCACCGTCACAAAAGCCATCCTTTCCTCCTTTCCTACCGGGCGTTAAAGATGGCCCGGCTTAAACTTCCGGTTTTCATCAGACAGAAGCCCAGCACCACGGTGCAGGCCGCCACCCCGAAGAGGGCCGAATGCATGTTTGAGGAGATGCGGATGGAGGAGACCATCACGGCATAGATCCCCACACAGACCATGATGAAAAAGCCCTGAAAAGATAAGGCCGCCAGGCCCCGGAAGTATCCGGTCCCCATTTGCCCCCATTCCCGGTTGGTCATGGTGGCAAAGGGGACCGGAGCCACGGAGGTGTAGAGATAGATCTCAATCATCCGGCCGTGGAGGATGACCATGATGAGCACCGAGAGGATCTTCATGCACAGGCTCACCACCATGGTCTCCAGGGCCAGAAGAAGAAGTTCTCCCATCTCCATGATCTCCATTTCTCTTTCCATGGCTTCCAGCAGATCCTCGATGTGGATCTCCGTGTCGGCATGGATGGTCTCCCCGGCTGCCTCCACCAGATGCTGTCCCACATCAAACACCGCCATGGTGATGGGGAAGGTGTTGGCAACCAGGTAAACCGCCACCCACATTTTCAGGAAGTAGCGGAAAAACATCCAGGTGTCCAGATCATGCATGTTGTTTCTTTCCGTCAGCATGGTAATCAGCTCGTAGCAAAGGACAAAGGTGATGATCATTCCCGCCACCGGCACCATCACCGATTCCGACAGATTCCGGATCAGATTGAATACCGAGCTGTTCCATCCCTGGGGTGTCTTCCCCACCTGTACCGCAATCTCCGCCGTCTTCTCATTCACGTCAGTAAACATGGTGGAAAGACCCGAGCGGATCACTCCGGTGAGGATTCCCCGCATCCACTCCTCGATGGCCGTAAAGATTCCGTCAAACATGGGTGTCTTCTCCTTTGGTTAGCCGAACAGACCGCTAAGCAGAGGAATCAGCTGGGTACCGATCAGCACCACACCCCCTCCGGCCATGATCTGCTTGATCCCCTGGGACTTGGCCCCGGGGTTGTCATTGCCGTAGCCTTCCAGCAGGTTAATCCCTCCCCAGGCGGAAAGGCCGGCGCCCAGAGCGATCACCAGGGTCTTCAAAATGCTGATGGTTGTCGCAAAAAACGGCATGGGCAAAAGTTCTCCCTTCAAAATAGAAACGACAGGAACCAGGAACCAACCGTTTTGGTTGGAGAGCGGATTTTGTTCTTCATGAGGGTTCCTCCTCTTTTTCTGCGGCTTCATACACCTCAAACTCCTCCCTGGGAGAGGGAGTCAGGGTACGACTGAGCGCCGATTCAATGTGATATGCGTTTTTTCCCTGCCCGTCTGACAGGAGGGGATACCGTTTATGTTTCGTAATGTCATACTTCCTGCTGTAAAAGGGCCGGATTCCCCGCAGCTGCAGGATACAGCGGTTTCCGTCCATCACTGCCAGCTCATCCCGGCTCATCAGGCTTTTCCCGGTTTTGGAATAGCTGATGCCGTAGGAACGGCTGTTTCCCCGGGTATCCGAGGTGTTGGCCAGGTCGATGGTTTCCTTTCCCAGCATCTCCGAGAGATCCTTTAAGGTGGAAGCTTCCCGTCCTCCCAAAAACAGCATGCTGTCGCAGTTTCCCACAATGGTCTCCGCCGCATCCTTATAGATGGTTTTTAACTGGCTTAAGGACTGAAGGATGATGGAAGCTGAAATCTCCCGGCTGCGGATGGTGGCAATCAGCTTATCAAACCTGGGGATCTGGCCGATGTTGGCAAACTCATCCAGTAAGAGCCGCACATGACAGGGAAGTCTTCCCCCGTGCACGTCGTCGGCCCGGTCGCATAACAGGTTGAAAAGCTGGGTGTAGAGAATGGCCGCCAGGAAGTTAAAGGTATCGTCCGTATCGGAGATGATCACAAACAGGGCGGTCCGCTGTTCTCCAATGGTGTCCAGTTCCAGCTCGTCATACTCGGTCAGTTCCCGCAGCTCGGCGATGTCAAAGGGGGCCAGTCTGGCACCGCAGCTGATCAGGATGGACTTGGCCGTCTTACTGCCTGCCGCCAGCTTGTATTTCCGGTACTGACGGAGAGCGAAGTGATCCGGGTTAGCTTTAGACCTGTCCCGCACGCCCGTAACCGGATCCTTCGGTCCCAGCTCCAGGTCCTCAAAGAGTTCATCCACCCGGTTTTTGTAGTTCTCATCATCCTCCCGGGCTTCGCTGGCATTGATCATGGCCAGCAGGGTAGAGAAGTTCTTTTCTGAAGGCTTTGCTTCATAATAAATGTAGCCGATGAGAGCACAGTAGAGAAGACGCTCGGCCTTTACCCAGAAGTCCTCCCCGGTTTTCTCTCCCTCTCCCCGGGTGTTGGCGATGATGGCATTGACCAGCTTTAAGATGTCCTTTTCGGAGCGGATGTAGTGGAAGGGGTTGTAATGCATGGACTTCTTGAAGTTGATGGTGTTTAGCACCCGGATCCGGTAGGGATCATAGATGATCCTGCCGGACTCATCCCGCTTGACTTTACCCTTTTCCATTAGGGGAGTTCCTCTCTCCAGCATCTTTCCGCACTCCACCAGGATGGTGCCCTTGGGGTCTGTCACTACATAGCTTACTTTTTCCGGCATCTGCATCAGGTTGGGCTTTACGTAAAACCGGGTTTTCCCGGAACCGGAACCGCCGATGACCAGAACATTTTTGTTGCGGGCGGTTCCGGGATCCTTGGGACGGCTGTTTAAGGTGAGTCTTTCCGTCTGGGTGAGAATGATGTTGTTGTCAAAGACCGGATCGATAAAGGGGGCGATGTCCCTGGGGGTTCCCCAGCGGGCGGAGCCGTACTCCACACCCTTCCGGTACTTTCTGGCATTCTTTCCCTTTTCGTAGATGATGAGCTTTACAATCACACCCCCGGTTACACCCCACAGGAGGTCAAAGGGGTGAAAACTGGGAAAAAGAGACACAAAAGCCAGGGACAGGTTTAAAAACAGCACGCCCAGCCTGTCAAAAACAGTCTCCCCCAGGCAGTGGCGGTAGAGCCAGGCCAGCCGGTCCGAGACGATAAAGGCCGCCGCAAAGGGGATGATTTCCCGGGCTTCCGGGACTTTCAACGGTCCATCCCCCGCTCCCGGTAACGGATCTTTTCCCTCTTTCTGGGAATGGCTTCCCTGCTTTGCTGTAATCCCAGCCTTTCCAGGATGGAAGGTCTTTCCTGCTGTCTGCTCTCCAGGATGTACTCTTCCAGGGCTGCCTCCATGGCCTGCTGATCCCGGGCCTTAAAAAACAGGTAGTAGCGTCTGGGATGTGAAGATTCCACCTCCCGCACACAGTAGTCCACCAGATACTTGCGGGCATACCGGTCAAAGGCATTCAGGCTTCCACCCGGAAGGCTTGCCTTTGAAAGCTGGACATTCTGTCTTTTCAGGCTTTCCAGGCTCTGTCTTCCGTGATAGACGGCCGTGTTGTCCTCCACCTGCCGCATGCTGTTGAGAACAGCCTCAAAGGCATTGCCAAGGGCCTCCATGGTAAGCTTTCCGCATACGATACAAAGATGTACCGTTCTTTCGTTTACTTCATCCTGCGCAGGTCTTCACCTCCTCTCCCTCTCTTCCTTCCCATCGCAAACCCACAGCCCATCAGAGAGAAAATCCCGGCCGCACCCAGAAGGAACCAGGGAAGAACGGACACTTTCCCGGAGGTCTTTGAAATACTCTCATCCGGCTCTTCTTCCTCCGTCTCCGGAGTCTTTGTATGTTCCACCACGATCTCCTGCAGCTCTGCGCTGTCCATCACCTGAAACTTCAGCAGAAAAGGTCTTTCGTACCCTTTGGGAGTAACAGGCTCCCAGTAGACGTATTCCCCTACCGGCAGCATGTCCACGAAGTGGGGAAAGCCTGCAGAGGTCCAGTTCTCTACCGTGTTTCCTTCCATGTCAAAGATCTCCGCCTCCACGTCTTTCAGATACCCGCCCTTTTCATCCATCAGCGAGAATTCCAGCTGGGTCATGTCGGCATCCATCTCCACTTCCACCACCGTGCCGTCTTCCGGGACGGTAAACTGCAGATCTTCTGCCGAGACATACCCCCTTGCGGGGTATGTCTCGGAGAGGGTGTAAGTTTTCCCCATCTCCAGATCCAGGACCTCATGGGGAGCCGCCTCCGAGATCCATTCCTCTACCAGGTTTCCGTCCTCATCCTTCAGCTGCAGATGAGCCCCCACCGCAAAAGCTCCATCCACCGAGGATGTCTTGGATACCAGTGCCCGTGTATGGCTCATTTCAAAAGCCAGATTGATTTCTTTCATTACCCCTTCCTCCATTAAAATCTAAATACGAAAGGATTCTCTCCTCTCCTGCCTCTTCCGACACCTGTGCGGAAGTTTCCACCATAAGAATTCCCGTAAGCGCAGGCGCAGGTAAGCATCCGCCCGGCTCACGAAGAGCCTCCATGCTGGTGGATTTCTGCTTCTGTTCATAAGCCTCTCCTTTCTACGGCATCATGGACTGCAGGGCCTCGCGCACGGATGCGCCCGAGGGGCCTGTACTTTCCCCGTCCTGATTAGCTTACCATACTTGAAAAGATATTTCCTCTACATATGGGCACAATTTTC
>CAZJYM010000156.1:5495-7440 GCA_964550245.1 uncultured Blautia sp. | reverse complement strand
TCCGGGGAGATGGTGTTGGGTCCTTCCTCCCCGATGGAATCTGCCGAGAAGCTTGGCATGTCCAGAACAGAGGCCTCTTTGTCCTCGGAGGCGGAGAGCAGTACCCAAAGAGCCGGAGCCCCGTTGGCTTTCTTCAGCTCCAGGTATACGGGCACACGCAGTTCTTCATCGATGGGTATCCATTCCGGAGCTGCAGCCGGGTATCCCAAAGCAGACAGATACAGATCCGCCATCATGCGGATGTTTCCCAGAGTCTGTGTGTCAAACCTGGAGCGCTGGAAACGGTCATGGACAGGGTAGTACTGTCTGGCCGCATCCCGAAGCTGTGCCCAGGGGGTGCGGACTCCTTCCTGATCTCTGGCTTCCATGCGCCATCTGGAGATGGTGTCAGAGGCATTTTCCTCAAAGATGGAAGAGAGGTAGTGGTTTGTGTAGTATTCGTTCCGGTTGGTGATGCCGGTTAAATCCATGCTCATCTGGAAACTCCCTTCAAAACGGCAACGACCCGGATGTACGGGTTATTCTGGATGGTCAGGGTATCGGTGACCCAGTTGGTGAACTTGTCAAAGAGTTCATCCACCATCCGTTCCTGCTCGCTTCTTTTCCTCTCACTCTCAAAGAGGGAAAGCTGATAGTCCTTGTGTTTTTCTTCCAGAGCCGCCAGCTTGTCCACCTCCTCATCCAGGAGAGGAGTCATTCTCTCTTCATAGCGGTTGTAGTAGTCCTGCATAACCTCTCCCGCATGTTTTACCACATCCGGAAGCAGGGCAGAGGCAGCCGCCACACTTTCCCGGGAAAGAGAGTTGTCATTGGGTATGTTGTTACTTCGAAGGCCGGTCTTTTTCAGGACTTCATTCATGGAGAGACTCTTAATAAAGGTATTCTGCTCATACAGAAGTCCGAACCATTCATCCACCAGGGGCGTGGACCTCTTGTTGGGGATGCTGCCGGCCACGATAAAGATGGTTTCCTCCGGTTTCATCGGTTTGGGCAGCGCAATGACCGGAGCCTGTCCCCGGCCGAAGAGGAGTCCCGCCTTGTCGTTTACCCAGGTAAAGAGGGGATGCAGCTTCCAGAGGTACTGAACCTTTGGCCAGGCGGTTTCCGCCATGCTGTTTTGCATGCTGCGCTCCATCTCTTTCATGCAGAAATCCTTATCGTCCGAGAGACGGATGTAGTCCCCCTGGGGCATGGCCTCCTCCGGCAGAAGGGCTTTCAGTCTCCTGCGCATGTCCGGGGTGATCTTTACATCCAGACCCGAGACCTCCCGCAGGTGTTCCACGGGATGGCTTTCAGACTGATTCAGGTAGGAAAAGGCCTGGCTGAGGTATTCGATATCCGTAAACAGTGTTTCATCCGTCTTTACCTGTACCGGAGAGGAATCCTCACTGGAAGCCGCCATCAAAGCCTCGAAGGGATCAAACTCCTGCTCGCCTCTGTCCAGTTCATCTGCGAAGGCCTTTTCGTCTGCCCCGTCCTCGATGGCGTTTGCTACCACCAGTTCCTCATCCTCGATGGAGAATCTTCCCAGAAGGAAGGCGGGATCCCCGATGTTTTTCAGGGCCTGCTCCTCCTTGTTGATCAGGATCTCAATGATGCGCATGTCGCCCCGGATGCGCTTGTTTTTACTCTGGATCAGCATGTAGCGGATGTCGGGACGGTTTTTCTGCCCATAGCGGTCGATGCGGCCGTTTCTCTGCTGGAAAACCATCAGGGACCAGGGAATGTCGAAATGGATCATCCGGTGGCTCAGGTAGTGAAGGTTTAATCCTTCCGATGCCACATCGGAGGCGACTAAAACACGGATGGGGGATTCTTCCCTGCCGAAGGCTTCCACCCTTTCCTGCTGATCCTTATCGCTCATGGCGCCGGAGATCTCCTGTATGGCTTCTTTATCCATGTGCAGATCCTGCCGCAGGTGATCCAGGAGATACTTCATGGTTTC
>CAZJYM010000156.1:0-5395 GCA_964550245.1 uncultured Blautia sp. | reverse complement strand
AAGATCTCAAAAGCAGCCTCTTCCCTTTCCGATGCCTGACAGCGCTCCATTCCGATGTGCCGTTCCAAAAAAGCGCCTCCCACCTGATCCTTCACGTCTTTTTTAAACCGGCGCACGCACAGGCCTTTGATGTCTTCCTTTGTGTAGTCATCCGGATTGGCGATGGCGGTGGGATCCAGCATGTTCATCAGGGAGGCAAAACTGCGGGCCCTTCCGTCATGGGGCGTGGCGGAGAGCATGATCATGGTGTCGGAGCGGTCTGCCAGAAGTTTTGCCAGCTTGGAACGCTGGGCCTGACGGTCGCCCCGCTCCGCCACGTTCTGGGCTTCATCGATTACGATGATGTCCCAGTAGGCATTTTCCAGGTGTGTCCGGTACTCCACGTCCCGCTTTAGTGTATCGATGGAGATAATGGTCTTATCGTAGTAGAAGAAGGGGTTGTAGTTGGAGGGCAGTCTGGTGCGGATCTCGTGGATCTTTCCCGAGTCCAGGCGGACCAGGGGGATGGTAAACCGGTTCCACATCTCCTTCTGGAACTGGGTCATCATGCTCTTTACCGTGACCACCAGGATCCGTCTGCCCTTACCCCGGGCGATGAGTTCACTCATCAGGATTCCGGCCTCCAGGGTTTTCCCCAGTCCCACCGCATCGGCGATCAGGATCCGCTGTCTGGGTCTTCGCAGACAGTTCCCGGCCGGCACCAGCTGGTAGGGCATCAGATCCATGGCGGCCTTATCTCCGATGTGCAGATCGGTATCGGTGGGGATCTGCTGTCTCCACTGGCTTTCCAGGTACAGTCTGGACCGGCGGAAGTGGGGGGATGTATCCGGTATCAGCTGCACTTCGGCCGGATTGACCACCCGGATGTCCTCCAGGTCGCTTAGAAAGATGACCTCTTTATCCTTTACAAGCTCGGAAATGCCAACACAGTGCAAAGCCTGATTGCCCAGACTGTTCTTTTCTATCTTTTTGACCATCCATTCTTCGTCGCGAATGATGGTTCTCATACCCGGCGCATAATCGATCATAGTCTGTCAGCTTTCTTTTTTATGAGATGAAATTGGTATTTCTCTTTTTCCCGGTTCATCCGTTACCATCCCATTAACGTTTCCAACTGTGCGGTTGGGAAAGAGCGGGAGAGGGATGCCGCAGCGGATTTCCGGGCATTTTTTCCAGTATATCATACCCGCCTGGTTTGGAAAAGGTTTTTTCGAAATAAAATACAAGTCCGGGGAGGGGAGTTGTAAAAAACCGCTGGATTTGAGATCCCTTCCGTCGGAGTTTCTTCTATTATAATAGGAGTTTTACTGCCGTTGATTTCCCCTCCCTAAATCCGGTTCTTTTTGACAACACACCCCAACGGGGTTATAATAGGCATCGTGTGAAGACTGGAACCGGGGATCCTTTCCCGGATTTCAGCTACAGGAGGAATCATGACCAAACAGAAGAAAGCCGGCAAAATCAGACAGCTGGCAGGATATTACAAACCCTATCTGGGTCTTTTCATTGCGGATCTTGTCTTTGCCATTCTGGGGGCGGCGGTAACGCTGGTCATCCCCCTACTGGTGCGCTATATCATGACCAACATCGGCTCCATGGATACGTCCGAGGCCCGGCAGGTGATCCTGCGGATCGGGATGATCATGGTGGCCCTGATCCTGGTGCAGATGGGAAGCAGATACTTCATCACCTACTACGGACACATGATGGGTGCCTACATCGAGCACGACATGCGCAACCAGATCTTCAGCCATTATCAGAAGCTCTCCTTCGCGTTCTACGACAATCAGAAGGTGGGACAACTTCTCTCCCGCATCACCAACGATCTCTTTGATATCAGCGAACTTCTTCACCATGGCCCGGAGGACATTCTGATCTCCGTGATCAAGCTGGCCGGGGCCATGGTGATTCTGCTGCGAATTAACTGGAAGATGTCCCTGATCTGTATGCTGGTGGTGCTTGTCATGCTGGTCTACGCTTTGGTGTTCAACAACAAAATGCGGGCCGCCTTTAAGGAAAACCGGGCAAGAATCGCAGACATCAACAGCCAGATCGAGGACAGCATCTCCGGCATCCGGGTGGTAAAGTCCTTTGGAAATGAAAAGAAGGAGATTGAAAAGTTCAATAAGGGCAATGACCGGTTTGTGGAAGCCAAGTCCCGCTCCTACCGGTACATGGCCGGGTATTCCTGCGGAATGGACGCCTTTACCACCATGATCACGGTGGTATCTCTGATCTCCGGCGCCCTCTTTCTCACCAACGGCAGTCTCTCTACTGCGGATCTGGTCACTTTTCTTCTCTACATCAACAACTTTACCGAGCCCGTGACCAGGCTGGTGAACTTTACGGAACAGTTCCAGAGCGGCTACAGCGGTTATGAGCGGTTCCGGGAGATGATGGAGATCGCCCCGGACATCGAGGATGCCCCGGATGCTGTTTCCATGGACCACTGTAAGGGGGACATCAAGTTTGATCAGGTCTCCTTCCACTACCAGGAAAACCAGGAGGAAGTCTTATCCCATGTGGACCTCCATGTAAAACCCGGGGATTACGTGGCCCTGGTGGGAAGCTCGGGAGTGGGAAAAACCACCCTGTGCAGCCTGATCCCCAGGTTCTACGATGTGTCCGGGGGAGCCATCTACCTGGACGGGATTGATATCCGGAAGATTAAACTGCAGGATCTGCGCAGGCAGATCGGCATCGTCCAGCAGGACGTATACCTGTTTGCCGGCACGGTGATGGAAAACATCCGCTACGGAAGACCGGAAGCCTCGGATGAGGAAGTGATCCGGGCGGCCATGGCGGCCAATGCCCATGGCTTCATCATGGAGATGCCGGACACCTACGATACGGACATCGGACAGAGGGGCGTCAAGCTCTCCGGCGGACAAAAGCAGAGACTCTCCATCGCCAGAGCCTTCTTAAAGGATCCGCCCATCCTGATCTTTGATGAGGCCACCTCGGCCCTGGACAATGAAAGCGAGAGCGTCGTTCAGGAATCCCTGGAAAGGCTTTCCAAAAACCGCACCACCTTTGTCATCGCCCACCGTCTCTCCACCATCCGCAATGCCCAGAGAATCCTGGTGCTGACGGAGGAGGGAATTGCGGAGGAGGGAACCCACCGGGAACTGATGGAGAAAAACGGAGTCTATGCCAGGCTTTGCAGGGCCGGACTGTAAACATGCAAAAGAGGACATCGATGAAAACATTCCGCATCAGAACCTACCAGATCGAAAGCAGAAAAATGAAGCCGGGCAAAAAGGTGCGCTTCGCCCTGATCGCGGATCTCCACGGAGTGGAACCCCTGTGCGAGGGGAAAACCATCCTCCAGGTGATCCAGGAGGGGGAAGTGGACGGCATACTGGTTCTGGGAGACATGATCGTCAGCAGCCAGCCCCAGTCCTTAGAGAGGGCGGAGGAGCTGCTGGTGAACCTGGTCCGGTCCCATCCGGTGTGCTATGCCCCCGGAAATCACGAATACCTCATGAGCACCTGTCCGGAGCACCAGAAGGACTACCAGGACTACGAAAACCGTCTCTCCTGCGGAGGTGTTCGTTTTCTCCACAACAGCCACACCGTTGTGAACCTGGCAGAGACGGACTTTGTGATCTACGGGCTGGAGCTTCCCTGGGAGTACTACCGGAAACCCATCTCTCCCAGGCTTTCCCTTACCGCCATGGAGGAGATGCTGGGACTTCCATCCGGAGAGGGGATCCAGATCCTGCTGGCTCACAATCCCAAGTACGGAAGCACCTACTTCTCCTGGGGAGCGGATCTGATCCTCTCCGGACACTACCACGGCGGCGTTTTGCGGCTGGGAGAGCATACGGGGCTTACTTCTCCCCAGTTTTTACTCTTTCCGCCCTTTTGCTGCGGAGATTTCCACCGGGGAGAAAAGCACATGCTGGTCAGCGCAGGACTGGGGGAACATACCATCCCCGTGCGGATCCACAATCCCCGGGAACTGATATTCATGGACATCCGGGGAAAGGAGAAGAGTCATGGCGATTCCGGTGAAGCTGCAGATATTTGAAGGGCCTCTGGATCTTCTCCTTCATCTCATTGACAAAAACAGGATTGACATTTATGATATTCCCATCGTGGAGATTACACACCAGTACATGGACTACATCCGCGGCATGGAGCACGAGGACCTGGGAATCATGAGCGAATTCCTGGTGATGGCCGCCACTTTGATGGACATCAAGTGCCGGATGCTCCTCCCCCGAACGAAGGAGGGGGAGGAGCAGGAGGAGGAAGATCCCAGAGCGGAGCTGGTGGAAAGGCTTCTGGAGTACAAGACCTGCAAGTACCTCTCAAGCCTGCTGCGGGACCGGATGGAGGATGCGGCGGGGGTATTTTACCGAAAGCCTTCCCTTCCCGAGGAGGTAAAAAGCTACAAACCTCCCGTAGATCCCGAAGAGCTTCTGGGAGGAATGACTCTGGAGAAGTTAAACGGCATCTACCGCACCCTGCTTCGCAGGCAGGAGGACAAGCTGGATCCCATCCGCAGCAGCTTTGGCAAAATCGAGCAGGAGGAGGTAAGCCTCTCCGACAAGATGGACCAGATGCGGGAATACGCCTCCACCCACCGGCATTTCGGCTTTTTCCAGCTTCTGGGAGAATCTTCCCAGTCCTCCCGGATCCAGGTGATTGTCACCTTTCTCTCCATCCTGGAGCTGATGAAGATGGGATACGTCCATGCGGACCAGGAGGAAGCGGGAGGAGAGATCCAGGTGGATGTGCTCACCGACCCTGCCGGCTGGGAGCATCTGACGGATGAAAAGAAAGAAGAATGACAGGAGAAACCAAGGAACGTGGAAGACAGACAGGCAGAAGCGGCCATTGAGGCCATTCTTTTTACCATGGGGGAAGCGGTGGAGCTCTCCAGAATTGCACAGGCTCTGGATGAAGATCCAAAGGTAACCCGGGAAAGGCTCTCCCACATGATGGAGCGCTTTGACCGGGAAGGCCGGGGGATCCAGATCATCAAGCTGGAGGACTCCTACCAGATGTGCACCCGGAAGGAATACTTCGATACCCTGATCCGCCTGGCCATGGCTCCCAAAAAGCCGGTGATCACCGATGTGATGCTGGAAACCCTCTCCATCATCGCCTACCGGCAGCCGGTGACCAAGGCGGAGATTGAAAAAATCCGGGGCGTCAAGTCCGACCACGCGGTGAACCGGCTGGTGGAATACGACCTGGTCCGGGAGGTGGGCCGGATGGACGCACCCGGAAGGCCCATCCTCTTTGGAACCACCGAGGAGTTTCTGCGGGCCTTCGGGGTGCGTACCCTGGAGGATCTGCCCCTGCCGGATCCGGTACAGATGGAAGACTTTAAGGCGGAAGCGGAGGAGGAAGTGGATCACCGGCTGGATGAGACCTGACACTC
>CAZJYM010000155.1:0-7505 GCA_964550245.1 uncultured Blautia sp. | reverse complement strand
AAAGGAGGACCAGCGCCCATGAGCAGTCAACTCTCAAAAACCTACGATCCCGGCGCCATAGAGGAGCGCCTGTATCAGAAATGGATGGACCGGGGGTATTTTCATGCCACGGTCAACCCGGACAAAAAGCCCTTTACCATCGTGATGCCCCCGCCCAATGTAACCGGCCAGCTCCACATGGGCCATGCCCTGGATGAGACCTTACAGGACATTCTCATCCGCTTTAAGAGGATGCAGGGCTATGAGACCCTCTGGCAGCCCGGCACCGACCATGCCTCCATCGCCACCGAGGTGAAGGTGACGGAGAAGTTAAAGAGTGAGGGCATTGACAAGAAGGAGATCGGCCGGGAGGAATTCTTAAAGCATGCCTGGGCCTGGAAGGAGGAGTACGGAGGAAAGATCATCAGCCAGTTAAAGAAACTGGGAGCCTCCGCCGACTGGGAGCGGGAGCGCTTCACCATGGACGAGGGCTGTTCCAGAGCCGTGGAGGAAGTGTTTGTCCGGCTCTATGAAAAGGGATACATCTACCGGGGATCCAAAATCATCAACTGGTGCCCCGTCTGTCAGACCACCATCTCCGATGCGGAGGTGGTTCATGAGGATCAGGACGGTTTCTTCTGGCACATCAACTACCCCATCGTGGGGGAGGAAGGACGGTTTGTGGAGATCGCCACCACCCGTCCCGAGACCATGCTGGGGGACACGGCGGTGGCGGTTAACCCCAATGACGACAGGTACCGGGATCTGGTGGGAAAGATGCTCCGGCTCCCCCTGACCGACCGGGTGATCCCCGTGATCGCCGATGAATACGTAGACATGGAATTCGGTACCGGCTGTGTGAAGATCACCCCCGCCCACGATCCCAACGACTTTGAGGTGGGAAAAAGACATGGCCTTCCGGAGATCAACATCCTGAATGACGACGCCACCATCAATGAGCAGGGAGGCGTTTATGCGGGACTGGACCGCTATGAGGCCAGACGCCGGATCGTGAAGGATCTGGAGGATCTGGGACTGCTGGTGAAGACCGTACCCCATTCCCACAGCGTGGGCACCCATGACCGCTGCGGCACCACCGTGGAGCCCATGATCAAGCCCCAGTGGTTTGTCAGGATGGACGAGATGGCCAAAGCCGCCATGGAGGTGGTCCATACCGGAGAGCTGGAGTTTGTTCCCCCCAGCTTTGGAAAGACCTATCTTCACTGGCTGGAGAACATCCGGGACTGGTGCATTTCCAGACAGCTGTGGTGGGGACACCGGATTCCCGCCTACTACTGTGATGAATGCGGGGAAGTGGTGGTCTCTCACGGCATGCCGGAAAAATGCCCCAAATGCGGCTGCACCCATTTCCATCAGGATGAGGACTCCCTGGACACCTGGTTCAGCTCGGCCCTCTGGCCCTTCTCCACACTGGGATGGCCGGAACAGACACCGGAGCTGGAGTACTTCTATCCCACGGACGTTTTGGTAACCGGCTATGACATCATCTTCTTCTGGGTGATCCGCATGGTCTTCTCCGCCCTGGAGCAGACCGGAAAGAGTCCCTTCCACCATGTGCTGATCCACGGCCTGGTGCGGGATGCGCAGGGGAGAAAGATGAGCAAGTCCCTGGGCAACGGCATCGATCCCCTGGAGGTGATCGACAAGTACGGGGCGGATGCCCTGAGGCTTACCCTGGTCACCGGCAATGCTCCCGGCAACGACATGCGCTTTTCCTTTGAAAAGATGGAGTCCAGCCGGAACTTTGCCAACAAGATCTGGAATGCGGCCCGGTACATCCTCATGAACCTGGAGGGCAAGACCGTGACGGAGCCGGAGAGTGTAGGGGATCTCTCACCCGAGGACCGCTGGATCCTCTCCCGCATCAACTCCGTCACCCGGGAAGTCACCGAAAACATGGAGAAGTACGAGCTGGGCATTGCGGTCCAGAAGATCTACGATTTCCTCTGGGATGAGTTCTGTGACTGGTATATCGAGATCTCCAAGGTCCGTCTGTGGAAGGCGGATGAGGATCCCAAAGCCGCCGGGGAAGCCCTGTGGACTCTTCGGACTGTCTTTACCCAGGCCATGAAGCTTCTGCATCCCTTCATGCCCTTCGTCACCGAGGAGATCTACTGCACTCTGCTGCCGGAGGAGGAATCCATCATGATCTCTCCCTGGCCCGTGTATGAGGAATCCCTCTCCTTCCCGCAGGAGGAGCAGGCGGTGGAGCTGTGGATGGAAGCCGTCCGGGGCATCCGCAACACCCGCATGACCATGAACGTGCCCCAGGGAAGAAAGACCACGGTTACCGTGGTGGCCAAAGATGAGAACTACGGTTCTCTTTACAGGGAAAGCGCAGCCTCCTTTGTAAATCTCTCCTTCGCCCGGGAGATCCATGTGCAGACCACCAAGGAGGGCGTCGGAGAAGACGCGGTGTCCATCGTGGTCTCCGGTGGCGTGGTGTATCTGCCTCTGGAGGATCTGCTGGACCGCCAGCGGGAGCTGGAGCGTCTTTCCAAAGAAGAGGAAAGGCTTCATAAGGAGATCGCCCGCTGCGAGGGCATGCTGGGCAATCCCGGCTTTGTTTCCCGGGCTCCGAAGGAGAAAGTGGAGCTGGAGCAGGGTAAACTGGAAAAATACAGGGAGATGCTGGAAAAGGTACAGGCCCAGATTGCCCGGCTGAATCCCTGAAAAATTTTCTAAGGAGTATATATTTCATGAAATGGTATCAGATCTGTAACAGGATCTCCCTGCTGCTGCACGCCCTGTGCAGCGCCGTGGGATATTTTCTGGTGGAGGCCATCTGCCGCCGTTCCTTTACGGAGGCCTGGATTTACATGACGGAAAGGCCTCTGGTGTTTGCCTACAACGCGGTCTTTATCTTTACAACCTCTCTGATTGTGTATCTCTTCCGGAGACGGTGCTTTGTGCGGCTGCTGGTGGCCTATTTCTGGCTGATTCTGGCAGCCGTGGACGGCATCATCCTCTCCGAGCGGGTAACCCCCTTTACGGGGCCGGACCTGCATCTGCTCTCGGATGCCTTCGGACTGGTGAACAAGTATCTGTCCCCGGTAGGGGTGGCTGCCGTCTGCGTGGCTTTCGCGTTTTTGATCCTGAGCCTGCTTCTGGTGCTGATTAAGGGGCCCAAATATCAGGGGCCCCTCAAATACCGGTACAACATCCCCCTGTTACTGGCCGCGGTGGTGGGATTCGGGGGACTGACTCATCTGGCCCTGGAAAAGAGGGTACTGTCCAACTACTTCGGCAACATCGCCTTTGCCTACGAGGACTACGGGTATCCCTACTGTCTGGCCACCACCATCTTCAACACGGGCATCAGCTGTCCCCGGGACTACTCGGAGAAGGAGATCCTGCGGATCGAGCACACCGAGGACAACCTGCCGGATACCAATACGGAGGAGATGCCCAACATCATCTTTTTACAGCTGGAATCCTTCTTTGATCCGGAGATGGTGGACTACCTGGACGTGTCCGAGGATCCCATCCCCACCTTCCATCAGCTGATGGAGGAATACAGTTCCGGCTACTTTAAGGTACCCGCCGTGGGGGCGGGAACCGCCAACACGGAGTTTGAAGCCATCACCGGCATGAGCATGCACTACTTCGGCCCCGGGGAGTATCCCTACAAGAGCATCTTGAAGGAGACCACCTGCGAGAGCGCTCCCTACGTGCTGAAGGAGCTGGGATACACCGCCCATGCGGTGCACAACCACGAGGCCAACTTTTATGGAAGAAAGAGCGTCTTTCCCAACCTGGGATTTGACACCTTCACCTCCGAGGAGTACATGGCCCAGTCCAACCAGACCAACGCCCTGGGCTGGGTAAAGGACAGCATCCTCACCGGGGAGATCTTCAAGTGTCTGGAGTCCACGGAAGGAAAGGACTACATCTACACCATCTCCGTACAGGGCCACGGGGCCTACCCGGAGGAGCCGGTGCTGGAGGATCCGGCCATCACCGTATCCGGCTCTCCCACCCAGGAGATGAACTACCAGTGGGAGTACTATGTCAATGAGATCCGGGAGATGGACGACTTTGTAAAGGACCTGGTAACCCAGCTTTCGGAATACAACGAGGACGTGATCCTGGTGATGTACGGGGATCACCTGCCCACCATGGGCCTTACGGTGGAGGATGTGAAGAACCGCTACCTGTTCCAGACCCAGTACGTGATCTGGGATAACTTCGGGCTGCCCAAGAAGGACGGAAACCTCTCCGCCTACCAGATCGCCGCCGAGGTGCTGGACCGCATCGGCATCCATGAGGGCACCATCTTCCGTTACCATCAGGCCAGAAAGAATACCAAGAACTACCAGGTGGACCTGGAAACTCTCCAGTACGACCTGCTCTACGGGGAGAGGTATGCTTATGAGGGAGCATCTCCCTTCAAGCGCACCAAGATGAGGCTGGGGCACTACGACGTAACCCTGGACTCCATGGAGCTGGTGTCCGAGAGAGATTTTACCTATTATATAAGAGGGACAAACTTTACCCCCAACAGCCAGATCCAGTTAAACGGGGAGTGGTATGACACCGTGTACGTCAATCCCACCACTCTGATGATCTCCGGCACGGAGCTCGATCCCTTTGACCGGCTCTGTGTGGCTCAAAGAAGCAGCAGTTCCACCCGGAAGTCTTTAAGCAAGAGCCGGGAGCGGGCCTGCTATGCCATCCTGCTCAACGGGGAGTGGAGCCTTCCCCAGGGGGAGAGTGAATGATGATGAATTACGAGGAAGCTGTTTCGTATCTGAATGACACCCCCCGCTTTACGGTGAAAAACTCCCTGGATCACACCAGGGAGTGTCTGAGAAGACTGGGGGATCCCCAGAAGAACTTCCGGGTGATCCATGTGGCGGGCACCAACGGCAAGGGCAGCACCTGTGCCTACCTGGATTCGGTGCTGCGTACGGCCGGGTACCGGACAGGACTTTTTACCTCCCCTCACCTGGTGAGGATCAACGAGCGCTTTGTGATCGACGGCAGGGAGATCGGGGATGACCTCTTTCTGGAGGTTTTTCACCAGGTAAAAGACCTGGCGGATCAGCTGGTCCGGGAGGGAAGCCATCACCCCACCTACTTTGAGATGCTCTTTCTCATGGGCATGGTGATCTTTGCCCGGGAGAGAGTGCAGGTGGTGGTGCTGGAGACGGGCCTTGGGGGAAGGCTGGATGCCACCACCGCGGTGGAGGATCCCCTGTGCTGTGTGATCACTTCCATCAGCTTTGACCACATGCAGTATCTGGGAAACACCATCCGGGAGATTGCCGGGGAGAAGGCGGGAATTATCGTACCGGGTGTGCCGGTAATCTACGACGGAAACAATGAGGAAGCTGCGGAAGTGATTAAAAATGTGGCCGGGAGACAAAAAAGCCCCGCCTTTTGTATCACCGGAAAGGACGCACAGGTTTACAGCGTCACCCGGGAGGGGATTACCTTTTCCTTTGAGGGAGAGGAATACCACATCCCCTTTATCGCCCGGTATCAGGTGATGAATGCCTGCCTGGCCGTCAAAGCCCTGGAGGTATTAAAGGAAGATTTCCCCGTCACCAGGGAGCAGGTCAAAACGGGACTGACTTCTGCCCGCTGGCCGGGAAGGATGGAGACCCTCATGCCCGGGGTGATCGCCGACGGAGCCCACAACCGGGACGGGGTGGAAAAGTTTGTGGAGACGGCCGGGGAATTTCAGACTCAGGCACCTCTTACCCTGCTTTTTTCCGCGGTGGAGGACAAGGACTATGAGCAGATGATCCGCACCATCACGGAAAACCTTACCCTCTCCCATGTGGTTACCACCCAGGTGGGAGGAGAACGGCAGGTGGATGCGGAGAAACTGGGTGAAATCTTCAGGGAGAACGGCTGTGGGTCCGTGGAGTCCTTCCCCACCGTGCCGGAGGCCCTTTCCAGGGCTTTGGAGTTAAAGGGGGAGGATGGAATGGTTTTTTGTGCCGGTTCCCTGTATCTGGTGGGAGAGCTGAAGGCTGCCCTGGAGGAGGAGAGACATGATTGATTTTGAGGAGGAACTGAAGAAATTTGAACCCAGTCTGGATGTGAACGACGCGGAGGGCGCCATCTACGACCGGGAGCTGACAGACATCCTGGACGTGCTCCAGGAAGTACTGCGGGAGATCCGAAACGGCAGGCGTTCAAGATAAGGAGTAGGCCATGAACTGTATGAACTGCGGCGCAGTCCTGGCGGATCCGGATCTGGACTACTGCCCTGCCTGCGGCAGCAACGTGCTGATTCAGAAGAAAGTGGTGTATCTTTCGAAATACTATTACAACCAGGGACTGGAGAAGGCCACCGTCCGGGATCTGTCCGGGGCCATCACCTGCCTGAAGCAGAGTCTCTCCTTCAACAAGCGGAACATTCAGGCCAGGAACCTTCTGGGACTGGTGTATTTCGAGACCGGTGAGGTGGTGGCGGCCCTCAGCGAGTGGGTGATCAGCAAAAACCTGCAGCCCAACAAAAACCTGGCTTCCCAGTACATTGACACCCTTTCCGCCAATCGCGCCAGACTGGAGGCCATCAACGAGACCATCAAGAAATACAACCATGCCCTGGAGCTGTGCCGGGAGGGCCATGAGGACATGGCCGCCATCCAGTTAAAGAAGATCCTGGCCCAGAACTCCAAGCTGATCAAGGGATACCATCTGCTGGCTCTGATCCAGATCAAGGAGCAGGAGTGGAGCAAGGTGCGCCGCACCCTGAAAAAGGCCATCCGCATTGACCGGACCAACACCACCACTCTGCGGTTTTTAAAGGAAGTGGATGAGCGCACGGGCGTGGCTACCAGGCTGGACAGACAGAACAGGGGCTTTTTCCGGGGCTCCTCCGGGGCTGATGAAGATACCTCCACCTCGGACTATGTGGTCAATCCTCCCGTATACCGGGAGAGAAGGAGAATCTCCGTCTTTCTCACCCTGATGATCGGGGTAGGAGTGGGGGTATCCGCCTTTTACCTGCTGGCTGTACCCGCCATCAAGCAGCGGATCTACCGGGAGGCCAATCAGCAGATCGTCAACTACAGCGAATCCCTGTCCAGTCAGGGTGCGGCCCTTTCAAAGGCGGAGGGGGAAGCCCGGGAAGTGGGGGATACGGTGGAGGCCACCGTCCAGCAGATGGAGCTGGAGCGGGACCGCAGCGCCGCCTACGAGGCTCTGGTAAAGGCCTACACCGCTGTCTACGAGGAGAATTATGACGAGGCGGCCCTGGTGATCCAGACCGTACAGGCGGATCTGCTCTCCGATGACGTGAAATGGATGTACAACCTGGTGTGCAGCACCACCGGTGTTACCGGCATCGAAAGTGGGGACGGCACGGATGAGGACACCACCGATGAGGGCGGAGATACCTCCTATGATGACAACTACTACGACAACTACGATGAAACCTACTATGACGACACCTATGACGATACCTACTACGACGACAGCTACGATGACAGTTATTACGACGAGAGCTACGACGATACCTATTACGATGAGAGCTACGATGAGGGCTA
>CAZJYM010000154.1:5859-7508 GCA_964550245.1 uncultured Blautia sp. | reverse complement strand
CATTGGGTGCATTATCTTGATGAGGAGGTAAAGATTTATGACAATTCGTGAAATGAGACTGACGCTCGGAGATACTCAGCGTGAATTTGCTCTGCGTTTTCATATTCCGGTCCGCACGATTTTGAACTGGGAGAATGGAGTGCGTAAACCGCCGCAGTATGTTCTGGAATTTTTGGAAACAGCTACACGAAGGGAGGCGGTAAACAGGAAGACATCTTCTTTGCCGCCATATGATTCTAAAAAGCTGGATTTGCCCAAAAGGCCTGATTATCTGGGTGCCAAAGCCTGGTTGAAAGCTGTAGCTGCCTGTGCAGGTGAACCGATCGTGTTTGCACTTGATGAGGCTTTGATGTGTCAGGAGAGCTTTCTTGGAAGAACTGACGAATTTTACGTCTATGCATATGGTTCTGATCGTCTTGCCCGTTTTAACGGTGTCGTCATTCTGGGCAATTCTATTGACCCTTACTATGTGGAAGAACGTGGTGGTCTGAAATTTACGAATTTTAACCGTACCGTTCTTGATGCCATGGCGAATGAGCCTGTTCTCGACATGCAGGGGATTACGGAAGCTCTCAGTGGCTATTATTTTACTCATGGAAACAGTTTTAAGGGAATTTACATTCCTCCTGAATATTTGGAGCAGTTTAAGGGTCTGGCGCGGGATGCTGTTGAATATTACAGTGAGGGATGACGTGAATTTTTCCAGCGGAGAACGCCTTTCGGCAATTTTCGGAAGAATTGCCGACCTGCGCTGTCAACTGGGGGGACTTAACGGACCTGCCCCACATCCAGGATTAGAAAAGTTGTCCAGGACCTTTGGGATTGGACTCATGTCTGCTCATTGGAGGTCCATGTACAGGAAAGAGAGGGAAAATCAGCGCTGGAGAGCCCTGGAAGGGGCAAAAACCGGTTGCTTTTTAAAATCAGATGGGTTATAATGGGCAGACAAATAAGAGAATACGGCACCAGGGAGTCTCGCCTTCCTGGTCAAATTTGCGTGAATAGAAAGAAGGATGTCCTATGACAAAAATCGATATCATCTCCGGTTTCCTGGGAGCAGGAAAGACCACCCTCATACGGAAGCTTCTCAAGGAAGCCCTTCAGGGGGAGCAGGTGGTTCTCATCGAGAATGAGTTCGGAGAGATCGGAATCGACGGAGGTTTCCTGAAGGAGTCGGGGATTCAGATCCGGGAGATGAACTCCGGATGCATCTGCTGTTCTCTGGTGGGAGACTTCGGCACCTCCCTGAAAGAGGTGATCGATACCTATCATCCGGACCGGATCCTCATAGAGCCCTCAGGAGTGGGCAAGCTCTCCGACGTGATGAAGGCGGTGGAGAACGTGCAGCAGGAGACGGGACTGGTCTTAAACAGCTATACCACCGTGGTGGACGCCAAGAAGTGCAAGATGTACATGCGCAACTTCGGGGAGTTCTTTGACAACCAGGTGGAGTATGCCGGAGCCATTATCCTCACCCGTACGGATGTGGCCGACGAGCAGAAGATTGAAGAAGCCCTGGAACTGATCCGGGGGCTCAATGAAAAGGCCGTCGTGATTACCACACCGCTGACGGAGCTTGCGGGATCCAGGGTGCTGGATGTGATGGAGCATCCGGCGGCTCTGCAGAAGGAACTGGTTGTGGATGAGGA
>CAZJYM010000154.1:0-5759 GCA_964550245.1 uncultured Blautia sp. | reverse complement strand
GACGACGACGATGACGATGATGAGGATGAAGAGGAGCATGAGCACCATCATCACCACCATCATGATCACGATCACGATGAGCATGAGCATCATCACCACCATCACGGCCACCACCATGCGGACGATGTGTTCACCAGCTGGGGAGAGGAGACGGTTCACAGGTATTCCAGGGAAACCCTGGAGGGAATCCTGGAGAAGCTCTCTTCCACACAGGAGTACGGAAACGTGCTGCGGGCCAAGGGAATGGTATCCGATCCGGAAGGAACCTGGCTCTACTTTGACATGGTGCCCGGGGAAGTTCAGATCCGTCAGGGAGCTCCCGACTACACAGGCAGGATCTGTGTCATCGGAGCAGAACTCAAAGAGGACGATCTGGCAGAGCTCTTTGAACTCTAAGCCCCAGAAAGGACAAAAGCCATGGAGGAAGACGATATCAGAGTCCCCATTTATCTGATCAGCGGTTTTTTAGAGAGCGGAAAGACCTCTTTCCTCAACTTTACCCTGCAGCAGGACTACTTTTATATAGAAGGAAAAACTCTTCTCATCCTCTGTGAGGAGGGGGAGGAGGAGTATGACAGAGAGACACTGAAGTTCACCAACACCGTGGTGGAGGTGATCCGAAAGGAAAAGGATCTCACCAAAGCCCGGCTTACGGCCATGGAGATCATTCACCGTCCCGAGCGGGTGATCATCGAATACAACGGCATGTGGCTGGTGAGCAAATTTGAAAAGATGGATCTGCCCGAGGGCTGGGGAATCACTCAGGAGATCACCTGTGTGGATGCCAGCACCTTCCAGATGTACATGGCCAACATGAAATCCATCTTTATGGATATGGTCCGCAACACGGACATGGTGGTGTTCAACCGCTGCAGCCCGGATGATCCCCTGCCCTCTTACCGCAGAAGCATCAAGGTGGTGAATCAGCGGGCGGAGGTGATCTTTGAGGACGACGAGGGAGAAATTGACGCCTTTCAGGATGAGATGCCCTTTGACCTGAACGCCCCCATCATCGAGATCCTGCCGGAGGACTACGGCATCTGGTTTGTGGATGCCATGGACAATCCGGACAGCTACGTGGGCAAGACCGTGCGCTTCAAGGGAAGGGCCGTGCGTCCCAAGGGCATGGATCCCGACTACTTTGTGCCGGGACGCATGGCCCTGACCTGCTGTTCCGCCGATACCACCTTCCTGGGGTATGTGTGTCAAAGCCCGGAGGACGAGGAGATTCATCCCGGAGAGTGGCTGGAAGTCACGGCCCGGGTGGGCCTGGAGGACAGGGACGAATACGAGGGAGAGGGCATTGTGCTTCATGCCGTCAGTGCCGTTCCCTGTGAGCCCCTTCAGGATGAGATGGTGTACTTTAACTGAGAGAACCGGGAGGTTTCATGAGTTTTCAATTCCGAAAGAACGGTCCGGGCAAAGAGGATGGCTCCGGAAACATGTTTCTGATTGCAGGGCTGGGGAATCCCGGCAGAAAATATGAGAAGACCCGCCACAACATGGGATTTGACACCATCGACTGCCTGGTGGAAAAACACGGAATCCGGCAGAGCGGAGTAAAATTTAACGCCATGTACGGCCGGGGAGTTCTGGGAGGACATAAAGTTATCCTGATGAAGCCCCTCTCCTACATGAACTGCAGCGGGGGACCGGTGCGGGACATGGCGGCCTACTTTAAAATCGACATCGAAAAGAACCTGATCGTGATCTCCGATGACGTGGACCTGGAGCCGGGACAGATGCGGATCCGCAAACAGGGCAGCGCCGGAGGCCATAACGGTCTGAAGGACATCATCGAGAAAACCGGCACCTCCAACTTTATCCGGGTGCGCATCGGGGTGGGAGCGAGGCCCCGGGAACGGGATCTGGCGGACCATGTGCTGAGCCGGTTTTCGGAGAGCGAGAGGAAGATTGTGGACGAGTGCATCTGCAGAGCCGGGGATGCGGTGGAGATGATCATTTCCCGGGGTGCGGAAGCAGCCATGAACGAATACAACCAAAAGCGGCAGATGTGAGGTTTTTATGAAGGCACTTTTGCAGCCTCTGCAGCAGCTGGCAGAGATGGATAAAATTTGCAGCAGCATCAAGTCGAAAAAAGGTGTCCTGCAGATCACAGGATGTGTGGAATCCCAGAAAGCCCATCTGATGTACGGGCTTTCCGGGCTTTTTCCATGTCATCTGATCCTGGCGGAGGATGAACACCGGGCCCGGGAGATCTGGGAGGACTACAGCTTTTACGACGAGAGTGTTTTGTACTATCCCGCCCGGGATCTGCTGTTTTTCCAGGCCGACATCCACGGAAACCTGCTGCTTCGCCAGAGGATGCAGGTGATTAAGGCCCTTCTCACCCGTGACAGTGTCTCCGTGGTGACCACCATCGACGGCTGCATGGATGCCAGATCTGATCTGGAGACCATCCGAAGGAGCCTCCTTCACTTCCGCACCGGGGAAGAGGCGGACATGGAAAGCCTGGTAAAAAGCCTGGTCTGTCTGGGATACGAGAGAGTGGGACAGGTGGAGATGCCGGGACATTTCTGTGTCCGGGGCGGCATTCTGGACATCTACTGCCTCACGGAGGAGAACCCCTGGAGGGTGGAATTCTTCGGGGATGAGATCGATTCCATCCGCAGCTTTGATTCCACCAGCCAGAGATCCCTGGAAAACCTGGAGGAGATCACGGTCTATCCGGCTGTGGAGCAGGTGGAGGGGAAGGGAATGGTATCCTTCCTGGACTACTTCCCGGTGGAAAAGACCCTTGTCTTTCTGGATGAGCCCAACCGTCTCTCCGAAACCGCCCTGGAGGTGGAGGAGGAGTTTTACCAGAGCTGTAAAAACCGGGAGGAAAAGGGCAACCCCACCATGTCCAGGGACTGGATGTGCAGCTACCTCACTTTGTGTGTCAAGCTGAACCACTGCCACTGTGCGGCTCTTTCCACCCTTCCCATGCAGAGAGGGGACTGGAAGATCACCGGACGCTTTGACCTGACGGTCAAATCCATCAGTTCCTATCACGGAAGTTTTGACATTCTGGTCAAGGACCTGATCTCCTACAAGAGACAGGGATACCGGATCATCCTGCTGTGCGGTTCCCGCACCAGGGCCGCCCGCCTGGCGGGGGACCTGCAGGAGGAGGGACTTCCCGCCTTCACCACCGATGATTCGGAGCGGGTACTGCAAAACGGAGAGATCATGGTGATCTACGGCCATGCCCGCAAGGGCTTTGAGTATCCGGGAATCCGCTTCGCGGTCATCACCGAGTCGGACATCTTCGGACAGGAGCAGGTCCGCAAGCGCAGGAAGAAGGATTACTCCGGGGAACGGATCCAGGACTTCTCCGATCTGACCGTGGGAGACTATGTGGTTCATGAGCGCCACGGACTGGGAATCTACCGGGGCATCGAGAAGGTGGAAGTGGACCATCTGGTCAAGGACTACATCCGCATCGAGTACCGGGACGGAGGCAGTCTCTATATTCCTCCTACCCAGCTGGACGCTTTATTAAAGTACTCGGTGGCGGAAGGGGCCAGAGCTCCCCAGCTTAATTCCCTGGGAAGCCCCGAGTGGAGAAAGACCCGCTCCAAGGTCCAGAAAGAGGTGCGGGACATTGCCAAAGAGCTGGTGGATCTCTACGCAGCCCGGCAGAACAAGCCCGGCTTTGTCTACGGACCGGATACGGTATGGCAGCGGGAGTTTGAGGAGCTGTTTCCCTTTGAGGAGACGGCGGATCAGCTCTCCGCCATTGAAGATACCAAGCGGGACATGGAAGGTCCCGGCATCATGGACCGTCTGATCTGCGGAGATGTGGGCTACGGAAAGACCGAGGTGGCTCTCCGGGCCGCCTTCAAGGCTGTCCAGGAAAACAGGCAGGTGGTCTATCTGGTGCCCACCACCATCCTGGCCCAGCAGCACTACAACACCTTTGTCCAGAGAATGAAGAACTTTCCGGTGCGGGTGGACCTGCTTTGCAGGTTCCGCACTCCGGCTCAGCAGAGACAGACGGTGGAGGACATTAAAAAAGGTCTGGTGGACGTGGTGATCGGTACTCACCGGGTTCTCTCCAAAGACGTGGTCTTTAAGAACCTGGGGCTTCTGATCATCGATGAGGAACAGCGCTTCGGCGTCAAGCACAAGGAAAAGATCAAGAAGCTGCGCCAGGATGTGGATGTGCTTACCCTGACCGCCACCCCCATTCCCAGGACTTTACACATGAGCCTCATCGGCATCCGGGACATGAGCGTGCTGGAGGAGCCGCCCCTGGACCGGGTTCCCATTCAGACCTATGTGATGGAATACGATGAGGAAACCGTCCGGGAAGCCATCCGCCGGGAACTGCGGCGGGAGGGCCAGGTCTACTATGTGTACAACCGGGTAAACGACATCGTGGAGGTAACCCGCCGGGTGGAAGAGCTGGTGCCGGAGGCCAGGGTGGGTTTTGCCCACGGACGGATGTCAGAACGGGAACTGGAGCGGGTGATGTACAACTTCATCAACGGGGATCTGGATGTGCTGGTGACCACCACCATCATCGAGACCGGACTGGACATCTCCAACGTAAACACCATGATCGTCCATGACTCCGACCGCTACGGTCTGGCTCAGCTTTACCAGCTCCGGGGAAGAATCGGCAGGTCCAACCGGACCGCCTATGCCTTCCTGATGTACAAAAAGGACAAAACCCTGGGGGAGACGGCGGAGAAGAGACTCGGCGCCATCCGGGAGTACACGGATCTGGGAAGCGGCATCAAGATCGCCATGCGGGACCTGGAGCTTCGGGGCGCCGGAAACCTTCTGGGAGCCGAACAGCACGGACACATGGATGCGGTGGGGTATGACCTCTACTGCAAGATGCTCAGCGAAGCGGTGAAGGAAGCCCGGGGCATTCCGGTGATGGAGGACTTTGACACCACCATCGATCTCTCCATGAATGCCTACATTCCGGACTCCTACATCAGCAACGAGGTCCAGAAGCTGGACATCTACCGGCGCATTGCGGCCATCTCCGGCCAGGATGACTATGACGACATGCTGGAGGAGCTGATTGACCGCTTTGGGGAGCTTCCCCGGTCGGTGATGAACCTGCTCTCCGTGGCCAGGCTGAAGGCCTTTGCCCATCAGGCTTACGTGACGGAGATCAAGCAGATGGGCAAAGAGGTGCGGATTACCCTCTTTGAGCGGGCTCACATCGATCCCTCCGGGATTCCGGCTTTGATGCGGAGATACCGGCGGGGCCTAACATTTAAGGCTGACAAAGAACCCAGGTTTTTCCTGACCCCGGAGGGGAATCTGATGGATGTGCTGACGGACTTTGTGCGTCAGCTGGAAAAACTGGTGGAGGAGCAGGATCCGCAGGCCCCGGCCGTGAAGAAAAAACTGTGAAAAGGACCGGGGTTTTTACGAATTGTTCTTGCCCTTGAGATAAAAAAAGTTTATACTCTTACTTAGTGATTCGGAGAGAGGGGTATCTGGTTTCTTCCTCCGGATAATAGCAGCACAACGATGGAGGATGAAATGAATAAGGGAATACGAAAAATAGCAGAAAGAACCGGAGTGATTGTACTGGCAGGCGTGTTGACGGCAGGAATGCTGACCGGCTGCGGAGAGAAGAAGATAGATGGGACCAAAACGGTGGCCACCATTAACGGCACGGATATCTCCCTGGGCCTGGTGAGCCTCTATGTCCGCCAGCAGCAGGCCTACACGGAAGCTCTCTATGCCAGCCTGATGGGCGGCACTGAATATGAGATCTGGGATACGGC
>CAZJYM010000153.1:2085-7564 GCA_964550245.1 uncultured Blautia sp. | reverse complement strand
TTTTTAGTTGGAAAGAGCGGGGCTTTTATGCTATAATAAATTCGTGCAAGTATGTCAATTCCTTTAAACAGGCAGATTTACCTGTCTTTAACATAGATCAGGAGGGAACCATGGACGTAGAGAGAACAGAATACGGAGCTGACCAGATTCAGATTCTGGAAGGGCTGGAGGCGGTCCGCAAAAGGCCTGGCATGTATATTGGCAGTACGTCCAGCCGGGGACTCCACCATCTGGTGTATGAAATCGTGGATAACGCTGTGGATGAAGCTCTGGCAGGGTACTGCACGGAGATTCAGGTCAGCATCAATCCGGACAACTCCATTACGGTAATCGACAACGGACGGGGCATTCCCGTGGGCATCAACCATAAGGCCGGCATTCCTGCGGTGGAGGTGGTCTTTACCATGCTTCATGCGGGAGGCAAGTTTGGAGGCGGGGGATACAAGGTATCCGGAGGCCTCCACGGAGTGGGGGCCTCCGTGGTAAATGCTCTTTCTGAGTGGCTGGAAGTGACCATCTACCGGGAGGGGAAGGAGTACAAGCAGAGGTATGAGCGGGGTAAACCGGCTTACCCTCTGGAGATCTCCGGAACCTGCGAGCCCGGTAAAAGAGGTACCATGGTGGAATTCCTTCCGGACAAGGAGATCTTTGAGGAGACAGAGTTTGACTATGACACCTTAAAGCAGCGGATGCGGGAGATGGCCTTCCTTACAAAGGGACTGAAGATTGTGCTTCGGGACCTGCGGGAGGGAAAGGAACAGGAGAAGAGCTTCCACTACGACGGAGGCATCCGTGAATTTGTCACCTACTTAAACCGCAGCAGTGAAGCCCTTTACCCGGAGATCATCTACTGCGAGGGGGAGAGGGACGGCATCTATGTGGAGATGGCCATGCAGCACAATGACTCCTACTCGGAGAACTGCTACGGCTTTGTCAACAACATCAACACCCCCGAAGGGGGAACCCACATCGTGGGTTTCCGCAATGCCTTAACCAAGACCTTTAACGATTACGCCAGGAAGAATAAGCTTTTAAAGGACAGCGAGCCAAACCTCAGCGGTGAGGACATCCGGGAAGGGCTTACTGCCATTGTCAGTGTAAAGATTGAAAATCCCCAGTTTGAGGGTCAGACCAAGCAGAAGCTGGGAAACAGTGAAGCCAGGACAGCAGTGGACTCTGTCGTGAGCAGACAGTTGGAAATCTTTTTGGAACAGAATCCCACGGTTGCCAAGACCATCGTCGAGAAGTCGGTCCTTTCCCAGAGAGCCCGGGAAGCGGCCAGAAAGGCCAGAGAGCTCACCAGAAGAAAGTCCGCCCTGGACGGTCTTTCCCTTCCGGGGAAGCTGGCGGACTGTTCGGATAAAGATCCCAAAAACTGTGAGATCTACATTGTGGAGGGAGATTCCGCCGGAGGTTCTGCCAAGACTGCCCGCAACCGGGCAACCCAGGCCATCCTTCCCCTGCGGGGAAAGATCTTAAACGTGGAAAAGGCCAGACTGGACCGGATCTACGGCAACAAGGAGATCAAGGCCATGATCACCGCCTTCGGCACCGGGATTCATGAGGATTTTGACATTACCCGGCTTCGCTATCACAAGATCATCATCATGACCGATGCGGATGTGGACGGGGCCCACATCGCCACTTTGCTTCTCACGTTTTTATACCGGTTTATGCCGGAACTGATCAAGCAGGGGTATGTGTATCTGGCTCAGCCCCCTCTCTACAAGATTGAAAAGAACAAAAATGTCTGGTATGCCTATGACGATCAGCAGCTGAACCGAATCCTGGAGGAGATCGGCCGGGACGGAAACAACAAGATTCAGCGGTATAAAGGTCTGGGAGAGATGGATGCCGAACAGCTGTGGGAGACCACCATGGATCCGGAGAAACGGGTACTGCTGCGGGTAACCATGGATGAGACCGCCACATCGGAGATTGATCTCACCTTCACCACCCTCATGGGGGACAAGGTGGAGCCCAGACGGGAGTTTATCGAGGAGAATGCCAGATTTGCCCGGAACCTGGACATTTAGACATCCTGCGCGGACCGGATCCGTAAGGGAATACGGCGCCTCTGGAGGAAAAGATGGAAGATAATATTTTTGATAAAGTTCATGAAGTGGACCTGCAGAAGACCATGGAGAAATCCTACATCGAGTACGCCATGAGCGTGATCGCCTCGAGAGCGCTGCCGGATGTGCGGGACGGTCTCAAGCCCGTTCAGCGCCGGGTGCTGTATTCCATGATTGAGCTGAACAACGGACCGGACAAGCCCCACAGGAAGTGCGCACGTATCGTGGGCGACACCATGGGCAAGTATCATCCCCACGGGGACAGTTCCATTTACGGAGCTTTGGTAAACATGGCTCAGGAGTGGTCCACCAGGTATCCCCTGGTGGACGGACACGGAAACTTCGGTTCCGTGGACGGAGACGGAGCCGCAGCCATGCGGTACACGGAAGCCCGCCTGAGTAAAATCTCCATGGAGATGCTGGCTGACATTAACAAGGATACGGTGGATTTCCAGCCCAACTTTGACGAGACGGAGCGGGAGCCGGTGGTACTGCCTTCCCGTTTCCCCAACCTGCTGGTAAACGGTGCCTCCGGCATTGCCGTGGGCATGGCCACCAACATTCCTCCCCACAACCTGCGGGAAGTGATCGCCGCGGTGGTGAAGATCATTGACAACCAGGTAAATGAAAACAGGGAAACCACCATGGAGGAGATCCTGCAGATCGTAAAGGGTCCGGATTTCCCCACGGGAGCCACCATTTTGGGAACCAGAGGCATTGAGGAGGCCTACCGCACCGGAAGAGGCAAGATCCGGGTGCGCGCGGTCAGCAACATTGAAACCCTGCCCAACGGAAAAACCCGGATTGTGGTCACGGAGCTTCCCTATCTGGTAAACAAGGCAAGGCTTATCGAAAAGATCGCCGAGCTGGTACGGGATAAGAAGATTGAGGGCATCACGGATCTGAACGATCACTCCAGCCGGGAGGGCATGCGGATCTGTATTGATCTCCGCAAAGACGTGAATGCCAATGTAGTATTAAACCAGCTGTACAAGCATACCCAGCTGCAGGACACCTTCGGGGTGATCATGCTGTGCCTGGTGAGCAACGGGGGAAGCCTGGAGCCCAAGGTCTTAAATCTTCTGGAGATGCTGAAGTACTATCTCTCTCACCAGGAGGATGTGGTCACCAGAAGAACCCGGTATGATCTGAACAGAGCCCAGGAAAGAGCCCACATTTTGGAGGGTCTTTTAAAGGCTCTGGACAACATCGATGAGGTGATCCAGATCATCCGCAGCTCCCGAAGCGTTCAGTCGGCAAGAGAAGAGCTGATGAAGCGCTTTGATCTCACCGATGTGCAGTCCCAGGCCATTGTGGACATGCGTCTCAGAGCTCTGACAGGACTGGAGAGAGAAAAACTGGAGGCGGAGTATCAGGATCTGATGGCAAGGATTCAGGAACTGACAGCCATTCTGGGAGACCGGAACCTTCTCCTGGGGGTGATCCGGGAGGAGATCCTGCAGATCTCCGAAAAGTACGGGGACGACCGGAGAACCGCCATCGGCTACGATGAGGATGACATCTCCGTGGAGGATATGATCCCCAACGAGACCATGGTGATCACCATGACCAGGATGGGATACATCAAGCGCATGACCGATGAGAGCTTCCGCAGTCAGGGAAGAGGCGGACGGGGAATCCGGGGCATGCAGACTTTGGAGAATGACTTTATTGAGGAGCTCTTTATCACCACCACCCATCACTACGTGATGTTCTTCACCAACACGGGAAGAGTATACCGTCTGAAGGCCTATGAGATCCCGGAAGCGGGGAGAAATGCCAGAGGTACCGCCATCATCAATCTTCTCCAGCTTCTTCCCGGAGAGAGAATCACCGCGGTGATCCCCATCGATGAATACCATGAGGAGGGATTCCTGGTAATGGCCACCCGCAAGGGCCTGGTGAAAAAGACACCCCTCCCCGAATATGCCATCGTGCGCAAGAACGGTCTGGCCGCCATCGCCCTGCGGGACGATGACGAGCTTATTGAAGTGAAAGCTACCCAGGGAGAGGATGATGTGATCCTGATTACCCGCTACGGTCAGTGCATCCGCTTCAGTGAGACGGATGTGAGAAGCACCGGCAGAGTGGCCATGGGTGTGCGGGGAATCAACCTGACGGATGACGATGAGGTAGTAGCCATGCAGCTGGCCTCCCAGGGTGAATATCTCCTGGTCGTCTCCGAACAGGGCATGGGCAAGCGCACCTCCATCACCGAGTTCACCTGCCAGAACCGGGGAGGCAAGGGCATCAAGTGCTATAAGATCACCGATAAGACCGGCAGTGTGATCGGAGCCAAGGCGGTGGATGAGGAGAATGAAGTGATGATGATCACCACCGAGGGGATTATCATCCGTCTGGAGTGCTCGGATATCTCCGTACAGGGCAGAGTCACCTCCGGTGTGAAGCTGATCAATCTCTCCGAGGGTGTGAAGGTGGCCAGCTTTACCAAGGTGAAAGAAAAGGAAGAAGAGGAAGAACTTCCGGAGGATTCAAAGGAAGATCCGGGGGAGCCGGATCTCTCCGAGGATACAGAGGGAGATTTTGAATAACCATGGAAGAGAAGGAAAGAAGACGTGCTTCAGCCCCGGCTTCTAAAAGTACGAAAACCGGAAAAAGTACCGGGACCAAAAGGAAGACCACCAAAAAGAAGTCCCGGAAGAAAAGAGCCCGGGTAATCCGGAACCGGAGGATTGCGCTGGCAGCTGTCGGCATTCTTCTTTTGATTCTCGCCGTTTTCTTCGGTGTGAGAAGCTGCGGTGTGAGCCATCACTCTCCCGAGAGTGTGGTGAAGGACATGATCACCGCCTGCGGAAAGGGAAAGGCCAAACGGGCCAGAAGCTGCTACATGCCCTCGGAAAAGGAGGATGAAGCCCTGCAGCAGGAGATCGATGCCACCATATCCTACATAAAGGCTCATAATCCCCAGAAGCTCACCATCGACCGCTGCGGTATCCTGGCGGAGACGGAGAAGGAAACCTACGTGTACATCATCTACGGGCTGGAACTGGAAAACGGTCAGGTCTATCCCTGCCTCAGCTCCTATGTGACCGGTCAGGACGGGAAGAAGTACTACATCTATCCTCCCTCCCAGGTGACGGAGGCCATGAGTGAGAAGGCCGTAACAGAGTATGCCAGGTTCATGACCAGTGACATTTACAAGGATTACATGACGTCCTATGAGACGTTTATCAAGAAGAATCCCGGATATGAAGATCGAATTTCCGGGAAACTGCAATAAGGCTGCTGACGGGCAGCCTTTTTTGCCAGTTACATTAAAAGAAACCAGGAGGCAGCAGGATGAAGACGATTCAGGCAGGGGAGATCACCCGGGCTGTAAAAGAGATGTGCATGGAGATTAACTACGAGCTTTCCCCGGATATGGAACAGGCCTTAAAGAAAGC
>CAZJYM010000153.1:0-1985 GCA_964550245.1 uncultured Blautia sp. | reverse complement strand
CGGGTATTGGAATAAGGACAGGGGAGGAGATCATGGAAAAGAAACTTATTCTTCCTGCGGACAGGGAGGAGCTCTCTTCCCTGCGGGCAGGAGACTATGTGTTGCTTACGGGAAAGATCTTCTCCGCCCGGGATGCTGCCCACAAAAGGATGATGGAAGCCCTGGATCGGAATGAGAAACTTCCTATTATAATAGAGGGAACAACCATCTACTACATGGGTCCCTCCCCGGCCAGGGAGGGAAGACCCATCGGGTCGGCGGGACCCACCACCGCTACCCGGATGGATCAGTACACTCCCAGGCTTTTGGACCTGGGCATGGCGGCCATGATCGGAAAAGGCAGGAGAAGTCCGGAGGTCATAAAAGCCATTGTAAGAAACCAGGCCGTCTACTTTGCGGCGGTAGGGGGAGCGGGGGCCCTGCTCTCCAAAAGAATAAAAAGTTCCAGGGTGGCAGCCTATGAAGATTTGGGAACGGAAGCCATCCGGGAGATGGAGGTGGAGGACTTTCCCGTGATCGTGGTGGTGGATTCACTGGGAAACGATCTCTATGAGAGTTCCATCCGGCAGTGGAGGGAGGCAACATGAAACGGATTCTTTTAATGGTACTTCGAAATTTACTTTTGGTTCCCTACAACTGGTGCAAGCTCTGCTGGATGGCCTCCCACGTGGACCGGTATTCAGAGGAGGAGAGATATAAGTACCTGCAGTACCTGGACACCCGTGCCAACAAGGGAGGAAACCTGATTGTGGAACCTCACGGGGTGGAGAACCTGCCGGATGAGAGCGGCTTTATCCTGTATCCCAATCATCAGGGGCTGTATGATGTGCTGGCCATCGTTCAGGTCTGTCCTGTACCCATCTCGGTGGTGGCCAAGAAGGAGATCGCGGACATCCCCTTCCTGAAACAGATATTTGCCTGTATGAAGGCTTTCATCATCGACCGGGATGACATCCGTCAGTCCATGCAGGTGATCCTGGATGTGACCAAAGAGGTGAAGGCAGGGAGAAACTACCTGATCTTTGCCGAGGGAACCCGCTGCAAGGATGAGAACCATCCCCATGAATTCAAGGGGGGAAGCTTTAAGGCTGCCACCAAGGCCAGATGTCCCATCGTGCCGGTGGCGCTGATTGATTCATACAAGGCTTTTGACACCGGCTCTGCAGCACCGCTTACGGTTCAGGTCCATTTCCTGAAGCCTATGCTCTACGATGAGTACAAGGACATGAAGACTCCGGAGATCGCCGACGAGGTGAAAAGGAGGATTGAGGAGACCATCAAGGCGAACGGCGCCTGGTAAAGGGAGATTTAGCAAAAACCGAAGACACAACAACCGCAACAACAGGAGCGGGGAGAGAATTTCGCGACATTCTCTCCCCGCTTTTTTTGCGGAAAGCGGCCTGAGGGCAGGAAACAGGCGGGGTTTGGGGAAAGTTTTAACATAAGTGCAGGATGGACATTATGTTAAAAAATCGGGCTGTACGTTATGTATCAAGTTTCGGGAACTTTGGCATTTAAAAAAGAGCAGGACGGACAAAGACGGGAGGAATTTAAGTGATAAAATGGCCCGGACCGGTTATCATATCGGTCAAAACACAACATATATTAAAATTTTTATTTCAACCACAATATCTGGTGTTTCCAACATAGATAAGCACAGATTTAGGAGAAGAACCCCCGGGTCCGGTGATTATGTAACTAAGTGCATTATAATAGGAAGCTTCTCGTTCCAGGAGAGCCCCGGGGTCCCGGGGAGGCCCCCATTTGATTACAAAACTGTTACAGAGATTTTTAGAGAGTTCACTGATCGGAGGGGGCCTGGGAGGAGGCTGGAGGGGGAGATGAGCCTCGGGGTCCTGGAGAAGAGGCCGGAAAAGCCCCGATTTCAGGGGGAAAAGCCCATTATGTCAAGCAAAATCGGGGCCGGGGAAAATTTCTTAAAGAAAATGTTGCAAAATTGAAAAAAAAACTTGACTTTATTCTTC
>CAZJYM010000152.1:0-7687 GCA_964550245.1 uncultured Blautia sp. | reverse complement strand
GGGTGAACGATATGGGAAAGTATGTGAATCCCGACAGCAGCGGCACTTTTGCCGACTTTAGAAGAGAAGACGTTTTTGTGGACAAGTCCGGTTTGATCCAGTTTACCAATGGGGTACTGGGCAATCCGTCGAAAAACAAAGTGTGTGTCAGCACTCCCCGGGGCTTTGGCAAAACCTCGGCCATTACCATGCTGTCCTCCTACTACAGCCGCGGCTGTGATTCCAGAAGATTGTTTCAGGGGCTTTCCATTGAGGATTCGCCCACTTTCGAGGAGCATCTGAACCGGCATACCGTGATCAGTCTGGACATTGGGAAGCTCAGGCTTGAAGCAAAAGAGAAAAAATGTCTTCCTGAGCTGACCGGGTACATCCGGGAACAGGTCGTTGCTGACCTTGCCGGGCTGTATCCCGAAGACGTTTTTTCAACCGACACACCCCTTTGTGATGTCCTTGGGGATCTGCACAGGGCTCACGGAGAAAAATTCATCGTTCTCGTAGACGATTGGGATGCGGTCTACTGTGAAGACCGGAAGAATATCGGTCTGAAACAGAGTTTCACCGACTTCCTTGGTGAACTGGTAAAGGACGGTCATGCAGACGACTGTCTTGAGCTCGTGTACATGGCCGGAAATTTCCCCATTCAGAGGCGGGATACCCAGTCCGCTCTGGACGGTTTTCGCCAGTATACCATGACAAATCCCTATCCTCTTGAGAGATATCTGGGCTTCACGGAGGAGGAAGTGAAGATTCTCTGCGAAAGGAATCGGATGCCCTTCGAGGAAATCAGATCCTGGTATGGCGGGTACCATCTGGGCAGGGAGCAGTCCGTCTGCTGTCCCGCTTCTGTTGTTAAGTCTTTGAAGAACCGGAGAATTGTCAGTTACTGGCCTGACTTTTCCTTTGACTTCTTCTTCAGGGAAATTCTGTCGGGGGAAATTCCCGGTTTGAGAAGCAAGTTGAGTGTACTGTCCTATGACGGGAGCATTGAAGTCGATCCCGGAAGATTTGAGACGGACCTGGCACATCCGGAATTTGTGGATGACGTGCTGATTTTACTGATCCATCTGGGCTTTCTTACCCTTGACAATGAGACCGGTACTGTGAAAATCCCCAATCAGGAGATTTCCAGGGTGTTTTCCCATGCTCCGGAAGCCGCTCCGGTACCCACGATGTGGAAGGCTGCCGGCGATTCCCTGCAGCTGCCTGATTTTGCCTTCAGGAAGAAGGCTGACGAAGTGGCAAGGGCCATCCAGGCTGCCTATGACCAGTTTGACACTGTCATGGGTTCTGATGATGAAATCAGATTGCGCACCAGTTTTTACCTGGCGTTTCATGGTTCCCTTCGGGTAGACTACAGGCTTGTTGACTCTCCTCCATGCGGGATGGGATTTGCGGACATTCTTCTGCTTCCCAGAAGGGGTGGAGTGCCTGTTGTTGTTGAACTGAAATATGGCGACCATGCGGAGAGCGCAATGAACCAGATCAGAGGCTGCCGTTATTTCGACGGATTGAAGGAACCGTATCGTCTCTTGGCCGTTGCTTATAAAAAAGGTCCGAAGAGGTCAGGACACCTGGACCATACCTGCATCATCGAGTCTGAGAATGTTGCATAGAATGTGCCGGTCAACTTCTGATATTTTTCAATTCCGCTGCGATTCAGCCCCACCATTTCGACGCACTGAGAGTGCCAACATTTGTTCCTTCAAGTATAAAAGCTGATGACGTTTACTGTAGAAAGGAGATGTGTAAAATGGCAAGTGTATTTGATGTGGCAAAATATGTTATAAGATCAAGACATCCCATTACTTCGATGAAAATGCAAAAGCTTGTGTATTATTGTCAGGCCTGGTCCCTGGCATGGGATGAAGTACCACTTTTTCCGGAGGACTTTGAAGCATGGGCAAATGGACCTGTTTGCCCTCCTCTTTTCGATAAGCACAGAGGAATATACAGACTGGATTCAGACTTTTTGAAAGATATGGCGGATTGTCAATTTACAGAATCCGAAAGGGAGACCATGGATATTGTTCTGGACTGTTATGGCGACAAATCTCCCGAATGGCTTGGCGAGTTGACTCATATGGAGCCACCCTGGAAAATGGCACGTGGAAGTACACCTTTGGGTGAACCCTGTTATAACGTAATTACTAAAGAAAGTATGATGTCCTACTATGGGGGACTGGTTCAGGATGAGCAGGAACAGTAAAATTCCCCATCCCGCGGCAGTTTCAGGGACTTTCTCAGTGCCGAATCCTGTTAAGGCTCTCGTACAGCATCGGCAGTTCTTTGTTCAGATCCATCCGACACCTTTCAAACATCCCGCATTTTTTGCGGGATGTTTTTTGTACCCCCTAAAATTCGCAAAATATGCAAACTTATTTCCCGTGAAATGACAACAAAAGGGTAGAATTGCGAAAAGGGAGGGGGCTATAATGTCCTCAAATGGATTCTGTAAAGCCTGGCACCATGGAAATGAGGGAGATCTGGTCTTGGAAAAGCGCTTAATAATTTTCACTGACAGCGGAGACACCATCGTGGATGAGGGCACGGAGGTGCGGGATGAGAGAGGGATCGTGATCCATGCGGAGCTGATTCCCGGGGCGGGAGAAGCTCTCCGCTCTCTTTATGAAGACGGATACCGCATTGCCCTGGTGGCGGACGGGGAGGAGGAGTCCTTTACCAACACCTACCTGGAAAACGGCCTGGGGTACTGCTTTCACACCCGGACCATCTCGGAGATCGTGGGGATTCAGAAGCCCTCGGAGAGGATGTTCCAGGATGCCATGGACAAAAACGGACTGACGGAAAGCGACAAGGGACGGATCATCATGGTGGGCAACAACCTGCGCAAGGACGTGGCCGGGGCCAACCGCTTCGGGATCACCTCCGTACTGCTGGACTGGTCCCCCCGCTACGGCATGGTCCCGGAAAGTGAGGACCAGCGGCCGGACTACATCATCCACCATCCGTCGGAACTGCCGGATCTGGTCCGGAAGCTGGAGGAGGGACTGACCTGCTGAAAAACAGTCTGCCGGGTTCCCGGCGGACGTTTTATAAATTTTTTACCATATGTAATGTAGGGAGAGAAGGAGGTCTACATGAAGAAAAAAGAGCCGAAAAAACCCGGTGCAGTGGGGCTGTATCTGCGGAATAACTGGCAGCTCTATCTGATGCTTCTGCTGCCGCTTATTTACCTGGTACTGTTCAAGTACAAACCCATGCTCGGTGTGGTGGTCGCGTTCAAAAAGTTCAACATTTTCAAAGGCATCTGGGACAGCCCCTGGGTGGGACTGGCCAACTTTAAGGAAGCCTTCTCGTCCAGGGATTTCTGGAACGCATTGAAGAATACGCTGATCCTGAACCTGGGCGACCTGCTGATCGGGTTCCCCGTTCCGATTTTTCTCGCCATCTTTTTAAACGAGCTGCGCAGTGAGAGAGTCCGCAAATCTACCCAGACTCTTCTGTATCTGCCCAACTTCCTTTCCTGGGTTATCATCGCCGGTATCGTGACGCAGCTGTTCTCCAACAGCGGTCTGGTCAACAACGTGATCAACGCCCTGGGCTTCAAGAGCGTGCCGTTTTTGAGCAACTCCTTCATCTGGAGGTTTGTATACTGGTTCATGGGTGTGTGGCAGGGAGCCGGCTATTCCCTGATTGTGTACCTGGCGGCTTTGATGGCCACGGACTCCTCGCTGGGTGAGGCAGCCTACATCGACGGCGCTACCCGGCTTCAGAGAATCTGGCATGTGACACTGCCCCAGATTTCCACCACCATCACCACCCTGCTGATCATGCAGGTTGGCAAACTTGTGAACATCAGCTTCGATCGTCCCTACATGATGGGCAATACGCTGGTTCATGACGCTTCCGATGTTATCAGTACCTACGTTTACTCCGTGGGTCTTGCCGCCGGCCGGTTCGACTTCGCTACGGCTGTCGGTCTGTTCCAGTCTGTGGTAGGCGTGGTTCTGGTTCTGACTGCCAATGCGGTCATCAAAAAAATGGGACAGGAGGGGATCATGTAATGAGTGCACTCAACAGCAAAACCGAAAAAAGGTTCCAGCGTTTCTGGACGGCTTTCTTCATTATCATTACTGTCATCGCCATGGTTCCCATTCTCCGTGTTCTCTCCGTATCCTTCAGCGGAAAGAACGCCATCCTGGCGGGCAAGGTTTTCATCTTCCCGGTGGACTTTACCACCGAGGCCTACCAGAGAGCCTTAAGGAGCGGCAGCTTTGTCAATGCCTTCTGGTATTCCATCGCTCTGATGCTGGGATCCACGGCCGTCAGCCTGGTGATGACGGTTCTGGCCGCCTATCCCCTTTCCAAGACGGAGTTAAAGGGCCGCAACGTGATCATGACTCTCTTCGTCATGACCATGTATCTGCATCCCGGTGTTATCCCGGAATACTTAAACGTAAGGGACTTCCACATGATCGACACGGTGTGGGCCCTGATCATCCCGGGTGCTTTAAGCGCCTACAACATGATCATCATGTGCAATGCCTTCCGGGGGATTGACGAGTCCATCTACGACGCCGCCAAGATTGACGGGTGCAGTCAGCTGCGGACTCTGATCTCCGTGGCGCTGCCCCTGGTGTATCCCACCCTGGCAACCCTGGGTCTGTTCTACGCCGTAGGCCGCTGGAACGACATCAGCGACGTACTGTACTACATCAACTCCTCCAAGTATTTCACGGTGCAGATGGTTCTGAAACAGTTCGTGGAATCGGTGAACGTGTCCATTGAGGAGGGCCTGACCACCAACCTGGTGGCTGAAAACATCAAGGCGGCCAGCATTGTGATCTCCATGCTGCCCATGCTGATCGTATATCCCTTCGTACAGAAGTTCTTTACCAGAGGTATCATGGTAGGCGCTGTCAAGGGATGATTGTCCGGATTAAACTATCCGAAGAGGATACTTTAATAAAAACAAACCACATTTCTAAGGGAGGTAAATTTATGAAGAAAGGTTTAATGAAAACCGCCGTTGCCCTTCTGCTCTCCACCGCCATGGTAGCGGCCACCGCAGTGGGCGCAGCCGCCGATGACGGCGCGGCAAATGACCTGTACGGCGACGAGGTTGATCTGCGTGTCATGGTCTGGGACCGTGGCAATGCCGCTCCCGGCACCACCACCGAGGACAACGCAATGACCAAATGGATCCAGGAACAGGTAAAGGAACTCTTCAACATCAACGTGACCTATGTGTCCGTTCCCCGTTCCGAGTCTGACGACAAGCTGAACATCATGATGTCCGGCGGAACCGCACCGGATATCGTATTCACCTACGACCAGAGCCTGTTCTACAACTACGCCAGCAGCGGCGCCTTAAACGATCTGACCGAAGTGTATGCCCAGTACGGCGGCAACATCGAGCAGTACAGCGCCGAGGCCCAGTCGGGAATCGCCGACCTGGACGGCCAGAAGTTTGCAGTCATGAAACAGAGAGGAACCGAGAATTCCCGTCATACCGCCTACATCCGTCAGGACTGGCTGGATCAGCTGGGAATGGAAATGCCCACCACCAAGGCTGAGCTGGGCGACTACCTGTATGCTGTCAAGGACGCGGGCCTGGGCATCCCCTGGGCAATGAGCGGCCGTGGCGATACGGAAAAGATGTATCTGAACTTTGTAGGCTCCTATGTGGATCTGCCCGATGAGCGGACCGCCTACATCTACAATGAAGGCTACATGGCCATCGCTCCCGGATCCAAGGATGGTCTGCAGCAGCTGAATACCTGGTACAACGACGGCCTGATCACCCAGGACTTCCCCACCGACACCGCTGAGGATGTGTTCCTGGCAGACGTGGCCAACGGTGAAGTCGGCTTCGTTCTGGACGACACCACCCACATCTGGGACAGCACCGCTGTTCTGAACACCACCCTGGGAATCCAGCCCACCTTCGTTCCCTGCATGCCCTTCGAGCTCTCCGACGGCAGCTACCGTACACCTTATGAGTACAGGTATGCCATGTTTGTGATGATCCCGGCCAGCACCAACGAGGAGAAGACCGTGGCTGCCATGAAGTATCTGAACTGGATGGCTGATCCCGAAGTTGCCGTACAGATCCGCTACACTCCCGATCTGACATACAACGAGCTGGGCGTGGCCGTAGAGCCCTCCACCGAAGAGAAGGAAGCCGCCGGTTATCCCGGAACTCTGGATGACCTGTGCATCATGACCCTGAACTTCGACTGGGTGAACGACTTTGACGTTATGGCTCAGACCAACTATGAACAGCAGGAGCAGGACTGGGCCAGCGTAGACTGGTATAAGAACTACTACGATGTATGCCAGATCGGCAAGTTCAGGTTCCCCAGCTATGCCTACATGTCCGAGGCGGAAGCCACCTACGGTGTTGACATCAAGAACCGGATGATCCAGTTCGTCTACACCTGCATCTGCTGCCCGTCCGATGAGTTCGAGTCCACCTATGAGAGCGGCTATCAGGAACTGGTGAACGCCGGTCTGCAGGATATCCTGGACGGCAGAGCTGAGTACTACGACAGCCTTCAGGAGTAAATCTGATATTTACAGCTAAAGCCTGAGTTCTACAACTAATCTATTAGTTTTCTCACCCTCTCCCCTGCCCTGTGGGGCAGGGGAGAGGGAAAAGAAACAAAAAAAGAAAAAAAAAAGAAAAAAACAAGAGAAACAACAAGAGAAACAAAGAAAAAAAGAGAAAGTAAAAAGGAAACAAAAAAGCCTGTTACGCGTAACAGGCTTTTTCACAGAGCAGAGGATTCAGCCCAGCTTGTCGGAACTGGCGGACAGGTTTCGGTACTCCCTGGGGGACATGCCGATCTGTTTGTGGAAGATCCGGTTAAACTGGGAAAAGCTGGAGAACCCGCAGGCCGAGGCGATGTCGGAGATCTTCCAGTCCGTGGTCATCAGTAAATGCTGGGTGTTTTTGATGCGGGTGATCTGGATGTAGTCCGACAGGGTGAAGTTCATGGTCTCCTTAAAGCTGCGGGAGAGATAACAGGGGCTGATGAAAAAGGTCTCCGCCAGGTTGGAGAGGGTGAGAGGCTCCTGATAGTGCTGATGGATGTAGGAGGCCACCGCATGCATCTTTTGGGTGAGCGGGGTGGTCACCAGGTCGTTGAGATAGACGTTCTGGTCTTTTGCCTGGTAGAGCTCGTGGAGGAATTCCACAAAGCGGGTGTGAATCATCAGCTCGTCCAGGGAACTGCCCGTGTACTCGGGCTGCATGGAGTAGACCATGATGCGGTTGAGAAGTTCGTAGAGTTTGAGTCTCTGCCGGTCGGAAAACCGGTAGATGTGCTGACTGGCGTGAAAGGGTGAGAGAAGTTCCGGGTAGCCGGTACCGTCTTCCATCCATTCACTGGGAAAGAGGAAATCAATGATGATCCGTTTGCTGGGAGCTCCCTTCCGGTAGATGGACTTGTGCAGCAGATAGGGAGGGATCAGCACCATGTCCCCGTAGGACAGGTGATACAGGTTTCCCTCAAAGAGATGCTCCCCCTCCGGGGCGAGGAGCACCATGATCTCGTAAAACGGGTGAAAATGCTGAAATGCCATGTTGACGGAGGCGCTTCTGTCGTCGTAGTCAAAGTAGTAGAGAAGCGGGCGGTCCAGGTCGTTGACGATGATGGAGTATTGTTTTTCATAGATGAGAGTATTTTCGATCAGCATTGCCCATATGCCCCCCGGGATTACA
>CAZJYM010000151.1:5437-7707 GCA_964550245.1 uncultured Blautia sp. | reverse complement strand
ATCCGTGCGGATCAGCTCATACTCACTGAAAGCGGGAAGCCCCATGTTTACATCCTTTTTTCGGTAGGTCATTTCACTCTCCATGATCACTTTTCCGCTCATGTGATAGGCTTTGGCCCTGGTGGCCGGTGCCAGGATACGGATGACTTCGGCGTTTACGCCTCCTCCGATCATGATGGTGATCCGGTTGTCTTCCCGTTTTACAAGCTGAGTAAGAAGTTCCTTTCCCTCCAGGCAGCTGTTTTTCTGACCGGAGGTGAGGATGGTGTGAATTCCCAGATCTTTGGCTTCCTCCATGGTCTGAAAGGGATCCTGACAGAGATCAAAGGCCCGGTGCAGGGTGACACTCATCTCCCCGGCGGCTTCCATCAGGAGTTTCATCCGGGGAAGGTCCAGGGTGCCGTCCGGGTTTAAGACTCCAAAGACCACCCCGTCGGCTCCCAGATCCCGAAACATCTTTACCTCTTCCAGCATGATCCGGAATTCGGAGTCCGCATAGCAGAAATCTCCGAACCTGGGCCTTATCAGCACATGGATTCGTATGTCCAGCTGCTTTTTGATCTCCCGAAAGAGACAGGGGCTGGGAGTGGTGCCGCCGATGATGAGGTTTGCACACAGCTCCAGCCGGTTGGCTCCTCCCTCAGCCGCTGCCTGAGCTGATTCCAGGGAATCCACACAGGCTTCCAGAATGAATTCCTTCATATTATAATAACTCCCAATCGTTACTTTAAGAGAACCTCCAGCACCGTATCCACCGGATCCGGAAGATTGGGATCCGGTCCCAGATCCACAAAGAGGATGTTGGGGTAGTCGGTGTGTACCCAGCTGTGGGAGATGGGGGCCTCCGCACCGGTAGCCAGGTAGCGGACTCCCTTTACATCTTCTTTCTTTACACCCAGAAGGGGTACCGGACCGATGGAGTTTTCATACAGGTGGTAGAAGAGGCTCTTTCCGTTGCCGGTAATACGTCCCAGATCCGGCTTGGCAAGACCGGTTTTGGTACAGCCATAGATGCTTTTGGAGTTTCTGGACATCCACTGCCCGATCTCTTTTAAGATCTTTACGGATTCTTCCGGGATCTGGCCGTGGGCATCGGGACCCACATTGAGCATCATGTTTCCGCCCTTGGACACACACTCCACCAGTTTGTGGATCAGCATGGAGGAGGACTTGAAATCATGGTCCGTGGCGTGATAACCCCAGTTGCGGTTCATGGTGACACAGGCCTCCCAGTAGAGGTCCCTGCCGTTTACGTCCTGGATTCCTTCCGGGGGAATCATCTGTTCCGGGGTGATAAAGTCTCCGTGATAGGGGGCGGGATTGCCCGTTGCCAGGGAACCGTAGCCCTCCCCGCTTACCTCCAGCCGGTTGTCGATGATTACACCCGGCTGCAGGGTGCGCACCATGTCAATGAGTTCGGTGGCCTTCCAGGCTTCTCCCCGCAGGTCATCGTAGGAAAAGTCAAACCACAGGATGTCCAGCTTTCCATAGTTGGTGCACAGCTCTCTCACCTGGTTGTGCATGTAGGTGAGGTAGCGGTTAAAATCCCGGTTTTCATTGGAGCACTCCGGATGGTTCCGCATGGGGTGGTTTCGATCCCCATAGTGGGGATAGTCATCATGGTACCAGTCCAGCAGGGAGTAATAGAGGCCCACTTTTAAGCCCTCTCCCCGGACTGCATCCACGAATTCACGGACAAAGTCCCTTTTGCATTTGGTATTGGTGGACTTGAAATCCGTATACTGGCTGTCAAAGAGACAGAATCCGTCATGGTGCTTGGCCGTCATGACCACGTACTTCATGCCCGCTTCTCTGGCAGTTCTGGCCCAGATGGCGGGATCGGCATCACGGGGATCAAACTCCTCAAAGTACTTCATGTATTCTTCTTTTGGGATCTCCTCAAAGCTTCTTACCCATTCCCCTCTGGCGGGGATGGCATAGAGTCCCCAATGGATAAACATACCAAATCTGGCTTTGACAAACCATTCCATGCGCTTTTCATAGTCTTCCCGGTTAAACTGATACATGGCTTTCCTCCTGAATGATTTTGGCGTAATAGGATTACGGATTGTTCCGCTGCTTCGCGCTCTCACAATCCTCCACACATTGCGGAATCCGCGGGGGCCCATACCCCACTTTTTCCTCATGTGGCGCTGTAATCAAATGTACCATGCCTCCCTCCGGTTGTCAAAACATTCTCATAAGGGATTCCAATGGTTGAAAACGGAAGCGCTTTTTTGTATACTGTGAGTACAGTCCCGGCTTTTAAG
>CAZJYM010000151.1:0-5337 GCA_964550245.1 uncultured Blautia sp. | reverse complement strand
GGTTGAAAACGGAAGCGCTTTTTTGTATACTGTGAGTACAGTCCCGGCTTTTAAGAGCGGAGACCGGAAAGTTTTCAATAAGGAGGATGTGTGATGGAATTTTCAGAAGTGATCCGGGCCAGGTATTCCTGCCGGAAATATGAAGCCAGACAGATTGAAAAGGAGAAACTGGAGGAGATTTTGGAAGCGGGAAGGCTGGCCCTTACCGCCAAAAACCTGCAGGAGCAGCATGTCTACGTGGTGCAGTCCCCGGAAGGACTGGCCAAAATAGACAAGGCTACCCCCTGCAGGTTCGGGGCTCCCACCGTGCTGGTGGTGGCTTTTGACAAAAACAACGTGTTTGTCTATCCCGGCGGAAAGAGAGATTCCGGGATCGAGGATGCCTCCATTGTGGCCACCCACATGATCCTGGCGGCTAAGAATGCGGGAATAGACAGCTGCTGGCTGAACTTCTTCAACCCGGAGGAACTGGCCAAAGATCTGGGCCTGCCGGAGAATGAAGAGATCCTGATGCTGATGGATCTGGGATACGCTGCGGCGGATGCAGTGCCCGCACCAGCCCACACAAGCCGGAAGGAACTCTCCCGGACCGTTTCATATATTTAAAGGGCAATGGTGTTCTCTTCAAAACCGGCCGCTCCCGGGAAGGGACTCTTATACCCTCTGGGCAGGGCCTTTGGCTTTTCAAAGGAGGACTGGAGGTCATAGCGCTTTCCGGTCTCTCCGCTGATGCCGATGCCGGTGAGAAGCTCCAGAGCGTGGAAAGCCATCTCCTTACCGGCCCGGTGAGGTCTTCCCAGACGGATGGACCAGGCCATCTCTGCGGCGCCCAGTCCCCTGGATTCGGTGTCGTAGGGATGGCACTGCTGGACGGATACGGGCTGGGTATTGCCTTTGAGGAGTACTTTTACATCCCCGCCGAACAGGTTGGGATCTGACATGTAGAGGATTCCCTGGGATCCGTAGATAACCATCACCGGCTGCTCCGGGATGGTGAGGACGGAGTTGGAGTCAAAGAGCAGGTTTCCCATCACCCCGCTTTGCAGCCTGACTGAGGCACAGGCGATGTTTTCACAGGTCATGGTGTAGGGCTCTCCCAGGTGATCTACGTTCTGGAAGGTTCCTTCCGGGTCTCTGGTCTCCATAAAGCCGGTGACAGACCCCGCAGGTCCCAGCATGCTTAACAGGGCGGTTACGTAGTAGATCCCCACATCGAAGGCGATTCCGAAGCCCTTTTTCACCACGCCGGGAGAGCGCTGGGCGGAAAGTTTGTAATCCCGGGTGAGGGAGGCGGTAAAGGAGCTGACTTTTCCGATCATGCCGCTCTCGATTACAAAGCGGGCGGTCTGGATGGAAGCTCCTAAAAAGGTGTCCGGGGCACAGCCCAGACGGAGGTTCTTTTCATTGGCCAGATCCACCAGTTCTTTTGCCTGGTCCAGTTCCAGGGCCAGCGTCTTTTCCGTGTACACGTGTTTGCCTGCCTGCAGAAGAAGTTTGTTGGTCTCGTAATGCTCCGTCATGGGAGTCAGGTTGATCACCAGCTCGATGGAGGGATCCTCCAGGATCTCCTGGAGGGTCATTGCTTTGATATGGTACTGTTCGGCCTTTTTCACCGCTTTTTCGTGAGTCCGGTTGCAGCAGCCCACCACATCCAGGATCTGAAACTTGCTGGTGACGGTGGAGAGGTAGGCATCGCTGATGGCTCCGCAGCCCAGCACGGCTGTTTTCATCTTTGGCACATTCATGGGAAATCTCCTTTTCCTGTGATTTTTGGTATTCCTATTATAAAGCAGGCTGTGTGGGTTTTCAACATCCCTTCCCGTTGAAAAGGACGGGGGATTTTGCTATACTTCGAAATGGAGGGGATTCCCATGAATGAGGATGAAAACCGGTTTTCCATGGATGTGGAAGTGGTCTCCCAGGCTCTTCGACAGAGAAGCAGCGGGCAGGAGGGACAGAAGCTTTATAAAAAGTTTGTGGAGACGAAGCAGGAGAGTATCCGGCTGGCAGTTGCCCTGCGGGCCTTCTTTCTGGAGGACGGGGTGGAAGAGGATGAACGACAGCAGTACGGGGATTATCTTCACCGCCGCCTTCGTCCGGCCGTGCGGCAGCTGATTGAGGAGGATGCGGTGGAAAAGCTGGAGAAGCTTCAGGAACTGGGATGGTTTGATACCTGCACTTCCCGGCAGGCCGATGATTTTCTGCAGATGGCCCGGGAGCGGGGAAAGACGGGATCTTTGGTGTGGCTGCTTCATCTGAAGGAGGAACTGTGGGGATATGAGGACAGGGACCTGGAACTCTAGGGAAGAGCACATGGGGGATCTGGGCGTGCGGATCCTGGAAAACTGCCGGAATGAACTGTGCAGCCGTTTCCCCTACCTGGATCTGGCCTTTGCCTCCCTGCCCTGCCGGGCAGGGACGGGAACCATAGGAACCGAAGGAGAGAGGATTACCTTTTCTCCTGCCTGGGTGATTCAGCTCTACATGAAGGATCCGCAGGCGTTAGAGAGAGGATACCTGCACATCCTTCTTCACTGCCTGTACCTGCATCCCTTTGAGGAGAATAAAGATCCGGTCCTCTGGAACCTCTCCTGCGACATGGCCGTGGAACAGGTGCTGGAGAGGACCGGGGCTTTTCCAGAAGAAGAAAACCCGGTGCGGCAGAGGTGTCTGCGGATCCTGGGGGAACATGCCGCTTCCGCAGAACAGATCCGGGAGATGATCCTTGGGAACAGGTTCCCCTTTTCCCTGGAAGAATTACAGAGAGCCTTTCTCTTTGACGATCATGGACTCTGGCAATGGGGAGAGGAGAAAGAAAAAAAGGCAGCCTGTCGGAAAAAGTGGGAGCGGATCCTGACTCTTACCGGTCAGAGTAAGAGAGACCATAAGCAGAAGGCTGGAACCAAAAGGGGAACGGAAGAGGAGGAACCGGAGGAGATCGGAGAAAGCCGCTATGACTACCGGAAGTTTTTAAAGCGCTTTGCCAAACCCCGGGAAGAAGTGGAACTGGATCCGGACTCTTTTGACTACATCTACTACCATTACGGCATGGAACACTACGGGAACCTTCCCCTGGTGGAACCTTTGGAGTACCGGGAGGTAAACAGGCTGGAGGAGCTGGTGATCGCCATCGATACCTCCGGATCCTGTTCGGCGGCGGTAGTGGCCCGGTTTCTTTCGGAGACCTGTGCCATCCTCAATGAAAAGGAGAACTTCTTTCGAAAGATGAAGGTCTACATCATTCAGTGCGACTGCATGGTGCAGGATGCGGTGCTGATCCGTTCCCGGGAGGAGTGGGATGCGTACAGTAAAAACCTGCGCATCCACGGAAGGGGAGGCACGGACTTTCGTCCGGTTTTCCAGTACGTGAAGTCTCTGCAGGAGAAGAAGGAACTTAAAAATTTGAAGGCTTTGATTTACTTTACCGACGGGGACGGCATCTATCCCCGGGAGAGCACTCCCTATGAAACGGCCTTTGTGTTTCTCCATAAAACCCCCAGGATGGAGATGGTGCCTTCCTGGGCTAAAAAGCTTATAGTGGGAGAGGGGGAAAGAGGACTGGCAAGATGAACATCAAGGAAGCAAAACAGGAAATCCAGCACACCCTGCAGGCCTATCACCGGAAGGACTCTTCCGGATCCTATATTTTTCCCCGGGTGAGACAAAGGCCCATCCTTCTCATGGGACCTCCCGGCATCGGCAAGACGGCGGTGATGGAACAGATCGCCAGTGAGTGCGGAATCGGTCTGGTGGCCTATACCCTTACGCACCATACCCGACAGAGTGCCATCGGTCTTCCCCATCTGGAAGAGAGAAGCTACGGAGGAGAGACCTTTACGGTGACGGAATACACCATGAGTGAGATCATCGCCTCTGTCTACGACTGTATGGAGAAAACCGGAAAGAAGGAGGGCATCCTCTTTATCGATGAGATCAACTGTGTCTCCGAGACTTTAGTTCCGGTGATGCTGCAGTTTCTCCAGAACAAAACCTTTGGAACCCATGTGGTGCCGGAGGGCTGGATGATCGTGGCAGCAGGAAATCCTCCCGAATACAACCGCTCCGCCCGTGAATTTGACATTGTCACCCTGGACCGGGTGAGACGGATCGATGTGGAGCCGGACTGCCCTGTCTGGATGGAGTATGCCTGGGAGAACGGGGTTCACCCGGCTGTTCTCTCTTACCTCTCCATTCATCCCGAGAGGTTTTACCTGGCGGATCAGAACCCGGACCGTCTCTCCTTTGTCACCGCCAGAGGCTGGGAGGACTTATCGGAGATCATTAAGAGTTACGAGGAACTCTCCATTCCCATTTCAGAAGAACTGGTGAAGGAGTACATCCAGTCCGAACAGGTCTCCCGGGAGTTTTATGCCGGCTATCAGCTGTATGAAAAGTACGGGACAGACTATGAAATCCGCCGGATCCTGGAGGGAAGCCTTACGGATGAGGAAATGGACAAAAAGATCTCCATGGCCAGGGGAGGAGAGTTTGACGAGCGCTTTACGGTGGTAACCCTTCTTCTGGCGGCACTGGACCAGGAGTTTGTTTCCTGTACCCGGCTGGAGAAGCGCCTTGCTTTGCTTTACCAGGCTCTCACTCTCTGGAAGACCGGTACCAATGAACAGTCCCTGGAGGACTTTGTAAAGATCAGGGAGACCGGGCTTCAGGTGAAGATTGAAAGGGAGATTATCACTCCCAAAGAAAAGGAAGAGGAAGAATGGGTAAACAGAACCCTCCAGGACTACTCTCTTCAGGTAAAGAAGGAACATCTGGGAAGGGGAAAGGATGGCCTGCCCCTGGTACGGACTCTCTTTGCTAGGGAACAAAGACAGAGAAGAGAACGGGTATCCCGGATACAGGCTTATCTCACCCGCGGATTTGACTTCCTGGAACGCTGTTTTGGGGAGGGACAGGAGATGGTGCTCTTTGTCTCCGGTCTTACCCGCAATGCCCATGCCATGGAGTTCATATCAGCCCATGGATCGGAGAGCTATCTGCGCCACAGTGAGAAGCTGCTGTACCGGAAACAGGAAAAACTCCTGAAGGAGGAATGCCGGGAACTGATGGAGGATCTCTGACCCGGAACATAGGAGGAAAATGATGATACGGTTTAACAATGATTACAGCCACGGTGCTCACCCTGAGATCTTAAAGGCCCTGCAGGAGACCAATGATGAGAGCTACGGGGGATACGGAGTAGACGAATGGTGTAAAAAGGGCGAGGAGGAGATCCAGAAATATCTGGACTGCCCCAAAGCACAGGTTCACTTCCTGGTGGGAGGCACCCAGGCCAACTTTACGGTGATCACCTCTGCTCTTCGGCCCTGGCAGAGCGTG
>CAZJYM010000150.1:0-7709 GCA_964550245.1 uncultured Blautia sp. | reverse complement strand
CGCTTTTATCCTTTTCTCCGGCGATGATCTCCGCAGCGTTTACCACCTGACCGATATCGCTGAGCATGTAGGCATACTCGGAAGCGATGGCCGGATCGACGGCTCTCTGCCATGCGTAGACAAAGTCGTTTGCGGTTACCGGGTCTCCGTTGCTCCAGGAAGCGTCCCGGAGATGGAAGGTGTAGGTCAGGCCGTCCTCAGATACTTCATAGGACTCGGCCAGGGCTTCCACCGGTTTTCCGTCGGCATCCATCTGCATCAGACCATCGGTATAGTCCGCGATGACCTCAAAGGATGTGCCGTCTGTGGCCTGCTGGGGATCCAGAGACTCCACCGGTGTTTCCAGCATGATGTTCAGGTCCGATCCGCCTTCTTCAGCGAAAACAGCGGTGCCCAGGCTCATGGAGCCAAGGACAAGAGCGGAGGCAGTAAGGAGCGCGACTGCAGCTTTTGTCTTTTTCATAAAAAAACCTCCTCATTAAAAAAGATTAACACAACGGGCACAGGGAGAATTCCACCTCCCCTGCACACTTTAGCAGTATAGCACAGTGAAGCGCCTATGTCCATAACCAATTTGCCCCGGAAAGCGGGTAATAAAAAAAAGCAGTCCAAAGACTGCTTTATTCTGACAACATTCAATGACGGTAAAAGCAAAGTGGCTGTTCCATCACCAGGTCTTCCTTTCCTTCCCGAATGCGGGGAATATCGCAGGCCAGATACGGCTGCCCTGCTGACAGTGTAAGGGATCTTCGGGAAAAAGCAGGTCGTTTTTCCATTTCGGGAGCGCAGAGGTTTCACTGGGAATGCTTGCGCAGAGGGCCGAACCTTCCGGAAGTCTGGGGAGAGGGGCTGTCCGCATTCAGGTGCAGGTATTCAAAGATGTGCAGGTCCTCCAGCATGGTGATCACTTCCTGCATGCTGCTCTTTCCGAACTTTTTGAGAATGTTGTGGATCTGGGACTTGACCGTGGAGAGCTCCACACAGCGGATCTCGCAGATCTGCTGCCGGGAGTATCCCTCTTCCGTCAGGTTGAGGATGTCCAGTTCCGTCTGGGTGAGCTGGGCCACGATCTGCATGCAGTAGAGAAGGCTGCTCTCCTGAACCTTGATGCGCTGGAATTCATCCCGGATCTTCTGGGCGATGGCGGGGCGGATGGGAGAGAGGTTCCGGTAGGCATCTTTGACGCAGGCAATGATCTCCTCCGGAGGGGCGTTTTTGAGCACATAGTCCGACACCCCCAGCTCAAAGGCCTTGAAAACCGTCTTGTCGTCTTCGTATACCGTGAGGATGATGATCTTGGTATCCGGCTGGGCCGAGAGGATCTCCCGGGTGGCATCCAGGCCGGCCGTGCGGGTTTCCATCTCCACATCCATCAGGATCACATCCGGGTGCTTCAGGAGGGCAGTCTCCACCGCCTCCTGACCCGTCTGCACGGAACCCACAACCTCTATCTCTTCATCCCGGCTGAGAATCCTGATGTATCTCTTCAGGACAGGCAGGATATCCTCAGCGATCAGTACCCGTATCATCACAACCTCCAGGAAAATTGAACATTTAGACTCAGAAAAAATATAGTACAAAAGGAAAAATCAGGGAAGGTTGAAAAATTATCCACCTATTCATCAGAATAATCCCATGCTACAGTACAATTGTCAATCAAAACGGAAACTTTTCATACATATTCAATAAGGAGGAAATTTAAGATGAAAAGTAAGGTTCTGGCAGGAATGATGTCCCTGGCCATGTGTGCTTCCATGCTGTCCGGCGTGCCGGTATACGCGGATTCCGAGGATGTGACGCTGCAGTTCAGCATCTGGAGTGATGAGGAAAACTACATCCGCAAGGTGGTAGACCAGTACAATGCGGAGGGACGGGGAATTCAGGTGGAACTCCAGGTGATTCCGGAGTCGGATTATGATGACAAGCTGAAGGTGATGCTCTCCGGCGGTGCGGATCTGGATCTGGTGGACATCCGGGGCGTGGCCCAGGCCACAGAGTATGCCTCCCAGGGCGCCATCCTGCAGCTGGACGACTACATCGAAGCCAGCAGCCTGGATGTGGCAAGCTACGGACCCATGTGGGACACCAGCAGCTATCAGGGCAATTTCTACACCCTGCCCACCAGAAGCACCTGCTGGGTGCTGTACTACAATGCCGACCTCTTTGATCAGGCGGGAATCGAGTATCCGGGACAGATGACCTGGGATGAATATGCCGATCTTTCCATGCAGCTTAAAGATGCGCTGGGCGTGTACGGCGGCTACTGGGTACCCTGGATTTTCCAGTTTGCCTCCGTTCAGGCCGGGAAATATCTGGACAATGAGGACACCTCCATGGTGCAGTACTCTCTGGAACTGCTGAACAGGCTCTACAATGTGGACAACTCCCATATGAGCTACGCGGATCTGACCGCCACCAACGCCTACTACATCTCCGAGTTTGAGAACGGAAACTGCGCCATGCTTCCCAACGGGGAGTGGGCTGTAAACATGTTCCTGGAGGACGAGGCCAAGGGAGACTGCACCATTAACTGGCAGGTAGCTCCCATGCCCGTACCCGACGGCGTGGAACCCAACACCACCTGGGGCCAGTTCCAGTTTGCCGCCATCACCTCCACCTGCGAACATCCGGATGAAGCCTTTGATTTCCTGGCTTACCTGTGCGGACCGGAAGGGGCTCAGGTTTACTCCCAGTGCGGCATGATTCACGCCTACGCCAGCGACAATGCGGAGGAAGCCTATATCGAGACAGCCGGAAGAGACAGCGTTTCCGTCTTCTTTGAAGCCCAGAAGATTCAGGAAGCTCCCAACACCGACGGATACGATGAGATCCTTACCGTCTTCAATGAAAATGCCCAGCTTTACCTGTTGGGTGAGGAGGACATTGACACCTGCATGAGTGACTTCGTCGAACAGAGGGATGCCATACTGGCGGAATACGCCGGGGAAGAGTAAGTTTAGGACAGCGGGCAGGCGGCAGCCTGCCTGCTGTTTTTAAGAGGTACAGCTATTAAAAGGGAAAGGGAGAGGATCCATGGATAAGAAAAAGCCCCTGTTAAACGGGAGGACGAAACAATATATCAAAGGCTATCTGTTTATTCTGCCGAACTTTATCGGTTTTTTTATTTTTTTGCTGCTTCCCATTGCCATGGGATTTGTCATCTCTCTGACAAACTATGACGGATATAAAAAGTTTGACTTCGTGGGCCTGAAGAACTACATCGACATGTTCCATGACGACTATGTGATGGTGTCCCTGAAGAACAACATTCTCTACACGGTGGTGACGGTGCCCCTGATCATCATCATTGCCCTTCTGCTGGCCTGCGGGGTGAATGCGGGCCTGAAGGCCACCGGCTTTTTGAGAGCTCTGTTTTTCTTCCCCACCATCTCCTCCATGGTGGCGGTGGGCATTGTGTGGACCCTGCTTCTCAATCCCACCCAGGGGCCCATCAACCAGTTCCTGAGGGCCATCGGGATCGCCAATCCCCCCAAATGGCTGGCCAGCACCAAGTGGGCCATCTGGGGGGTTATGCTTGTGGCCATCTGGAAGCAGGCGGGCTACTACATGATCATGCTGCTGTCCGGACTGCAGTCCATTCCCCAGCAGCTCTATGAATCCGCCAGGGTGGACGGGGCCAACACCTTTGTCCGTTTCTTTAAGATCACCCTGCCCATGCTCTCTCCAACTCTTTTCATGGTCATCATTCTGAACATCATCAACTCCTTCCAGGTCTTCGACCTGATCTCCGTCATGACCGACGGCGGCCCGGGCAGAGCCACCAACGTGCTGGTCTACCGGATTTACCAGGAGGGCTTTAAGTACTCCAAGATGGGTTATGCCTCGGCAATCGCCTATTTTCTGTTCCTGATCATTCTGGTGATCACCCTGGTTCAGTTCTACGGACAGAAAAAGTGGGTCGTATACATGGATTAGAAGGGGGAAGAAGAGCGATGAACATTCGGACAAGAAGAAAAATCGGACGGGCAATCCTGTGGATGGTCCTCTTTCTGGTGGGCATTACCATGATCCTGCCCTTCCTCTGGACCTTAAGCGCCTCCTTTAAGTCCAACAACGAGATCTTCCAGGTGCCCTTCCGGTGGATCCCCGATGAGCTGAACTGGGACAACTATAAGGAAGTGTGGACGGAAGTGCCCTTCTTCACCTACTTTCTGAACACCCTGAAGCTCTCGGTGATTATCACCGCCGGCCAGGTGGTCACCTGTTCCCTGGCGGCCTACTCCTTCTCCAAGATGAACTATCCGGGAAGAGACAAGATCTTCCTCTGCTACCTGGCCACCATGATGGTTCCCTGGCATGCCATCATGATTCCCCAGTTCATCATCGTGAAGAACCTGGGGCTTTACGACACCCACTGGTCTTTGATTCTCCTGCAGCTTTTCAGCGCCTTCGGGGTTTTCCTCATGCGGCAGTACATGATGGGCGTTCCCAGAGAGCTCTCCGAGGCTGCCAGAATCGACGGCTGCGGGGAACTGGCCATCTACGGCCGGGTGATCATGCCCATCTGCCGGCCGGCCGTGGCCACCCTGATCATCTTTACCTTCAACTCGGTGTGGAACGACTACATGGGGCCCATGATCTATCTGACCTCCGACCGGTTAAAGACCATTCAGATCGGTCTGGCTTCCTTCAGTTCCCTGTACAGGACGGACTACGGTCCCATCATGGCCGGCACCATCTGTGCGCTGATCCCCATGGTGCTGATCTTCATCTTTGCCCAGAAATACCTGATCGAAGGAGTGGCCTTCTCCGGACTGAAGGGCTGATCACTCCGACACCGCCGGCAGCATGATCTGAAAGGTGGTGCCTTCTCCCGGTGTACTCTCCGCCTCGATGTACCCCTCGTGGGCGGAGATGATCTTGTGAGTCAGGGAGAGACCGATGCCCCAGTGTCTGGCTACCGGCTCGGAGGTGTAGAAGGGAGTGAAGATATCCGGCAGGTTCTCCGCCGGGATCCCCACGCCCGTGTCCCGGATGGTGAGGACCACCCAGTTGTCCACCGAATCCAGGGAGAGAAAGAGAGAACGCCTCTCCGGGGGCACCTTTTCCAGGGCTTCCACCGCGTTGGTCAGAATGTTCAGGATGGCCTGCGCAAAGTAGTTGGAGTCGATCATGACCGCGGGACAGCTGGAGTCAAACTGGCAGGTCAGATGGATATCCGGGTACTGAGACAGGTATTCATCGGAAAGCCTTGTCATCACATCCCCCAGATTCTCCCGGTGCAGGGTGAGAACGGCGGACTTGGTGCTGCGGTGGATCTGGTCCAGCCTTTCATAGAGATGGTCACAGCGCTCCACCACGTTCTGGACTGCAGTGAGGCTTTCTCCCTGGAGATCCAGGTTGTCCAGCTCCGCGGAGATGGCCAGAAGCTCGTTTTTCATGTAGTGACAGAAGGTTCTGGAGGTGATGTCCGAGGCCGCGATCTGCTTGGAGATGGAGAAGTCCTTTTCCCGCAGGCGGTAGTTCAGCATCTTGCTGTTGTAGATGCTGACGGAGATCAGCAGCAGCATCAGGATCACAAAGTAGGGGAAGAAGGTGTAGAGGATGCTGTTGGAGGAAAGGGGTGCAGTCAGGTAGGTGATCACCCCGGAGAGCCTGGACACCCGGATCATGTACAGGGGATAGTGGTAAAAAATCGAGATGAAGGAAAACATGATGAAGAGCCAGGAAAGAGAGATCCACAGGATGCTCATGCGGATGATCCGCAGGCAGGCGGTGCGGACGATGGTAAAGCCCAGGAAACAGGCGCACGCAAGCAGCAGGACCACATGAAAGCCGGTGGTCAGAGTGTGGAACCTGTCCTGGCAGGCGTTGAACTCCTGTACGGTCAGAAAGCGGGGATACAGGAAGGTGTAGAACAGCCGGATCACCGCCGGATCATAGGCTGCCAGCTCTACCAGAAGAAGGACTGCCGTGCCCCTCTTTACGGCCGGTGTGATGCGCACCAGCCCCGTATGCTTGAAGGACAGGGAAAAGAGAAGGCAGCAGTACAGGGTGCTGAGCACCGAGAGATTGCAGAGCCGGATGATGGTGCTTTTCTGAACGGGCAGAAGCAGCAGGCCCCTCCATATGAATTTGGGCAGGGAAAAGTAGTGGTTGGCCGTGTCGTAGTAGTAGGTGTCCTTGGAGAGATAGAGGGCCAGGAAGGACAGGGCGAACATGTAGCTGATGAGCAGGGCGATGATGCACCGGGAGGAGGGATTGCTCCGGTCTGTTTTGATCAGGAAAAGGATCACAAAGATAAAGACGATAATGGAATAAAACATGGGTTTTCCTCCTGGTGTTTCTGGGAATGCAGGGTATTATAACACAGAGACGCTTTTTGGAAAAGGTTGAAATTTTGTTGGCCTCTCCCGGAAACCCTTATTCCTGGCGGATTCGGCCCATTTAGGGATCTTCTGTTGATGTTTTCCTTATCCTGTACTATCATGGAGATCCGAAGCAGGTGTTATAAGAAGGTTGAGATCTATGAAACTTGGAAAATTTCTCCTTGCGGGAGCCGCTGTATCCCTGATCCTGTGTCTGTGCATGAACGGGGGAGGCCGGGCCAGTCAGACGGAGGCCTCAGGCGGGGGAACCCAGGAGGATGTGAGCCTGGAATACTATATCTGGGATGATGAGGAGACCTACATCCGCAAAGCGGTGGACAGCTTTAATGCCGTCTATCCTGGAATTCATGTGAATCTCCACGTGATTGACAACGATGTGTACGACGATGAGATCGTGGAGGTGATGGACAGCGGGACGCGGGTGGATGTGCTGGGTATTCGGGGAGTGACCAAGATCTGCGCCTACCAGAACGGCGGGTATCTGCGGGATCTGACGGACTACCTGAAACAGAGCAACCTGGACATGACCAACTACGGAAACATGGTCTATTCCTACACCATTGATGACAAGTTCTACGGGCTTCCCACCAGAAGCACCTACTGGGTGCTCTATTATAACAGGAAGATCTTCCGGGATGCGGGAGTCCCCTATCCGGATCAGATGACCTGGGAGGAGTATGCCCGTACTGCCAAAATGCTGACCAATGACGGGGAAGGGGAGGACAAGATCTGGGGAGGCTACTTTATCAACTGGCTTTACTCCTTCATGGGTGTCCAGCGGCAGAACTACCTGTACGACGACGATATCTCCCCTACCATGGAATCCCTGCTGTGGTTGAACCGGTTTTACAACGTGGACAAGAGCCACATGCCTTTGAAAGATGTGATGGAGATCGGGGACAACTGGCTGGAAGTCTTTGAGAGCGGAAAGGCGGCCATGATGCCCCAGGGGGAGTGGACCGTCAACATGCTCCTGGAGGACGAAAATGCCCATGGAGTTTCAGTAGACTGGGACATAGCCCCCATGCCCATCTGCGAGAACCAGGAGAAATATACCACCTTCGGCCAGTATCAGTTTGCGGGAATCACCCAGCAGTGCCGGTACCCGGATCAGGCCTTCCAGTTTCTCACCTACCTCTGCGGGGAGGAGGGAGCGAAGCTTTATGCTGCCAACGGGGTAATCAGCGGCTACATCAATGATGAAATCCGCCAGATCTTCAAGGAGAGCGTACCGGGAAAGAATACGGATGTGTTTTTTGAAAGCCAGCGGGTGCTGGAAACACCGCCCCTGCCGGAGTATGATCAGCTGATTTCAGCTTTCAAAGAGGTGTCGGAATCCTACCTCCTGGGAGATATCAC
>CAZJYM010000149.1:0-7709 GCA_964550245.1 uncultured Blautia sp. | reverse complement strand
TCCACCCCGCCCAGGGAGTGGATGATGGCATTGTATTCCCGGCAGGCAATCCCGCTGTCGGGCTGGGTTCCGTCCGGCAGGAAGGTGCGGCTGGTGTCGATGTTGACCTTGCTGAAGAGATTTTCGTTCATAAAGTAGTAGTAGCTCTGGGGATCTTCTTTGGGAAGGCCCTTGTACTCGTCCAGGTTGACGGTGGTGACCTCGGAGAAGTCCAGATCTCCCTTGTTGTACCACTCCACCAGCTGCTTATAGGCGCCCACCGGGGTGGAGCCCGTGGCCAGACCCAGCACGCAGTTGGGCTTCATGATGATCTGGGCGGAGATGATGTTGGCGGCCTTGCGGCTCATATCATAATAGTCACTGGCTTTGATAATCTTCATAAGTTTCCTCCGGTTGCTGTTAAAGATTTGAGGCCCGGACGCCGGCGCCCAGAAGTCCCGCCCGGTTTCCCAGGCTGGCGCTTTTAAGCCGTACGTGGCGGAAGCTCTCCATCAGGTTTTCCATCAGTTCCTGCCGGATCAGCTCCAGAAGGAAGGGCTGTTCCATCACCCCGCCTCCCAGAATGATGCAGGAGGGGTTCAGCATGTGGGTGACCGTGACAAGCCCGTAGACGATCTCCCGGATCCAGTCCTGGAGGAGGGCTTTTACATGGGGCTCATCTTTTCGCTGCAGGATGGTCCTCCCGTCCGTCAGGGTGGGATCGGCCTTTCTGGCTTTTTCCACCAGGGCGGTGACCGAGGCGTACTTTTCATATCCCCCGCTGAAGGGATCATCCTCCACCCGGTCCTCCGGGTGGAGGATGAGGGAGCCGAACTCCCCTGCCGAACAGCTGCTTCCGTAGCAGAGCTTTCCGTTCTGAAAGATGGCTCCGCCGATGCCGGTGCCGTAGGTGAGGCAGACAAAGTCCTTCTCTCCCTTTCCGGCACCGTAGACCGCCTCCCCCAGGGCCGCCGCGTTTACATCGTTTTCCACGGCGGTGGGGATGCCAAACTTCTGTTCCATCCGCTTTTTCAGACAGATCCCCGTGTAGCCGGGAATGTTTCGGTTGGCGTAGATGATGGTTCCCGTTTCCGGGTTTACCTGGCCGGCGGTGCTGATGCCGATCCGCTCCAGGGGACAGGAATCCCCGTAGGAGGCAATCAGGGAGGCGGCTCTGTCGGCGACGTGTTCGCCTCCATGATGGGCCTCGGTGGGAGTTTCCTGAAGGCGGGAGAGGCTTCCCTCCTGAAAAACGGCGGACTTGATGGAGGTGCCTCCGATGTCCAGTACCATGATGTTCATGCTCTTCTCCCGGCTCATCAGAGCAGTTTTTTCGCGATAACCTCAGCGGTGAGGGACCGGGCCTGGTTGAAGCGCTCCGGATCCTTTCCGAAATAGCCGTAGAACAGGCATTCGATGATGAACAGCTGTCCCAGCTTGGCCGGGATGCACCCGGACTGCAGGGGGCTTTCGTTGTATCCGCAAAGAAGGGTTACCGTGGCAAAGCCGGCAGCCTGGGATTTGGCAAAGTGGGTGACCAGAATCACCGGGATCCCTCTGTCCCTGGCCGTCTCCAAAAGCTGCTCCATGTCCCGGGTGGAACCGGAGTAGGAGAAGAAGAGAATGGCATCCTCCGGGGAGGACAGGGATGTGGTCATCACCTGCATGTGGGAATCCGCGATATGCACAAATTTGGGGGTGATGGTGGAGAAGCGGGCCCAGGCCTCCATGGCCATGATTCCGCTTCCGCCCTGTCCGAAGCAGTACACCTGTCTGGCATTGTAGAGGATGTCCACGGCCTTTATCATGTTCTCGCGGTCCAGCAGCTCGTAGGTCTCATTGAGGGAGGTCAGGTTGGCGGAATAGATCCGGGCAAAGATGTCCTCCGTGGGATCATCCGGATCTCCCTGCCGGGAGACGTTCATGGGGCCGGGCATGCTGCTGATGTAGCCGGCCTTGGCCAGTGCCAGTTTGAACTCATTGTAGCCGGACAGTCCCAGCTTCCTGCAGAAGCGGGTGATGGTGGCCTCCGAAATGCCGCTGTTTTCCGCCAGGCTGGAGATGGACAGGTACTGCGTGTTGTTGGTGTGTGAAAAGATGTAATCCGCCAGTTTCCGTTCGGAACGGGTAAACTTAAGGTAGTATTCCGTAATGCGGTCCAGGATGTTGTCTGACAAATTCATCCTCCTTTCCGAGTAAGCTTTCCAATATAAGCGACATAAAAAGCATTATAGACCAGACGCCCGAAAAGTGCAAGAGAAAAATTGAAAAGGATTTGCAAAACCAACAACTGCGGAAGGAATGTGAAAACAGAAAGGAAATTTCTGGAAATTAGGGGATTGAAAATTATTTTTAGGTGTTGTACAATGGTGGGGAAGAAGTTGTTGGCACTGCGAACGAGAAAGGAGCAGTCATGATTGACAAGGAAAAATATCAGGGAATCTTTCCCGCCTTCTATGCCTGCTATGATAGGAGGGGGGAGGTGGATCCGGACCGGGTGGAAGCCCTCACCAGGCATCTGTTGAAGAAGGGGGTAAAGGGACTGTATGTGGGCGGTTCCTCCGGGGAATGCATCTACCAGACGGTCCGGGACCGGAAGATTACCCTGGAGCATGTGATGAAGGCCGCCGAGGGGAAGATGACCATTATCGCCCATGTGGCCTGCAACAGCACGGCGGAGAGCCAGGAACTGGCCGATCATGCCGGGAGCCTGGGGGTGGATGCCATCGCCGCCATTCCCCCCATCTATTTCCGGCTTCCCGACTACGCCATCGCCGCCTACTGGAACGATATCTCCTCGGCGGCACCCCATACGGACTTTGTGATCTACAACATTCCCCAGCTGGCGGGGGTGTCTCTCACCCTGCCCCTTCTGCGGGAGATGAGGAAGAACCCCCGGGTGATCGGAGTCAAGAACAGCTCCCTGCCGGTCCAGGACATTCAGATGTTTAAGATGGAGGCCGGAGAGGATCTGGTGGTCTTTAACGGTCCCGATGAGCAGCTGGTCTCCGGTCTGGCCATGGGAGCGGACGGAGGCATCGGGGGTACCTATGCCGTGATGCCGGAACTGTTCTTAAAGATCTATGATCTCACAAAAGAGGGAAGGATCCCGGAGGCCCGGGAGGTGCAGGATGCGGTGGATGCCATTATCTACCGGATGGCCTCCTGTAAGGGAAGCCTCTATGCGGTGGCCAAAAGGATCCTGCAGATCCGGGAGGGCCTGGATCTGGGAGGAGTCCGCAAGCCCCTTCCTAACCTCTTTCCCGGGGACCGGGGCATCATCCGTGAATGTGTCTCCATGATCGATGAGGCCATGGAGAGATTTGGCTGTAAGGAGATCTGAGATGACAAAACAGGAATTTTTTGAGCGGATCCGGGGGCGGGTGATTATCTCCTGTCAGGCTCTTCCCGGGGAACCCCTCTACGATGAAAAGTTTCCCGTGATGGCCCTGATGGCCCGGGCTGCCAAAATGGCCGGCTCCCCCGCCATCCGCACCAGCAGCGTCCGGGATGTGCTGGCCGTCCGGCAGGAGACGGGCCTTCCGGTGATCGGTCTTATCAAGGTAAAGTATGAGGGCTTTGCGAGCTACATCACCCCCACTTTGCAGGAAGTGGATGAGCTGGTAAAGGCCGGATCCGAGGTGATTGCCCTGGACTGTACCGATCTGAAGAGGGGTGATGGGCGTACAACGGAGGAATACATCCGGGAAGTGAGAGAAAAGTACCCGGATCAGATCCTGATGGGGGATATCTCTACCCTGGAAGAGGGAATCCGGGCCTGGAAGCTGGGCCTGGATCTGGTGGGAACCACCATGAGCGGGTACACCCCCTGGACAACAAAAAAGGAGGGTCCCGACCTGGAGCTGGTAAGACGCTTAAGCCGGGAGGTGGACATCCCGGTGATCGGGGAGGGAAGGATCCACACCCCGGAGCAGGCGGCAGCGATGCTGGATGCGGGAGCCTTTGCGGTGGTGGTGGGAGGAGCCGTCACGCGTCCCCTGGAGATTGCGGGGCGCTTTGTGCGGGCGGCTGCACAGAGAAGAAGATGAAAAAGCATGTGGTATGCTTCGGGGACTCCAACACCCACGGATACGAGGCGGAGACAGGGGGAAGGTTTGACGAGGGCAGGCGCTGGACCTGCCTCCTGCAGGAGAAGCTGGGAGAGGAGTACCTGATCATCGAGGAGGGCTTAAGCGGGAGAACCACCTGCTTTGAGGATCCCCTTCATGAGGGGCTTTCGGGCCTCTCAACCATCCATCCCTGCCTCATGAGCCATGAACCGGTGGATCTGCTGATTGTCATGCTGGGAACCAATGACACCAAGGAGAGGTTTGGAGCCTCTCCCGGGTGCATTGCCCTGGGGTTAAAAAGACTGATTGAAAAAGCCCGCACCGTGGAGTGCTGGAGGGATAAAAACCCCAACATTCTCCTGATCACGCCCCAGAACATTGATCCCAGGTACAGAAAGACGGAAGTGAGAGAGACCATGGGTCGGGGCTGTGCCGGAAAGTCCAGAAGGCTGGGGGTTCACTTTCAGGAGATTGCTGCAGAGACGCACTGCCATTACCTGGATGCCAATGAAGTGTTAACGGTTCCCCCCAACTCAGTGGACTACATGCACCTCACAGAGGAGGGCCATGCCCAGCTCGCCCATGCTCTTACAGAACAGATACAGCAGATCCTTTAAAAAAAGCCCTGGAAAACCAGGGCTTTTTGGCTTAAGCAAGTGATCCCATGGGATCCCAGGGATTGAGTTCAATGGGTGTCGTGTCGATGACGGCGAGCTGTTCTTTGGAGAGATACTTCTTGTTGACCACCACCTGATACATGTATTCGTCAAACCAGGCGTCGCTCATCACATAGTAGCCCTTCTTGCCCGATTCATCTCCCCAGCTGTTTTCTACCCGCCAGCGGGTGGGTACGCCATCCTCGGTCAGGTTTACGCCCTGGAAGACCATGGCGTGGGTCATCAGACTCTGTCCGTAGTCCAGACGCTCGGCCTTGGTCATGCCCAGCTTAATCTGCAGGGTGTTTTCATAATCATAGGACGCGGTATCCAGAAGTCCCCCTTCTCTGTCCATGCGGGCTCCCACATCGCAGCCAAACCACACCGGCTCTCCGTCCTGCATCTGGGCGATGGCCGCCGCCTTCAGCTCCTGGATGGGGAGATTGATGTAGCATACCGGGTTTCCTTCCTTCACGTTGCCCAGCATCTTCACGGTGTAGCGGTGATAGAAGGGCTTGTCGGAGGTGGGGGCGTTGATCAGGCTGATGTAGTCGTTGAGATCCAGATCCACATATTTCTTAAAGAACTCCTGGGGAGTCAGTCCCAGGTCCCGGATGAAGTTGTTGTCCTTGTCCCGGACTTCAAAGTCCACGGTTTTGGGAGGTTCGCCCAGACAGATCACCAGGATCCGGTACACATCCTTCAGCATTTCCTCTTTTTTGAGAGTCAGGGCTTCCCGGTCAGAGCCTTCGGAGGCCATCCGCCGCAGGATTACCGCATCGGAGCGCAGAAGTTCAGTTAACACCCTTCCCATCTCCCGGGTGGAGGAGGAAACCGCACTCTCCGGCATGGAAGTCTTGGGAACCACCCCGTATTTGGCTGCCACGTTGGCCATCATGTCCCACTGGCCTCCGTCTCCCACGGGATCCCGGAGAAGGAAATCCAGAAGACGGCTGCCCACAGGCTCATCCAGTGTATCCAGGATATTCTCCAGAAAGTAATTGGATTTCTCCATCTTATCCCAGAACAGCATGTAGTTCTGCGAGAGCTCAAAATCCTCCAGGTTCAGATTCCGGATGATGCGGGAACGCATCACGTTCAGGGCGGCAAAAAGCCAGCAGCGGCCGCTCTGCTTCTGATTGGTGACCTCGCCCTGTTTGATGGTGAGGGAGAAGGAGTGAGTCTGTCTGCGTCTGGCTTCCTGGTTCTGGCAGCTCTTGTTCAGGCCGTTGGTCATGACTGCGTCACAGGCCACCTGATTGGAGCGGTCGGCATGGAAGGCCTCGCTGCAGGATTCCAGCAGTTCCGGGGTAATGTTCATGCTCATGTAAAAAAGCCTCCTTTAGATACGATACTGTGCTTCAACTATAACACGAGATGGGATTTCTGTAAAGGAGGAAAAGGGTGAAAGGAGCATTTTAATGGATTAAAGTGATATTGTACAAAAGTTTGGGAAAGGGCAAAAAAAGGAAATCCCACAGGCTGGACAGGGATCCCCCCGGATGATAAGATGATATCCAAACAGCAGGAACAGACACTGCCGGCAGCAGAGTGGGGAGGGATTAAAATGGCGAAAATTTCCAGATCAGAAGACAATATTTATCCGATTCCGAAGGGTGTATCCGTAAGCAGAGGATACGTGTACCTGAACGTGCAGGACTTCTGGAGTACCAGCAGCACTGGTCACCGTTACGCCGATCATAAGAAGATTGCCATCGGGGTTACGGTATCCCCAAACGGGAAGGACTGGGAAAAAGACCGCCGCATGTATGCCAACCGGACTTACCTGGAGATGCTGGAGGAGAAGAAAGGCCAAAAGCGCCGGCCCTGGCCCGGACGGTCGGATAATTTAAGCTTTGGGCTGAACCTTGCCCTTGACCGGTTAAGTGAGGAATCGGGCTTAAAGGACATCCTGGAGAGAACTTTTGGAAGGGAAAACGCCCTTATCATCCTGGATCTGGCCGCATACATGATTGGTGAAAGACGTGCTTCCTTTCAGTTTTTCCCGGGCTACCGGGAGAAGAATGCGGTGTTCTCAGACGGGGACATAGATCCCCTGCTGGATGATTTTTCCCCTGATGAGATCATGGAGTTTCAAAGACTGTGGGAGCGAAAGGCGGCGGATGGGGATGAACTGTATTTCTGCTTTGATTCCACAAAGGACTGCCGGGGGGAAGGTGTATCCCTGATTCCCGGGAGATTCACCAGCGATATCGACAGCGACTATGTGATCCGAAAAAAGGACGGGCTTCCGGTAACCTTTCCCCATTTCCCCGGGGAGATCTCCGATATTTCCCCCATATTTGACATGCCGGGCTCCTTGCACTGCACCCTCATCTGTGACAGGGGCTTTATATCGCAGTTAAGGATTCGGGAACTGGATGAGCAGGGAATCGACTTTTTGCTGCTGCCCAAACCGGATTCCGGTATTGCGCGCAGAGTGATAAATTCCTGCCTGAAGAAGAACAATAATAAAGACCCACAGGGGATGACGGTAAAGGGGAAGCTTTTTGAGGAAGATAACAGGGACCGGTATTTCCATGTCTTTTGGGATCAGGGTCTGGAGTACCGGCAGTCGATGAGGCTCAGAGCCACAGCGGTACCGGAGAATAAATCCCGTATCGAGAAAAAGATGAGGAGATGCGGCTTTTATGTGCTGGTCTCCTCCCGGGAGATGACGGCGGAGGAAGCGCTTGATGCCTTTTCAGGGAAGGAGTGCACGGAGGACATGTTTCGAGTCCTGAAGGAAAGGGATGAGGAAGACGACTTTTCGGAAAGTCATCGCTGCGCAAAAACCATGGTCTGGTTTGTGGCTTCCATCCTGTACACCCTCCTTTACAACCGGACGGAGAAACTCCGGATGAGGGCAGCAGATCCCAGGCAGTACTCGGCAGCCGCGCTTGTCTGGACACTGGTGGGACTTACCTGCGATCTAAACCTGAAAACGGGAAAGTATGAACAGCGTTATCAGCTGACCGGGATGCAGGCGGAGATCCTGGAGGCA
>CAZJYM010000148.1:5681-7724 GCA_964550245.1 uncultured Blautia sp. | reverse complement strand
TTTTTAAAGGAGGCAATGAAGATGAAACGCAAAGAAGCATTCAAAAGAGTACTGGCTGCGGCTCTGGTGGGAGTCCTCACCCTCGGCACGGGCCTTACGGGTGTATGGGCCGAAGCGGAGGAGTCCTCTCTGGGACTGGACTACGCCCAGAACTTTACCATCCAGTACCTGGACAACGATGTAAAGGTGGTCACCGACGGGGACGGAAGGGAACTGCTGCTGCTTCCCAAAGATGCCGAAGCTCCGGAAGGGTATGAGGATGCCCAGGTGATCTCTACCCCCATTGAAAGAGCCATGATCTGCTCCACCACCCATGCGGGGCTGATCAACTCCCTGGGAGATCCCTCCCTCTTTGACTCCATCGCGGTGGTCACCACCCCCAAGGAGGACTGGACCATTCAGGAGATCATGGACAACCTGGATGACGGCACCACCCAGTACATCGCCTGGGATGCCTACGGAAACGCCAGCATCGAGGACGTGGTGACGGCGGCTCCGGATGTGGTGATCTTAAGCGGAGGAGACGAGACGGCCGTACAGCATGCATCTCAGCTGGATGAGGTAGGCATTCCCTACATCTCCGTCACCGAGTGGATGGAGCAGGCCGGCGAGGGACAGCTGGAGTGGATGAAGCTCTTTGGAGCCCTCTTCAACATGGATCAGCAGGCCGATGAGATCTTTGATCAGAAGATCGCCGACATGAATGCCCTGAAGGAAAAGGCTTCCCAGGTGCCGGAGGAGGAAAGACCGGTGGTAGCCGTGGGCATGGTCTACGACGGGGTTGTCTACACCTACGGGGGAGGTTCCTCTACTGCCAAAACCATTGAGAGCGCCGGCGGCACCTATGCCATGAAGGACGTGGAAGGGGAAGGCAGCATGCAGATTAACATGGAAGAATTCGTGGACCTGGCCAAGGATGCAGACATCCTGATCTACTCCAGCATGGTGACCATCACCACCGACAAGGAAGAGCTGCTCACCGAAGATCCCCTGCTGGGAGAGTTTGCAGCCTACAAAAATGATCAGATCTACGTGTACGGAAAAGATTACTACATCAACAGCACCGCGGTGGACGAAAAGTTCTCCGACATGGTGGCCATCATCCATCCGGAACTGATGGAGGGGTATGAACTGAAGCACAGCCTGAAGCTTCCGGACGTTTCCGAGTAAGGAGAAGATCATGAGAGGCACCTATCCCTTTGCCGCCGTACTGGGCCAGGAGGACGTAAAAAAGGTTTTGCTGACCGCTCTGGTAAACCCCAAAGTAGGGGGAGTACTTATCAGCGGAGAAAAGGGCACCGCCAAGTCCACCCTGGTGCGCTCCCTGGAGGCCCTGACGGACCGGCATCTGGTGGAGGTGCCTCTCAATGTCACCGAGGACCGGCTGGTGGGATCTTTAGACATCACCCGGGCTTTGGAAGAGGGTGGGCGGATCTTCCAGCCTGGCCTTCTTTTTGAAGCTGACCAGAGCCTTCTCTACGTGGACGAGGTCAACCTCCTCCCCGAATACATCACCGACACCCTGCTGCAGGTTGCAGCAAACGGCCGCTGCGTGGTGGAGCGGGAGGGGATCTCCCGGGAACATCCCTCCCGCTTTGTTCTCATCGGCACCATGAACCCGGAGGAGGGAAAGCTTCGTCCCGGGTTCCTGGACCGCTTCGGCCTCTACGTGGAGGTGCAGGGAGAACGGGATCCGGCTCTTCGCACCGAGATCATGGAGCGGCGGATGAAGTATGAGGCGGATCCCCTGGGCTTCATCCGCTCTTACGAGGAGGAAACCCGCCACTTAAAGGAGAAGATCCAGAAGGCCCGGGAGATCCTTTCCCGGGTGGAGGTGACGGATAATGCCCTGCTTCTTGCAGCCTCTCTAAGTGAAAGCGTGGGAAGCGCCGGTCACCGGGGAGAGATTTTTACGGTGGAGATGGCCAGGGCCCTGGCCGCCCTGGAAGGAAGAAAGCTGGTAAACTCCCAGGACATCCGGGAGGCGGCCCGGTTTGCCCTGGCCCACCGCTCCCGGCAGGCCGTACCGGAGCCCCAGGAGCC
>CAZJYM010000148.1:0-5581 GCA_964550245.1 uncultured Blautia sp. | reverse complement strand
CCCCCGGATGCCCAGGGGGAAGAGCGGGACCAGGTGGGGGATTTCGGTTCCCGGGAGGAGATCCAGGAAAGCGGAGAGCCCTTTCTCATTCCCAGATGGCAGCAGGCTCCCTCTCTGCGAAAGGAAAACCAGGGAGCCGGAAAGAGAAACCGGGTGCGGTCCGAGAATCACCAGGGCCGCTACGTGGGTTTCCGCCCCGCTTCCGGGCAGAGTCCCATCGATCTGGCCTTCGATGCCACGGTGCGGATGGCCGCTCCCTGGCAGAGAGTCCGGGAGAAGAACGGACTGGCCCTGGCCATCCGCAAACAGGACCTGCAGGAGAAGATCCGGGAAAAGCGCACAGGAGGATGTATCCTCTTTGTGGTGGATGCCAGCGGTTCCATGGGGGCCAATCACCGCATGAGCCAGGTAAAGGCCGCCATCCTCTCCCTCTTAAACGTTTCCTATCAGAAGAGGGACCGGGTGGGGATGATCGCCTTTCGAAAGGACCGGGCGGAACTGCTCCTTGGCATTACCCGCAGCGTGGAGCTGGCCCAGAAGAAGCTTTCCGATCTTCCCACCGGGGGCAAGACACCCCTGGCGGCGGGACTGGATCTGGCCTACGAGGTGCTGATGGGGCTTATGATGCGGGAGCCGGAAACGGAGCCCACCCTGGTGCTGGTCTCCGACGGCCGGGCCAGCGGCAAAAAGAAGGAGAGTGACAATCCCTTTGCCCAGGCCTTGGTATCTGCCGAGAGGATCGGCAATCAGGGGATCCGCAGCATCATCCTGGATACGGAGACCGGCTTCATCCGCTTTCACCTTTGTGAACAGTTAAACGCAAAGCTTCACGGAACCCTGGTGACCATGGAGGAGCTGCGGTCCGAGGGAATCGTAGAGGCCGTGACGAAGAAAAGAACTTAGGAGGCGGTTCAAGTGAGGATCGGCGTACTGGAAAGCGGGGATACCATTCACCGCTATAAAAAGTCCCTGGTGGTAACCTTTAAGGGGAAACGCCGGGTTTTAAGCACCGCTCCCCATAACGGGGGCTACAGGGAGGATCTGACGGCGGTCTTTAACAACGACTGTACCGTGGGAGCGGGTATGGCCGCCACCTTAAAGGCTCCCACCTACCGGGAGCATCTGGCTGTGCTGGCGGGAGAGCTGGGACTGGATCCGGAGAAAACCGCCGGCATCTCCACCGCCGCCCAGATGGAAAATGCAGCCCTGGTGACCGAAAAGTGGGAAAACCTCTCGGTGACGGCCCTGGTTACCGGCGGCATCGAGGTAAACGGAGGACGGGTGGGAGATCCCGCCAGTTGGAATGAGGTGGACGGTGTGGCCTATCCGGCTGGCCCCGGCACCATCAACATAATGGTTTTCTTTAACACCGACCTCTCCCCGGGAGCTCTCACCCGGGCTCTGGTGACCTGCACCGAGGCCAAGACTGCCGCCATCGGGGAACTGCTGGCCCCCAGCCGCTACTCCATGGGCCTGGCCACCGGCTCCGGCACCGACGGAACCATCCTGGTCTCCGACATGGATTCCTCCGTCTGTCTCACCGATGCGGGCAAGCACAGCAAGCTGGGAGAGCTGATCGGCCGGGCGGTAAAGGCAGCCGTAAAGGAAGCCCTGAAAAAACAGAGCGGCCTGTGTCCCCAAAGGCAGCACCAGGTCCTGAAAAGAATGGACCGCTTTGGCCTTACCTCCGACGTGCTCTGGGAGAACTATCAGGGAAAAAAGAACCGGGCGGAGTTTGAAGCAAGCCTGGAAGATCTTCTCTCGGGGGATCTGCTGGTCACGTATACCTCCCTCTACGCCCACCTGCTGGATCAGCTGATGTGGGGAATGCTTAAAAAGGAGGAGGTGGAGGAAGCAGCCCAGGCTCTTCGCAATCAGATGGGCATGAAGGAGGATCAGGACTTTGTTTTGAAAGAGGTACCCCCTCTTCCCGCCCACTGTGTGGTGCCCTCCACTGACCTGGTCTCCCTGATCCGGGCCTACGCTTCCGGGCTTCTGGGACTGATCCCGGAGGAGGAGTCATGATCTCCTACGAGGATGTGGTCAAGGACTACGGTTCATTGCGGGCGGTAAACCACTTAAACCTGGAGGTCGAGAAGGGAGAGATCTTCGGCCTTTTGGGACCCAACGGGGCGGGAAAGACCACCCTGATGCGGATGACCACCGCTCTTACGGCTCCCACCTCCGGCCGGATTGCCATTCAGGGGGAAGCGGTAAAGAGGGAGTCTCCCGCTCTTCGGTCCCGGATGGGCATTGTGCCCCAGTCCAGCACCCTGGAAGACGATCTCACCGCCTGGGAGAACCTGGAGTTTCACGGCCTGCTCTACGGCATGAAAAAGGGAGACCGGCGGAAACGGGCCGGGGAACTGCTGGACTTTGTGGAGCTTACAGATCGGAAGAACGAGCCGGTAAGAAACTTTTCCGGGGGCATGAGGAGAAAGCTGATGATCGCCCAGGCCCTGATGCACGGTCCGGAAATCCTCTTGATGGATGAGCCCACGGTGGGACTGGATGCGGGGGTGAGACGCCGGATCTGGGATCTGATCCGCACCCTTCACCGGCAGGGGCTTACGGTCTTTCTCACCACCCACTACCTGGAGGAGGCCCAGGCTCTCTGCACCCGGGTGGGGATGATCTGTGAGGGAACGCTGGTCACAACCGGGACTCCCCGGGAGATGATCCGGGATAATGGTTCCTATGTGCTGGAGTACGATTCGGAGGGAAGAACCGTCCAGGAGTTTTTTAAGGACCGGGAGGAAGCCTGGGAAAGAGGAAAAACGCTGCCTTCCGGCTTTCAGGTCCGGGAGGCCAACCTGGAGGATGTGTTTATCCGGCTTACCAGCAGGAGGCTTTATGAGCGGGAGGGAGAGGCATGAAGTTTTACGGCATCCTGTGGAAGGAATGGGTGGTGTTTAAGAGAAACTTTATCAGCACCAGCCTGGGAATGATTGTGGGACCTCTTCTGTACCTGCTGGCCTTCGGCTGGGGACTGGGACAGGATGTGCAGGTGGGAGGTGTCAGCTATCTCACCTTCATGATCCCCGGCATCCTGGCCATGAACTCCATGAGCAACAGCTTCAGTCCCATCGCCTACGACATCAACCTCTCCCGGATCTACAGCCGGACCTTTCAGGCGGTGATCACCTCTCCCATCGACGTGAGAGTCTTTACCGCCGCCCGGATTCTGGCCGGGGCTCTCCGGGGGATGTACAGCGCCTTGCTGATCTTTGGGCTCTCCTTTTTCTTCGGGGCCGACTTTTCTGCCGGGCCCTACTTCTGGCTGATGCTGACTCTCAACTCCCTGATCTTTTCCGCCCTGGGCTTTATCGCCGGCCTGGTGATCAACACCCACGGGGACATGGCCAAGGTCACCAACTTTGTCATCACCCCCATGTCCTTTCTCTGCGGCACCTTTTTCCCGGTGGACAAATTTCCCGGGCTTCTTCGCCCCGTGGTGGAGATCCTGCCTCTTTCCCAGGCGGTGGAGGGAATGAGAGCCGGAGGAGGATTGGGACATGTGGTAATTCTGTTCGTTTATCTGGTCCTTTTTACAGCTGCCGCCTGCTGGCTATGCAGCCGGGCGGAGTAAGGGAGGGAGCTTATGAAGATTGGATTTCTCCTTCAGGGAGAGGGGCTGGAGATCTTTTTCCGTCAGGCTTATGAGAGACTGGAGGAAAAGTACCGGAATTCCCTCTCCATCACGGTGACGGATACGGCGGTGCTGGACGCAGAAAGCCAGGTAGAAAGCTACCTGGACTACCTGGGCAATCCGGATTTTGTATATGTGGACATTCACGGGGGCCTTCCCTACTTTAAGCGCTTCGATCCCTTCTGGAGAGAGGTGCGGGGGAAGGTGCCCGTCTTTGTGCGCACGGACATCGAGGATGAAAACACAGAGATGCGCAGATCCGGCAGTCTTCCCGTCCACCTCTACGATCAGATCATGCGGTATCATGACGGGGACGGGGTGGAAAACATGAAGGGGATCCTGCTGCTGATCCTCAGAGAGTACGGTGGCTTTCCGGAGATCACCCTGCCGCCGGTTCAGATCCCCCAAAGACACGGGCTCTACGGACTGGCCCCGGAAGACTTCCCTGCCCGCGTGCAGCAGGAGAAAAAGGACAAAGTAGTCGTGGCCATCCTCATCCACTACCACTACATCCTCAACCGGGATACGGACCACATCGATGCCCTGATGGAAGCCATTCAGAGGCTGGGAGGCTTTCCCCTGGCGGTTTATTCCGACATGATGCCCACGGAGGAAGGTTTCGGGGGATTAAAGGACACCTTTATGACTTACCTGAAAAGAGAGGGAGAAACCCTCCCGGATGTGCTGATTGTTACCACCGGACATTCCCTCACCGCCCTCTCCGCTCCCGGAGAGGGCGGTGAGTACAGCAGAAAAAGTGTCTTTGAGGATCTGGACATACCGGTGATTCAGGCCATGACCACCTGCTACACCCTGGAGCAGTGGAAGGAATCCCAGGCAGGGATGGATGCCATGTTTTTGTGCTCCAACGTCTATCAGCCCGAGTTTGATTCCCAGATCATCTCTGTCCCCATCGCCTGCACCGAACAGGTGATGACGCCCCACGGAGTCAAGAGCCGTCTGGTTCCCATCCCGGACCGGGTGGAAAAGGCGGCCCGTCTGGCTTTAAACTGGGGAAGACTTCGGAGAATCCCGGCAAAGGATAAGAAAATCGCCGTCATTCTCCACAACATGCCTCCCCGCGCCGACGCCATCGGCTGCGCCTACGGCCTGGACACCCCGGAGTCTCTTTTGGGGATCTTTTGGATGCTTAAAAGAAAAGGCATCTCTTTGGACTACGACTTTGCTTCCTCTGCGGAGATCATGGAGCGGATCATCTCCGGAACCACCAACGACACCCGCTTTTTATCTCCCGAAGAGATGGAGGAAAACTGTCCGGTGACGTTAAGCCGTAAGACCTATGATCCCTGGTTTAAGGAGATGCCGGAAAAGAACCGCCGGGAGCTGGCCCGGGACTGGGGAGAGATCCCCGGGGAAGTGCTGACGGTGGGGGAAAAGATCCTCATTCCCGGGATCTTAAACGGCAACCTCTTTATCGGGCTTCAGCCCCCCAGAGCCTTTGAGGAGAAGGCGGAAGAGGCCTATCACTCCACCGATCTGGTATGTCCTTATCAGTACCTGGCTTTCTACCGCTACCTGGAGAGAGAATTCCAGGCGGATGTGCTGATCCACCTGGGAACCCACGGCACCCTGGAGTGGCTTCCGGGAAAGGAGATCGGCCTTTCCGGGGAGTGTTATCCGGACCTGGCCCTGGATGTGATGCCCCATGTCTACCCCTACATCATCGATGTGCCCGGGGAGGGGATGCAGGCCAAAAGGAGATCCTGGGCGGTGATCGTGGACCACTGCATCCCCTCCGTCACCGAAAGCGGTGTTTACGGGGAGATGGAGAGGCTGGATTCTCTGGTGGAGGAGTATTATCACTCCAAAACCGCGGATCCGGTCAGGTGCCCGTCTCTTTCGCAGGAGATCTGGGAAAAGATGGAGGCGGAAAACCTGGATCAGGACTTAAACCTGACGAAAGAGGAGTAC
>CAZJYM010000147.1:0-7737 GCA_964550245.1 uncultured Blautia sp. | reverse complement strand
TTCAGGTTCTGTTCCAGGAAGCCGTGAACCCGGCCGCAGGCCACGTAGCAGATGTCCAGGGCCGCGGATCCGCTTCTTCGAAAGTCCGCACAGGAGGTAAAGATCCGGTAGAACACCGGGAAGGTGTTTTTCGCCCTGTCCTTCTCATAGGGGGAGGAACCGAAGGCCACCACCGCATCCTTTAAGGCGATGCCGTTGTTCACACGGATCCGCTCTCTGTTTAAAAAGGCCCCTTCGCCTTTCACCCCCAAAAAAAGCTCCTCATTGAAGGGGTTGTACACCGCGGAGAAGGTGATCTCCCCGGCCTCGTAAAGAGCCAGGGAAACGGCGCTCATGCCGTAGTGGTGAATCAGGTTGGTGGTGCCGTCGATGGGGTCCAGGATCCAGTAGGAGCCCTCTTTCTTCAGATCCCGGTTCTCCTTCTCCTCGGCGATGAGGGAAATCCCGGGAAAGGCCTCTCCCAGTTCCCGGCGCAGATGCTCCTGTACCGCCAGATCCACATTGGTCACATAGTCCGCGGCTCCCTTTTCCCGCACTTTGGCCCTTTCCAGCTCCCGCATGATAAGCCCTTTACAGTCACAAACCAGTCCCAGAACCTTTTCCCGTTCTTCCCTGTTTAACATTTCTACCTCTTCTCCTTCATCTGAACCCCAGGAGGTCCCTTATGGAAAACGACATACGCTCCGGCGCCCAGTCCAGAAAACTCTACCTTTCAGTCTACCGCTACTACAAAGAACAGATCCTGGAGCACCGTCTCCCGCCCGGCAGCCGGATGCCCTCGGTGAGAAAGGGAGCCCAGGAACTGAAATTAAGCCGCACCACCATGGAAAATGCCTACCTGCAGCTGGCGGCGGAGGGCTATATCATCTCCAAAGCCCAGAGCGGCTTTTATGTGACGGACATCGCGGAGCATCAAAAACCGGCTCCCAGCACCCATGTCCCCCAGGAGCCGGAGGTGAAATACAACCTGTCCTCCTCCCGGATTGACCGGGAAGGCTTCCGCCTGGACATCTGGAAGCGCTACTTAAAAAGCGCCCTCCGCCAGGAGGAGCGTCTCCTCTCCTACGGGGATCCCCAGGGAGAGCCGGACCTGCGGGAAGCCTTAAGCGTCTATGTGCGGGAACACCGAAACGTTTTGTGCACCCCGGAGGACATCGTGGTGGGAGCCGGCGTCCAGAGCCTGCTGCACATCCTCTGCCCCCTGGTCAGAGAGAAGGCAACCGTCTCCTTCCCCACCGAATCCTTCCTCCAGGGCCGTACGGTCTTTGCCGACTACGGCTTTCAGGTGTTTACCCGAAATCGGGACTGCGGCGTCATCTACGTATCCCCGGCCCACATGACCCGCTGGGGGGAGATCATGCCCTTTGCCAGAAGGCTGGAACTGGTCCATTATGCCGAAGCGCACGGCAGCATTATCATCGAGGACGATTTCGAGAATGAGTTTGTCTACGCCCAGAAGCCCACGCCCTCCCTCTTCGCCCTGGCCGGGGGAAAAGGGGTGGTCTACATCGGCTCCTTCTCCAGACTTCTGATGCCCTCCGTCCGTCTGAGCTTCATGATCCTGCCCCCGGAACTTAAAAAAGCCTATGCCTCCAAAGCCAGCAGCTACAACCAGACCGCCTCCAAGGCGGAACAGATCGCTCTTTGCCAGTACATCCGGGACGGACACCTGGCTTCCCAGACAAGAAAGCTGCGCAGGGTGTACGCCCAGAAACTCCAGCAGCTGACGGAGACGGTAAAACAGGTCTTCGGGGATGCCTGCACGGTGCGCACCGGCTCCGCCGGCACCGCCCTGGCCCTGACGGTTCCCACTTCTTTATCGGGAACGGAGCTGGTCAAAAAAGGCATCCGGGAGGGACTGCGCCTGCAGATCCTGGAGGAGTCCCCGGGGGAACTCACCATCCTGCTCTCCTGCAGCGCTCTTCCCTGCCAGGACTTTCTCCCCGCCTGCACTCTTTTAAAACAGCTGCTGCAGTGACTACCTGCCCCTCTTTTCATCCACCCGGTAGAGAAGGGCATTGCAGATGCAGGCCGCGATGTTGCTGCCGCCCTTTCTTCCTCTGGCCACGATCTGGGGCACTTTTGTCTCCATAATGAGCTCCTTGGACTGGACCACGTTGACAAAGCCCACCGGGGCGGCAATGACCAGCTCCGGAGAAATCTTCCCCTCCTGGATCAACTCGTAGAGACGGATGAGGGCGGTGGGGGCATTGCCCACGGCGATGATCAGCCTCTCCCCCAAAGAAGCGGCCTTTTCCATGCTTACCGCCGCCCGGGTAATCCCCCGGCTGGCGGCCTGCTCTGCCACATCCCCATCGGAGATAAAGCAGTAGACCTCCCCTCCCAATCGGGTAAGGGTTCTGCGGTTAATGCCGGATCTGGCCATCTGGGTATCGGTCACAATGGAACAGCCCTTTTTTAAGGCTTCACATCCTCTCTCCACCGCATCCGGAGAGAAGAAGAGATTTTTAGCATAGTCAAAGTCCGCACTGGTGTGAATACACCTTTTTACGATATCCTCCGTCCCCGGAATAAGAGGAAAGTCCCCCAGTTCTTCGGTGATGATCTCAAAGCTTCTCTTTTCAATCTCCTCCGGAGATACATTCTCAAGATTCACCTTCATGCCTTCGTTCCCTCCTCCAGGATCTGATAGATCTTATTCATGTCCAGATGAGCCCGCAGCTTCTCTGCTAAAAGATCATACTGGGTCTCCTTGAAAGCCGCGAAGTCCAAAGCAGCGCTCTCTCTCAGGGAAATCCCCTTCTTCTCCTCCAGCACCCCTATAAGAGCCTGCACGGCTTCCCTCTCCTCAAAGATCCCGTGGACATAGGTGCCGCATACATTCCCGCTGACCATCCCTTCGGTCTTTTCCTCCCCGGAGATCTGATCCCGGATGCGGGTCAGCGGTAAGATCTTCTCTTTAGCCCGGCTCTCCCCCATGTGAATCTCATAGCCCTTTAGGGAAGCCCCGGATAAAGGCCCAAAGGCTCCCGGGATTTCCAGGAACCTTCCCTCCACCCGGGTTCTGGTCTTGCTGGAAAGAAACACCGTATCCATGGGCAGAAGACCCAGGCCCTTCATGGAGCCTCCCGCTTCCACCCCTTCCGGATCCTCCAGAGTCTCCCCCAGCATCTGGTATCCCCCGCAGATCCCAAAGATCAGGGTTCCTTTGGACTTTGCCTTTAAGATGGCAGCCTCCAGACCGCTGCTTCGAAGCCAGGCCAGATCCTCCATGGTGTTTTTGGTTCCCGGAAGAAAGATCAGATCCGGATTTCCCAGATCCCCGGCCTGCTTTACATAGCGAAGGGAGACACCGGGCAGGCTCTCCAGGGGATTAAAGTCGGTAAAGTTGGAGATCCGGGGCAGACGGATCACCGCCATGTCCGCCAGGGCCGGCTCCTGCTTTCGTTCAAATCTTCCCGTCAGGCTGTCCTCGTCATCCAGCGCCAGATCCATCCAGGGGGTGACTCCCACCACGGGGATGGAAAGCCTCTCCTCCAGCATCTCCACCCCCGGATCCAGAATGCTTTTGTCCCCCCGAAACTTGTTGATCACCAGACCCTTAATCATCCGGCGCTCCTCCTCTTCCAGGAGAGCCACGGTGCCGTAAAGCTGGGCAAAGACGCCGCCTCTGTCGATATCTCCCACCAGCAGCACCGGAGACCTGGCCATCCGGGCCATGCCCATGTTTACAATGTCCTCTGATTTCAGGTTGATCTCTGCCGGGCTTCCGGCCCCTTCCAGCACAATGATGTCCGCTCTCTCCTCCAGGGCATGATAGGCCTTCATGATGTCCGGGATCAGCTTCCTCTTAAACTGAAAGTAGTCCCGGGCGCTCATGGTCCCCAGCACTTCCCCGTTTACAATCACCTGGGAGCCCACGTCGCTGGTGGGCTTTAGAAGGATGGGATTCATGAGAACGGAGGGGGCGATCCCTGCTGCCTCCGCCTGCATCACCTGGGCCCTTCCCATCTCCAGTCCCTCCGCGGTGATAAAGGAGTTGAGGGCCATGTTTTGGGATTTAAAGGGAGCCACCCGGTATCCGTCCTGGTGAAAGATCCGGCACAGTCCCGCGGCGATCAGACTCTTTCCCGCGCTGGACATGGTTCCCTGTACCATAATGGATCTGGCCATCTCTACTTCCTCCCCTCTCCCAGGATCTCCCTTAAAGCTTTCATTAAGATCTGATTCTCCTCCGGCTTCTTTACCGCCACCCGGAAGTATCCCCGGGAAAGACCGGAAAAGCTGCTGCAGTCCCGGATGAGAACATTTCTCTTTAGGCATTCCTCATAAAGGTTTTCCGGGCCCTTAAAAAAGATGTAGTTGGCCTGGGACGGATAAACGACAAGGCCCAGACCGGAGAGCTCCTTCTTTAACACCTCGCTCTGGGAAAAGACCATCTCCCGGCCCAGGCGCACGTACTGCCTCTCCCCCAGTGCTGCCATGCCCGCCGCCTGGGCCGGCAGGGACACGTTCCAGGGCTGGTTTCCCTCCTCCATCCGGGCAAGAAGTTCCCGGTTCTCCGACAGGGCGTACCCCAGCCGCAGTCCCGCCATGGAATATCTCTTCGTAAAGGCCTTTAAGATCACCAGGTTGTGATACCGGGGAAGCTGCGCCTTTAAGGTGTAGTTTTCCGGCTCCCGCACAAAGTCCAGGAAGCACTCATCCACCACCAGCAGGATGTCCAGGTCCCGGCAGATTCTAAGAACCTGAAACAAATAGTCCCTTTCGGTTAAAAGGCCGGTGGGATTGTTGGGATTGCAGAAAAACACCATGTCCAGTTTGCGGTGCAGGGCTTGCAGGAAGGCTTCCCCAACGGCAAAGCCCTCTTCTTCTTTAAGCGGGACATGCTCCACCTCCGCGCCCACGGACTCCAGTGCCGCCTCATACTCCCCAAAGGTGGGGGACAGTAAAAGGGCTTTCCTGGGCATCCGGGCCCGGCAGAGGGAAAAGATCAGCTCGGCGGCCCCGTTTCCGCAGATCACGCTGCCCGGCTCCACCCCCTCGGCGGCGGCAATGGCCTCCTTTAAGGGGCCGCAGCCCACCCGGGGGTAATCCGAGAGATGATCCGCACTTTGGATCACCGCCCGGCGGACACTCTCCGGGGTGCCCAGTGGATTCGAACTGGAGGAAAAGTCCAGGCAGCCCGCATGGGTGTACACATCTCCTCCGTGTATGGTTTTACTCATTTTTTTCTCCATGTGTGTCGATAAACAGCCTGATCAGCGAAAACAGGATGAGACCCAGGGCCGAGGTGACGTAGAGCAGCCGGTTGGCCCGGGGGATATCTTCGATTTCTACCTTGCGGGCGGCATCCCCCAGGGCGGGCTTTTTTACCAGCTTTCCAAAGTAATAAGCATCTCCCCCCAGCTGAACGCCCAGGGCCCCCGCCATCACCGATTCCGTCTCCCCTGAGTTGGGACTGGCATGTTTTTTACGGTCCCGGCGATAAATACGGGCAGCATTCTTCCCGTCAAGCCCGCAAATGTAGGAACCCAGGATCATCAATACTGCGCTGATCCGGGAGGGCAGAAAGTTTGCCGCATCGTCCAGTCTGGCCGCCGCCCGGCCGAAGTACAGGTAGCGGTCGTTTTTGTACCCCAGCATGGAGTCCATGGTGTTGATGGCCTTGTAGAGAAACATCAGCGGGACTCCTCCCAAAGCCTGGTAAAACATGGGGGCAATGACGCCGTCGGAGGCATTCTCGGCCACGGTCTCCACGGCTGCTTTGGTAACCCCCTCTTCCGAGAGAGCAGCGGTATCCCGGCCCACGATCATGGAGACCGCCTCCCGGGCCTCCTGCAGGGTACCGTTTTTTAGCCGGTCATAAACCTTCATGCTCTCATCCCGCAGGCAGCGGGTGGCCAGCAGCTGGTAGGACCAGAAGCTCTCTAAAAGAAATCCGGCGGCAGGGAAGTGCCGGTACAAAAAGGAAAGAACTGCCAGGGGGATCCCTCCGCCAAGGGAACATACCAGCAGTACTTCCAGAGCCCCGCCGGAGAGCTCTCCCCGGGGCGTCTTTGGAAAAGCCTTCCGGATCTGCTTTTCCAGGGCGGAGATCTCTTTCCCGATAAAGACCACCGGGTGATGAAGCCACCTGGGATCCCCCAAAGCCATGTCACAACCGTACCCCAGCAGCATGGCCAGCACGTGCCTGTATTTCATCCCGCTTCCCTCCCTTCCGGTAAGCCTCACAGCGTTTTAAAAATCCCACGGCCACTTCCGGGTTTCCGTAGTAGTAGAGATGGGGAAACCCGGCCAGGATTTTCCCGTCATCGCTCATGCAGTCCCACTCCCTGCCACCTCCCGGCTTTACGGCGTGAAAGGCGGAAGGGGTGAAAGTGGAATCAAAGTAGTGAAACTCATGGGCGGGAATCTCTCCCCAGTCCGGGAGGTTTCCTTCCCCCGGGTTTCGCCTTAAGGTCACGTAGCCGAAGCGGTTTAACCGGGGCGTGCGAAACCCTCTCCCGGGAAGGATCCCCACCATGGGGTAGTCTTTCCCGTCCATGCCCTCCAGGCTCTTCTGCAGGTAGAGGTAGCCCCCGCACTCCGCCATGCAGGGCATTCCTCCCTCCAGAGCTTTTTGGATACTCTCCCGCATGGAGATGTTTTCAGCAAGCTCCGCCGCTTTCAGCTCCGGATACCCTCCGTAGAGGAGAAGTCCGTCCAGATCAGGGGGGAGTTCCCGGTCGTGTATGGGAGAAAAGGGTACCAGCTCCGCACCCATCTCCCCGAGGAGGGAGAAATTTTCCAGATAGAAAAAGCCGAAGGCCTCATCGGATGCCAATCCGATCCGCAGGTTTTCCGCCTGCCCTGGAAAAGTCTCCTCCTGTACCGGAAGATCCGGAGCCGAGTACGCCAGTGCCAATATGCCCCCCAGATCCAGACTCTTTTCCAGGATTCCCGCCAGGGTCAAAAGTTTCTTCTTCAGATCCGGAACCTCCTCCGGCATCCACAGCCCCAGATGCCGGCTCTCGATCCTGCACTCATCCACCCTGGGAACGTATCCCAGCACCTTTACGGGGAGCTGCTCTTCCAGCAAAGTCTTCATCCGGGGATAAAGAGAGGGAGAACACTGGTTTAAGATCACACCCCGGATGCGGCTGTCAGGTCTGTATTCCAGAAAGCCTTTGACAAGGGGAACCAGGGAGAGGCTCATGCCCCGGGCATTGACGATTAAGATCACCGGGGTATCCGTGACCCGGGCGAGATCATAGGAACTGGCCCGGTCAGTGTTTCCTCCCACTCCGTCATAGTAGCCCATCACCCCTTCCATCACCGCCAGATCCGATCCCGCCGTTCCCCTGGCCAGCAGATACCGGGTGCGCTCCGGGGAGGTGAAAAAGGTGTCCAGGTTTCCCGAAGCGGTGCCGATGACCTGCCTGTGAAACATGGGATCGATGTAGTCGGGACCGCACTTGAAGGCGGCCGGCCGCAACCCCTTACCTTTCAGAGCCGTCAGGATCCCGCAGGTGATCAGGGTTTTGCCGCTGCCGCTTGCCGGAGCCGCCAGCAGGATTCTGGGAATCTTCATCCGTCTTCTCCTCTCTGACAGGTGATAATGGTTACCGGGTTTTCCCCCCTCATCATGTGGTAGGATCCCACCTCTTTGGCCCGGGAGACGCATGTCTGCACCACCTCCCAGGTGAGGGAGGGATTTTCCCGCAGGATCACAAAAGCCTCCTGCAAAGTCTCCAGGGTTACACAGGTGATCACCATCCGCACACGGGGATTTTT
>CAZJYM010000146.1:5152-7746 GCA_964550245.1 uncultured Blautia sp. | reverse complement strand
AGATCTGCGATCTCCGCACTGGAACAGAAGACTCCGTCCAGGGCCGGATACCGCTCCAGCACATCCTGCATGGCGGTCTCCATGTCCTCCACCTGGTCGGCGTAGACCACTTCCTTCACCTCGATGTCCGTGTAGTTTGATATATAATCCACGAAGCCCTGGGTACGGTCTTTGGCGCTCTGGGTTTTCTCCTGCATGGAGAACACGGCCACCTTGCCCATCTTTCCGATGGCGGTACCCAGACGATAGGCGGCAATCTCTCCCACCCGTACGTTGTCCGTGCCCCGGAAGGCCTTGACCAGCTTGGTCTCGCTTACGTTGGAGTCAAAGACGATGACGGGAATCCCGTTTTCCTTGGCTGCTTCCAGCTGAGCCTGGCAGGAATCCATATCCCCCACGGAGATGCAAAGCACATCCGGGTTTTCAGCAATCACCGCATCGATGATGTTGATCTGTTCTTCCACCTCCAGCTCGTCATCCGGACCCTCAAAGGTCATGGTGATCTGCTGGTCCTTCTTGTATCCGTAGGCTTTATTCAAATCCTTGACCGCATCCTCCATGCCCTTCTTCACCTGGTCCCAGTACTCGCCCCTGATGTTTTTGCTCACCACGGCGATTCTGGCCCCCTCGGTGATGGGAATGGAGGGATCGATCAGTGTCTCGTCGTCCTCTTCTTCCAGCTCTTCGGTCTCTTCCTCCGTATTCTCCTGTGCCTGGATATCGGCAACCAATGGCTCAATCAGCAATTCCACATCCTCTTTCCGACAGGCGGAAAGCATGCATACCATTCCCAAAACGCCCGCAGCCAGTACTGCTGCTTTCTTCATGATCCTTCTCCTCTTCCGTTTATTTCCCGATTACAGCGTCTGACGCCGGAATCGTGTACCTGTCCGGTGAAAGTGCCCGGCTGACGAAATCTCATGTCCCTGACAGGAATCCTTGTCCATTATACACTTTTTTCCACTTTCGTCCAGAGATTTCATACTTTTTTCATGCTTTCGGGGAGTAATTTCATCTGGAAAAGCTGTGATTTGCCATCTTTCCAAACATTATACAAGGGGTAAAAAGGCTTTTCCCTTCGGTTTTACTGTAAAGGTCATCGGCTTACCCGTTGCCGGATGGGTGAACTTTAGTTCCACTGCACAAAGTCCCAGGGGAAAAGAACCGGAATCCTGGGGGTTATATTTCCGGTCTCCCACCAGGGGCATGCCCGCATGGGAGAGCTGGACCCGGATCTGATGATGGCGTCCGGTACTGATTTCTACTGAGAGAAGATACCGGGAAGTGCCCTCGATCTGTCCCAGAAAGGTAAAGGAAAGCTCCGCCCTTTTGCTGCCGGGAGTACCCTCCGGCACCACCCGGGAGAGGTTGGTCCTGCCGTCCCGGAGAAGACAGTCCACCAGGGTTCCCTGAGAGACCTTCGGCTTTACTTCGGTGACAGCCAGATACCTTTTCTTTAGCTTTCCGGAAGTGAGCTGGCGGTTCAGATTTCCGGCGGCCCAAGGAGTTTTGGCAAACACCACAAGCCCCTCTACCGGCTGATCCAGGCGGTGGATCACGGCCAGATAAGGGGCTTTCCCTTCCCGGCTGGACAGATGATTTTTAAGAGCGCATTCCAGATCCATCTGTCCGTACCCGGCGCTTTGCACCGCAATTCCCGCGGGCTTGTCACAGACCAGGATGTGCCGGTCCTCGTGGAGGATACAGTCTTCAACCTTAAAGAGCATGATTCCTTCCTTTCTTTAGACAATAAAAGACGGTCATCATTTCTACTAAACTTCAAAATGATGACCGTCTCAAACTTCTTCTTTATTCAATTTTTTCTCCTTATCTTATTTTGTACTGCTCTAACCGAAGACTTCTTTGGAACCCTTTTATTCCCATCCCGGTTCTCTCTATTAAATTTTACTGCCGATCTATCTTCACATATCTCTTTTTATTTCCTGCTCATAAACGATATGACTGACTCATCATTCGATTACTTAGAAAGTCTTTTGTTGAATTATAATTTCACGGGATTATAATTCCATTCTTATTCATGAAACAGCCCGGCCCTTTTCCTCTCCATCCTCTTGCCCTCTTCTTCTACTGGGCACTTCCACGTTCGGATCATCACCTGGAACAGGCGCCTGTTGTCTCTTCACGGCATCCCACTCTCCGGATGCCCTCGATGCAGAGCTTCCATTCATATCGTCCCATCGGATATGGATGTCACCGGTCCTCCCCATGTTTCTTCACACATGCGGGACACTCTCTGTACCGGTTCGCGACAGTTATTCAATATGAGAAACCGTTCTTTTCTTCCGATACCTTCTCTGTCCGCTTCTCCGGACTCTTTTCTTCACTATTTATTCCGTATCGGGTCTTTCTTGCAGGAAACACGGTCCCTGTCACTGAAGCTCATATTGAGGGAAATTCCTTATCCTTTCAACGGAAACACCGCCTTTCTTGTCTCTCTTGTTTTTTGATGATACCAGCTTACCACAGGTTGAAAGTTTTGTCAAGACATATTTTATATTTTTTAAAAGTTTTTTCCCTTTTATTTGTCTAAGGTGCACAAATACTGTATCTTGTTTGTATTATATATAATGTTC
>CAZJYM010000146.1:0-5052 GCA_964550245.1 uncultured Blautia sp. | reverse complement strand
GGAAGATCCCCCTCCGGGATCACAAAGGGCAGCATGCCCCAGTTAATCAGGTTGGAGCGGTAGCGCTTGGTGGCATACTCGTTGGCGATGTTGGCCCAGCCTCCCAGTACCTTCTGGCAGGAGGCAGCCTGCTCTCTGGCGGAACCGTCCCCGGGTTTGACTGCAAAGATGGTGCTGCCCACACCCAGGTTCCGTCTGTTCACATCCGGGAACTGTTTATGGATCTGATCCATCACCGGCTTTAACTCCGGAAGAGCTTCGGCAGGACATTCATCTCTTTCAATGGCTTCCTGGGCTGCATGAACCTCTTTGGCTCTTCCCACGTAGGCAGGATCCTTTCTGGAGAGGGTAAACTCTGCCAGCCCCAGAGGATTGGACCGGTAGGAGGATGTCTCCCCGGAGGGAATCAGCTCATCGGTGGTGGTCACCGGATCGTGGATCTCGGATACCACCTTTAATACCAGGTTTTCTGCTAGTGGCGGCATCTTGGGCCAGTCCTTGATATTGGGACCGAAGTGGATCTCGGTATCCGGATCCGCCACCCCGTGGCTGTCAAAGACCCGGTTGGCATAGATGCTCTGATCAAAGAAGTAGGGCGGATTGGTATAGGATCCGGTAAACTCCTCCGCGGAGGTAAGGAACCCCTTGTTGGCTGCAGTGGCCGCGATGGAACGGGCGTCCATAAGGGCCACCGAAGCGATCTGACCGTTTTGTACCTTGGATCCCTCCCGGTTGGGGAAGTTCCTGGTGGTATGGCGGATACTGAAGGCATTGTTGGCGGGTGTATCCCCGGCTCCGAAGCAGGGACCGCAAAAGGCAGTTTTTACCACCGCTCCGGTGGAAAGGAGATCCGCAATCACCCCGTTTCTCACCAGTTCCATGTAAATGGGCATGCTGGCGGGGTAAACGCTCAAGGTAAAGGCGTCGGATCCGATGCTCTTTCCCCTTAAGATATCGGCTGCGGCACAGATGTTTTCAAAACCTCCGCCTGCACAGCCGGCAATGATGCCCTGATCCACGTAGAACTTTCCGTCAATCACCTTGTCATGAAGACTGTAGGGAACCTTTCCTCCCAGGCTTACGGCTGCCCGTTTCTCTACGTCTGACAGGATGTCCTCCAGGTTTTCCTTCAGTTCATCAATGGTACAGGTATTGCTGGGATGGAAGGGCATGGCGATCATGGGTTTGATCTCGTCCAGGTCTACCACTACGCAGCCGTCATAGTAGGCTGTTTTACCGGGCTTTAACTCCCGGTAGTCATCCTCCCGGCCGTGGGTGGCATAGTACTCCCGGATGGTCTCATCCGTCTCCCAGATGGAGGAAAGACAGGTGGTCTCCGTGGTCATCACATCCACCCCGATGCGGAAGTCGGCGCTTAAGTTTTTCACACCGGGACCCACAAACTCCATCACCTTGTTCTTTACATACCCGTTGGCAAACACCGCCCCGATAATGGCCAGTGCCACATCCTGGGGTCCTGTTCCCGGACGGGGAGAGCCCTTCAGATAGATGGCCACCACATCGGGCATGTTAATATCATAGGTCTGTGAGAGAAGCTGCTTTACCAGCTCCGGTCCTCCCTCTCCCACGGCCATGGTTCCCAGAGCCCCGTAGCGGGTATGGCTGTCGGATCCCAGAATCATCTTTCCGCCGCCGGATAACATCTCCCGGGCATACTGGTGAATGACTGCCTGGTGGGGAGGTACATAGACTCCTCCGTACTTTTTGGCACAGGTAAGCCCGAACATGTGGTCATCCTCATTGATGGTGCCTCCCACCGCACACAGGGAATTGTGGCAGTTGGTGAGCACGTAGGGGATGGGAAACCTTTCCAGCCCGGAAGCCCTGGCCGTCTGTATGATGCCCACATAGGTGATGTCATGAGAGGTGAGGGCGTCAAAGCGGATCTGCAGCTTTTCCATGTTTCCGGAGGTATTGTGGGATTCCAGGATGCCGTAGGCGATGGTATTTTTCGCGGCTTCCTCCCTGGAAACGGGAAGGGAAGCTCCCTCTTCCTCCGAAAGGATCTCCCGGCCGTTTACCAGATAGACGCCGCCGTCATATAATTTCATAAACAGCTCCTCCTTACATTTCAACAGCCGGTTGAATCTCCGGCTTTCCCCCATTATATGCTATTAAAACCAAATCCGCAATAACCAAAATGCCCTCCCCCTTTGGGGGAGGGCATTTTGGTCTTTACTTCTTTCTCTGTTACGGATATACTGGATGAACAAAACGTTTGACAGGAGGAAAGACGCATGTTCTCGCTATGGGGAAAGATCTGGAAAAACAACCGTCTCATAAAGGATGCCGTCATCACCGACGGCTCGGCTGATACCCGCACCCACAAGGTTTTCCGGGCTCTGGAGCAGCTGTGCCTGGAGTTTGACCTGGAGCATCCCATCTGGCTGGACTCCAACATCACGGAGTTTCAGGTTCATTCCAGAACCCGCTTCGGCCAGGACAGCTTTATCGAGCACATTCCCTTTGACTTCCTGGAGATCCTGGTTCTGGAGGAAGATGAGGACTTTTAAAGGCCCCGTCTCTTCTTCAGCTGTCTGCGCAGCTCCTCCAGCTGCTCATTGTAGGACTGGGACTCCATCTTTGGAAATGACATCATCAGACGGTCCATCACCCTTCGGTTCTGGTTTTTCAGTTCCGTGTACCGCTCTGAAAGAAACATGATCCGGTCGTGGACTTCCTGAGCATTTTCCCTGGAAGCCTGCTTCCTGGCAGCCAGGTTCTCCTCCAGGCTCTCTCCCTTTTCCACGGCGGTCATGGTCGCCTCATAGATGTCCTCCCCGATCTGATTGGAGATCTCCTTTAACTCCGCCGCAATCTTCTCCATGCTCTCCAGATGTCTGTTGAACTTGAAGATGGCTGCGGAGGTGACACAGATGTCCGCAATGAGGATGATGGTAAGGATCACCAGCACCACCACCGTCAGGGTATGGGGCAGCATCTCCAGCCCTTTCTGGATTACCGGGTGGATCACATCCACGATGAGCACACATAAGACTCCCCAGAGAAGGGAGAAGGGCAGGCACACATAGGGACCGATGTGCAGGGGCATGTCAGAGTAATCCCACCACCTCTGGTGGAAGATCTTGTACATGGCCCAGCCGGTCACTCCCTCCAGCAAAGTGGCCAGAACCACGGAAAAGAGATAGAGCAGGACAATGTTGGACTTTAAGGGGGTTAAGAAAGCCAGCACAATGGAAATCCCCACCCCGTAGATGGGACAGATGGGACCGTTTAAGAAACCCCTGTTTACAAAGCGGCGGGAGGTCACGGCCGCAAAGCCCACCTCCGCACACCAGCCCAGGAAACCATACACGTAGAAATACAAAGCCAGGTAATAGACGTCCATTCTTTCTCTCCCCAAAAACTTCACCTAAAACTTCACCCAAACACAATCCCGCCGGCATGAACATGCCGGCGGGATTGCTAAAGATGTCAAAGATTTGCCGACGTCTTTATCTTATCCTGTCTTTATCACATTTGCAACCTTTTTTTCTAACAGGCCATTCCTCCCCGGTGGATCAGCCTTCCCACTCCCCGGTGCAGGGTGTTTTTAAAGCTGTGTCCGTACCCTCCGGAGAGTTTCCTCATGTACCAGAAGTAGGCGAAGGTAAGCAGCACTCCGGCCATGATCCAGGCCAGCACATTGGAGAGGCACACGCCCAGAAAGCCGAAGCGGCCAACCAGCAGTACGGATCCGCTGCCCCGGGCCACCAGCTCTGCGATTCCCGCAATCACCGGGATGGTGCCGTTGCCCAGGCCCTGAATGGTAAAGCGGAAAAGGAACAGCAGAGACAGGATCCAGTAGAAGGATCCGTTTACCTTCAAAAAGATACCCGCCAGGCGCAAAACCTCCGTCTCAGAGCTGTCCACAAACAGGGTCAGGAGCTTTCCACCGGCCAGGAAATTCATGGCGGTCATAAAAAGACTGATACTCACAGTTACTACAGCACACTGGAACACGCCCTTTCTCACCCGGTCCAGTCTTCCCGCCCCGTAGTTCTGGGCGGCATAGGTGGCCATGGCGGCCCCCAGGGAATTGATGGGCATGGTGGCGATGCTGTCGATCTTGGAGGCCGCCGTGTTGGCCGCCACGGCCACCGCCCCCAGACCGTTGAGGGCAAACTGTACCATCAGGGAACCGATGGCGATGATGGACATCTGGAAGGCCATGGGAAAGGCGGTCTTTAACTGGGCGGTGATATCCTCCCGCTTCAGGTGAAAATGCCTCTTCTCCAGGCGCAGAGCGGGGAGTTTCTTCCATATATAAATGCAGCAGCACACGCCGGATAAGAGCTGGGCAATCACCGTGGCCCATCCCGCTCCGGCAACCCCCATGCCCAGGACCAGGATAAAGGTATAGTCCATCACGATGTTCAGTCCGCAGGCCAGGATCAGGAAAAAGAGGGGTGTTTTGCTGTCCCCCAGGGCCCGCATCATGTTGGAGGTAAAGTTAAAGAGCACCTGAGCCGGGATCCCTAAAAATACCACTACCAGGTAGGCGCTGGCATCCTTTAAGATCTCCTCCGGTGTCTGGAGTACATGCAGAGCCGGTACTGCCAGAGCAGTAGATACAACTGTCATGGTCAAAGCCAGTCCCAGGCTTAAGACGATGCCTGTTGCAAAGCTTTTCTTAACCCCCTCCTCATCTGCGGCTCCAAACCGCTGGGCCGGAATGATGGAGAGTCCTGAAGTAAAGCCCATGATAAAGCCCAGAATAAAGAAAGTAAGACTTCCCGTGGATCCCACCGCCGCCAGGGCATTGACGCCAATGGTCCTGCCCACGATCAGGGTATCCGCCATGCTGTAGAACTGTTGAAAGATATTGCCGACGATCAAAGGCAGTGAAAAAAGCAGAATCAGTCGAATCGGACTGCCTTTGGTCATTGTTCTGGTCATTCCTGTAATTCCTCCTCTTGAAAATTTCTCCGCCGGACGGGTGTCCGGACGAAACATCTTAGCATTATAGTAAGATTTTTCAAAAGCGGAATGGTTTATCCTGTACAGTCCATGTAAAATCTTGTATACTTG
>CAZJYM010000145.1:3186-7747 GCA_964550245.1 uncultured Blautia sp. | reverse complement strand
TTTCTTTTCATCGTTGACTGCCCCTATGGTCTTATGATAAGCTGAAAAAAAAGAGAGAGGGGAGAGTACCTGGAAATGGAGAGACTGTATCAGAGCCTGGAGAGCTATTCAAAAGAAGACATCTATCCCTTTCACATGCCGGGACATAAGAGAAATCCCGCTCTTCTTCCCCCTGCTTTCCCTGTAGGGATGGACATTACGGAGATCGACGGGTTTGACAACCTGCATCACCCGGAGGGGATCTTAAAGGAAGCCCAGGAGTTTTTATCCCGGATGTACGGGACAAGGGAGAGTTACTACAGTGTAAACGGCAGTACCGCCGCTCTTTTAACCGCCATCAGTGCCTCCGTGAAAAAGGGAGGAAAGATACTGATGGCCCGAAACTGCCACAAATCCGCTTATCACGGGGTGTACTTAAGGGATTTAAACCCGGTTTACCTCTATCCTCCCATGGATTCTACTCCCGGTATCTCCGGGGGAATTGTTCCCTCGGATGTGGAAAAAGCCCTGCAGGAACATCCGGATGTGGGGGCTGTGCTTATCACCTCTCCCACCTATGAGGGTGTTGTCTCCGATGTGGGAAAGATCGCAGAGATTGCTCACCGCTTTCAGATTCCCCTGATTGTGGATGAGGCCCATGGAGCTCATTTCCATTTTTCTTCTTATTTCCCAATCTCTGCAGCGGATCTGGGTGCGGATCTGGTAATCCAGAGCCTTCACAAAACCCTGCCCTCTCTTACACAGACCGGGGTTCTCCACCGGTGCAGCGACCGGGTGGATCCGGATCTGATCCGCAGATTTCTGGGGATCTATCAGAGCAGCAGCCCCTCTTACATCCTGATGGCGGGGATGGATGCCTGTATGGATCTTCTTCATGACCGGGGAGAGGAACTCTTTGAAGCCTTTGCAGAAAACCTGGAAGAAGCCAGATCCAGGCTTTCCCGGTGTGAAAACATCCGGCTTTACGCTCCACAGCCGAATCCGGATCTGGGGATCTTTGACTGTGACCGGTCCAAACTGGTGCTTTGCGTAGAAAACACCTCCCTTACGGGAAAACAGCTTTATGAAATACTGCTCTCCCGGTATCACCTGCAGATGGAGATGGCAGCTCCCTCCTATGTACTGGCTTTGACCTCCGTGGGGGATACGAAGAAAGGGTTTTTAAGGCTATGCCAGGCGGTGGAGGAGCTGGATAAAGAAAAAAACCCCGGAAAGCTTGATAAAGAGACCATCCTCCTGGATGAGAGGCCAGTTGCCCGCATGTCCATTTCCCAGGCATTGGATGCCCCCCGAAGATCTGTTCCCCTGCAGGAAAGCGCAGGAGAGATCTCAGCGGATTACGTTTTCCTCTATCCTCCCGGGATTCCCCTTCTGGCACCGGGGGAGGAGATTACGGAAGAGATGGTGGAAAACCTGCGAAAATGCCGGGATCAGGGACTGGAGGTGCAGGGCCTTACCGGACAGCTTTTGATCAGTGTCCTTTCCTGATCAAATCCCCGTGAGGCGAAGCCTCACGGGGATTGAAAGGAGAAACGAAAAATCGTTAATGTCAGTGGCAGTGAAAGTTTTACAGTTCCATCTCCAGCTTCCTCTCCGGGGTTTTCTCCCTGGGTTTCTGTACCGGGGGCAGCTGCAGCTGTTCCCGGAGGGAGGTCCTATCCCTTCCCCTCTCCCGCTCCTGGGAGAGGAGTGCTCTCATAAGGGGCATTGTCTCCCGGAGATCGGAAAGCTCTGTAGAGAGCTGTTCAAGATGGGCATGGAGGGAGTCATACTCCTTCTGGATGGCTTTTCCGTCGGTATTTTCCCCCGCATCCAGTTTTTTCAGGGTGAGAAGGGCCCGGTTGCAGGCCTCAATCTCCATCCTGTGCCTGGAATAATAGGCAGCCCTGGAGGGTGTAAAGCGGATACCGGAGAAGGTGTCGTACACCTGCCGGTGAATCCGGAAAACAGAGGCTGCCTGACGGATCTCCGAGAGATCTTCCATTCTCTCTTTTGTCTCCTTCATCTCCTCCAGCACTTCCTGTTCTCTTTCAACAGAGAGGGAGAGGTTTTCCCCCGTCTTTTCGATGATCTGATTCTTCTTTTCGGTCAGATCCCGCATCTGTTCCGATAATTCCAGAATCCGGCTGTTGGTTTTTTCCATCTGCTCATTGAAAGCGATGATCTCCCGGTTCATGTTTCCCACTCTCGTCTGGATTCCCTTTCTCTCCAGACGGATGGCATTCCCCATATCCAGCTGGGGGAGAATGTCCAGGCCCTGTCTCTCATAGGAGCGCATATCCAGACGGAGAGAACTTCCGGCCATCTCGAGATAATGGTTGGCCACAGTTTCCCACCCGTGCCGCCATACCTCGCAGTTGTTCCGGTCATTCCAGTCCACCACGTATGTATAGTATTCCTTCAGCTGCCCGTATTCATCCGGGATCTGGACTTTATGGCGCTTGGGAAGCCAGTTTCCATTCTCATCAATGGCTCTGAGAGTCAGCAATACATGACAGTGGCGGTGATGACCGGCGGGTTCGGGATCGTGGATGGCAAAATCACAGCACATGCCCCGGGAGACAAAATACTCCTCACAGTACTCCCGAATCATGCCGGGACACATCTCGGGAGGGATTTCCCTGGGGATGTCAAAGATCAGCCTGCGTGCAAGCTGAGAGTTCCACTGCTTCTCAACACTTTCCGCCGAATTCCAGAGGATGTCCCGGTTGGCATACTCCCGGGGAGCATTGACCGGAAGCAGGACCTCCTCATGGAGGAGGCCCCCTTTCCGGGTATGGTTCTTAATCCTCTGGTCGTACTCGCAGAAAATGCTGCTCCTGCTCTGATAGGCAGCCGCGTCTACCGCGGACTGCCCCATGCTCCTCTTTACGATGGAGACTTCAAAGAACATACACTTCATAGAGTTGACCTTTCTCCTTAACGGATTCCTATTCTTCCTTCACAGGGGTAATCCGGCTCACGATTTCCGAGGCTCCCTCCAGGGAGAGAAGCGCCCTGTACAGCGCCTCCTGCTCCCCGGCCGACAGGGTCTCCACACCGGGAATGAACTTCGCAAGCTGGGCGCCTGCGTCGCTGAAGCGGTGGTCATTGCGCTTCCGGATCAGAGTCTCCATCTTCCTCAGGAGAGACTTCCGGTTGTTCTCCTCAATGTGAAGAAGCCGCTCCTTCTCAGCAAAATCCCGATTCAGCCGGTCCATCGTCATCGCGCAGTCGTTCATAAACTGCTCCCTGGTCATGACAGTCTTAGTCATATAAAATTACCTTCCTTTCTTCTGATGCCCCACACTCTGTTTGGAGTCTGGGGATTATTACCCCGTGGAAGCTCTTCCACGGTGAGTTATTTTGATGATCCTCCTTTCTTTCGTAGTCAGTTGGCACTCCGGCCCGGCAGCAGGACCGGTGGTGCGGTCTGCATGTTCTTACGCGCGTGCGGGCGGAAACCGCCCCTTCTCCTTTCTTCTGTTTGACAATAGCATATCAGATCCGGGCGGAAATGTCTTCTACACATGTGGCGAACTTTGCGTCACATTTGGTGGGTTTGCGCAAAATTTACAAAAATTTCCTGATCGACAGTTTGGAGCAGCCACAGCCTCTTAAAGATGCCATATTTAATGTCTTAATCCTGCATTAAATCAGGGATTGAGATACACTTATCGGTAATCAATACATGTGCGTACTGTCAAAATACCCCCGTTTTCATGTGCATTGACAGATCCGGAAAAATAAAAATCCAACATATACGCCTATCTATGAAGCACATATGTAGAATTTTCAGACAATAATCCTGTTTTGTGGGTGGCCCTGCACCATGTTTGCTGTACTGCCTGGCCCATCCGGCGGGAAGGTTGACAAGGCCGGGATCCGGATGCTACAATAAGTACACAGCGGGAGAATTCCCGCAATAAGAATGCCCCGCGAATGCAGGGCATTTTGACTAGGATGGAAAAACATGGGAAAAATATTTTACATCATGGGAAAGAGCGCAGTGGGGAAGGATCACATCGCCTCCTTACTGCTTGAGAATCAGGATCTGAACCTGAAAAAGATCATCCCCTATACCACCCGTCCCATCCGGGACATGGAGGAGCCGGGAAAAGAGTACTACTTTGTGGATGAGGGAGTTCTTCGGGAATTCAGAAGGAACGGGAAGCTGATCGAATCCAGATCTTATCAGACCGTACACGGAGTCTGGACCTACTTTACGGCAGACGACGGACAGATCCGGCTCTCAGAAGGAAACTACCTGGCCATCGGCACACTGGAGTCCTTTGGAAAGATGAAGAAGTACTTTGGATCGGATGCGGTAATTCCCCTCTACATCCAGGTAGAAACAGGGGAGAGGCTTACCAGGGCCTTAAACCGGGAAAAGGAGCCGCAAAATCAGCGCTATGCGGAGATGTGCAGAAGATTTCTGGCGGATGAATCGGACTTCTCCGAGGAAAACATCCTTTCCGCCGGCATCTGGAAGCGCTTTGAAAACCGGGTGCTGGAGGACTGTGTGGAGGAAATCTCTTCCTATATAAGATCCGTGAGCCGGGGAAGCTCCTGAAGAAAAAAA
>CAZJYM010000145.1:0-3086 GCA_964550245.1 uncultured Blautia sp. | reverse complement strand
AAGAAAAGGGGGTGGTCCCGGAATGCTGGGCTTTAACAACATTATCGGACATGAAGAGATTATACGGCATTTAAAGAATGCCATGCGGTCGGGGAAGGTATCCCATTCCTATGTGTTTACAGGGGAGCCAGGATCAGGCAAAAAACTTCTGGCCACCACCTTTGCCATCACGCTGCAGTGTGAAGCAGGGGGCACGGAGCCCTGTCAGAAATGTGAATCCTGTAAGAAAGCCCTGGGAAAGAACCATCCGGACATTATCATGGTAAGCCATGCCAGGCCCGGGGTGATCACCATCGATGAGATCAGAAGCCAGGTAGTGGGGGATGTGGGAATCCGTCCCTATTTCAGTCCCCACAAGATTTACATCATACCGGAAGCGGATCTGATGACCACGGAGGCCCAGAATGCATTGCTCAAGACCATTGAGGAGCCCCCGGAGTACGCAGTGATCATGCTTCTCACCTCCAATGCGGGGGCTCTGCTTCCCACCATCCTTTCCCGGTGTGTACGCCTGGACCTGAAGGTGGTGGATGACGTGCTTGTGAAGAAGTACCTGATGGAACATCTTCACATTCCGGATTATCAGGCGGACATTGATGCCTCCTTTGCCCAGGGAAACATTGGAAGGGCGGTGGAGGCGGCCACTTCAGAGGAATTTTCCAGGCTTACCCAGAATGCCCTGAAGCTTTTGAAGTACTCCGACAAGATGGAGGTGTACGACCTGGCGGAGGAGATCAAGAACCTCTCCGCAGAGAAACAGAACATCAACGACTACCTGGACATCTTTCAGTTCTGGTTCCGGGATGTACTGATGTTTAAAGCTACCAGAGAAATCGACAATCTTGTTTTCAAGCAGGAGATCAACTATATCCGGGAACAGGCCAGCGAGCGGTCCTATGAGAACATTGAAAAGATCCTGGAGGCCATAGCCAGCACCAAGGTGCGGCTGCGGGCCAACGTGAACTTTGAACTGGCGCTGGAGCTTCTGTTCCTGACCATCAGGGAGAAATAAGAATGACGAGGGTTGTAGGGATACGCTTTCGAAATGTGGGGAAAATCTACTATTTTGACCCCAAGGACTATGAAATCAAGAGCAGCGACCATGTGATCGTGGAGACGGCCAGAGGGGTGGAGTACGGAAGAGTGGTGTCCGGTCCCAAGGAGGTACCGGACACGGAGGTGGTTCATCCTCTGAAGGAGGTTCTGCGGGTGGCTACCCCGGAAGACGACATGAAGGAGCAGCAGAACCGGGAAAAGGAGAGGGAAGCCTTCAAAATCTGCCAGAAGAAGATCCGGGAGCACAACCTGGACATGAAGCTGATTCAGGCCGAATATACCTTTGACAACAACAAGGTGCTGTTTTACTTTACGGCGGATGGAAGAATTGATTTTCGTCAGCTGGTCAAGGATCTGGCTTCCGTCTTTAAGACCAGGATTGAACTGCGCCAGATCGGGGTGCGGGATGAGACCAAGATTTTGGGAGGCATCGGCATCTGCGGCAGGTGTCTGTGCTGTCACAGTTATCTTTCCGAGTTTGCCCCGGTCTCCATCAAGATGGCCAAGGAACAGAATCTTTCCCTGAACCAGGCCAAGATCTCCGGCGTCTGCGGCAGACTCATGTGCTGTCTCAAGAATGAGCAGGAGACCTATGAAGAATTGAACAAGCGTCTTCCGGGGATCGGAGATACGGTAACCCTTCCGGACGGACAGAATGCCACGGTCCAGAACGTAAATGTGCTGCGCCAGAGAGTGAAGGTGATCGTGGAGATCAACGACGAGAAGGAGATTCAGGAGTATCCGGTAAGTGAGTTAAAGTTCCGGCCCAGAAAGAAGAAGGTGAAGGTCTCCGAGCAGGAGATGAAGGAGCTGAAGAATCTGGAGGACAAGGGAGGAAAATCCAGAGTCAATGAGAAGTGATCTGATCAGGCCCCATGAAAGGCTGGATGATCTGCAAAACGGATATTTTATCATTCAGGATCCGGATAAGTTCTGCTTCGGCATGGATGCGGTGCTTCTCTCCCACTTTACGAGAGTAAAAAAGGGAGAGAGGGTGCTGGATCTGGGCACGGGAACCGGGGTGATTCCTTTGCTTCTCCGGGCTAAGACGGAAGGAGAGCACTTTACAGGGCTGGAGATCCAGGGGGACTGTGCACGGATGGCCGCAAGATCCGTCCGGTACAATCACCTGGAATCCGATATTGACATGGTAGAGGGAGATATGAAAGAGGCTGCCGACATTTTTGGGGCGGCTTCTTTTCATGTGGTAACCTGCAATCCCCCCTACATGATCGCTTCCCACGGGTATGCCGGTCCTTCCCCTTCCAGGAGTATTGCCAGACATGAGATCTGTGTTACCCTGGAGGAGGTGGTCAAAGCGGCCGCTTCTGTTTTAAAAGACAGAGGCAGGTTCTACATGGTTCACCGGCCCTTCCGCCTGGCGGAGATCATGAACGTGCTGGTAAAATACCATCTGGAGCCCAAAAGGATGCAGCTGGTCTACCCCACCCTGGACCGGGAGCCGAACATGGTGCTCCTGGAGTGCCTGAAGGGGGGAAACTCCCGGATCCGGGTGGAAAAGCCCCTGATTGTCTATGAAAGCCCCGGTGTCTACAGCCGGGATATTTTGGAGGCCTACGGCAGGAAATGACTGGAAAACTCTATCTTTGCGCCACACCCATCGGAAATCTGGAGGATATCACGCTACGGGTCCTTCGGGTTTTAAAAGAAGTGGATCTCATCGCAGCGGAGGATACCCGAAACAGTGTGAAGCTGCTCAACCACTTCGGCATTGAGACGCCCCTGACCAGCTACCATGAACACAACAAGAGAGAAAAGGGTAAGATCCTCCTGGAGGAGATGCTCTCCGGCAAAGATGTGGCCCTGATCACCGATGCGGGAACCCCCGGCATCTCGGATCCGGGGGAGGATCTGGTCGCTCAATGCGTAGAGGCCGGAATCGAGGTTACTTCCCTTCCGGGACCTGCCGCCTGTATCACGGCTCTGACTCTTTCCGGTCTTCCCACCCGAAGGTTTGCCTTTGAGGCTTTTCTTCCCTATGATAAGAAGGAGAGAAAAAGGATCTTAAA
>CAZJYM010000144.1:6474-7834 GCA_964550245.1 uncultured Blautia sp. | reverse complement strand
GCATCCCGGATGTAAGAGAGGAGGGTCCACTCGATGATCTCTCCGGGAATAATCCCCTGGATGTCATGCTTTTCCATCTGTTCCATGATGTACATGGCGTAGTCCCGGTAGTATCCGTCCTGGTCCACCTCTTCCGCCATAAAGGCCCCGGGGTACAGGTGAGCCGCAAAGGCTATCCGTTCGATTTGATCCTCCGCCCGGCCGATGATGCGGACCCCGTTCATGCCGATTTTCCTCCGGAGAAACCGTCCCAGTTCACCCACAGTGGTCCTGGGAAGCTTGAAGGGTAGGAAAAAGGCAGAGTCTCCGGCCATCTCCGGACAGTAGTATTTTTCCCATCCCAGGGATCTGATCACTCCGGAAAAGATGGCATCCGGCTGATGGGCGTGCATATGGTCATGATCTCTCCATACGGAGATGCCGTTATCCCGGATCAGTTTTTCCTTTTTTGCCTGAACGGAATTGGAAAAACAGCCTTTCCACTCTGAGAAGTCCGGAGTCTGGTAGTAGATGGGTTCATGGACAATAAGCAGGTTATAACCCATTCCGGCGGTGCGTCTGATCACATCCGCCGTGGGTACCAAAGCTACGGCCACACCGGTGCATTCCCTGTCCGGATCCCCGGCTTTCCATCCGTCACAGCCCTGATAATCCGGGATCTGAGGATGATATTCCAGGATTTTTTCAACGACTTCACTGTTTTTCATGGTTTGTCCTCCAATACTTTCAAAAAATCCTCTACAGCCTCCCTGTAGCGTACTCTGTCACTGAGACAGTACCCGTGGTCCTTTCCCGGAAAGATCACCAGGCGGGAATGGGGATTTTTTGCCACTTTGCTGATTTCATACGCATCCTGCACATTTACAGCCCTGTCTGCATCTCCGTGGATGACAAGAAGGGGCGTATCCGAACGGGCCACGGAGTCAACGGGGTTATTCTTTTCCATGGGGATCCCCAGAGCATGGGCATCATGGAAGAGTACCGGGAGTAAGAAGGGATTGGGCAGGGGGATAAAGTTTTTGTAGAGAAAGCGGCATCCCTCCTTAATTCTGGCAAAGCCGCAGTCATCTACGGCAGCATCGATGAGATCCGTGCGGGAAATGGCGTTCATCACGGTAACCGCTCCCATGGACACTCCGGTGACCACCACCTTTGTATCTTTCCCGTACCTGTCCCTGACTGCTTTTACTACTTTCACCAGGTCATCCGCCTCGTACCAGCCGAAAGAGCAGTAAGGGGCCTTACTTTCTCCCCAGCAGCGCTGGTCGTAGAGGATGGTAGAAAAGCCCAGCTCCCTGTAAAGCGCTGCATGGGGAGCCATCTGCAGCTTATTCTGGCCAAAGCCGTGGGCGCAGATCAC
>CAZJYM010000144.1:2918-6374 GCA_964550245.1 uncultured Blautia sp. | reverse complement strand
ATCAGGATGATCATTTCGTCTGCCTCCCGGTTTTTTATTTAAAACGGATGGTAAGCCCCTTAAAGGTCAGTCTTCCGTTTTCCGCCTTTTCCGTACCGCCCAGGATCAGGTCACAGGCTTGAATATAGGTGTTAAGCCTTTGGGGTTCGATGGGGGTTTTCTGGTGAGCCGGAAACAGCTTTGAGATCCTGCCCTGGCGGGCCAGGTTTCGAAGTGTGACAATGCTTTCCCGAAAGGCGGCCACATCCGTGCTCTCCGGGAAATGGAGCAGCACCCCGTCGTTGCAGGTGGTATCCCCGGAAAAGAGCCAGCCGTTCCTTTCATCCAGCAGGGAGATGGAACCCCTGGTGTGTCCCGGTGTGGGGATGATGGTGACTTTTCTTTCTCCCAGTTCAAAGTATCCTTCCTCCGGGAGAGGCTTATGGACGGAAGGATAAGCCGTGGCAACCCGTATGGCGTACTGGTGCAGCCCCGGCATCTTCATCAGAAAGACCGGGAGGTGGTTTTCCCGCAGCACGTCGGAGAGGAGACTCAGAAGATACCCGGGATCTGTATGCCGCCTGAAGCATTCCTCATCCTCTTTTGACAGGTACACAAAGGGATAGAGATGGTTTCCGTGGATGTGGTCCATGTGGCCGTGGGTGTTGACCACGGTCAGGGGAAGACCGGTGATTTTTCTGATGGCTCCCGGCACATCGGTAAATCCGTACCCCGTATCGATCAGCAGGGCCCGCTCTTCTCCCATCAGCAGATACATGTACACATCCGTACCAAAGGCCGCTTCCGTAAAGCGGTAAGTGGTCTCGTCGATTTTTGTAACCCCGGCTTTTTTCATGGCTTTTTCCTCTTCACTTTTTCTCACATCTGCTCTACAATAAGGAAAGTACATCTGTTTGATCCGGATTGTAGCAGACCGGTCCCGGACTTTCAAGATCCCGGGAGTCGGACTGGACAGAAGGGGGGAAAGTGTTCCATGCGTCTGACGGAAAAGCAGGCGGAGACACTGAGGGAAAACAACCGGGAATCCAGAAGAGTCACCCGGGAGGCCATCCAGGGTGCCCTGTACCAGCTCATGGAAAAGAAATCTTACGGGGAAATCACCATGACGGACATCGTAAACCGCTCCGGTGTTTCCCGTTCAGCCCTCTACCGCAACTACCACACCAAAGAGGAGATCATCCTGGACATTGTCAATGAGTTCCTGGACTCCTTTGCCCTTTATCAGACCAGTTCCCTAAAGCAGAACTGGGCCTTCGGCTTCCAGTACTTTCTGGACAACAAAAGGAGTCTGGACCTGATCGTCAGAGCCGGCCTGGAACACCTGCTGCTGGAAAGGCTCAATGAACGCCTGAGGTATTCTGCGGAATGCCCGGATTTGGTGGAAGCCATGAACTACGGGCTGATCTTCAATGTGTTCATGTACTGGACCAGATGCGGAATGCCGGATACGGCGCAGGAAGCTGCGGACAAAATCCTGGAGGCTTATAAAGAAATGATCCGGGATGTGCAGCGGCAGATTTAAGAGCATATGAAAAAGAGAGGAGGTTCTCGCATGCCCGAAAAAGCTTCAGGCCGCATTAAGACCGGAATTGTGAAAGAAAGACAAAAAAACGGAGATATCTACGTCTTCGAGCGGCAAACCCGGTATGATCCGGAGAAAAGGTACAATGTCACCGTCTCCAAGGTACTGCTGGGAAAAATCCCCAGTGGAGAGACGGAGATGGTGGAAACCCGGTACAAAAAGGGATCCCGGTTAAAGTCACAGCTGATGGACATTGTGTGCATCGTTTCCGATAAGTCCGGCATTACCGGTGAAGTCCTGTCCGCATTTGGCGAGGATCAGACGACAGCCCGGCAGATCCTGACTCTGGCCTGGTATTATTTTGTCACGGGAGAGGAAGACTGGTCCGGCATCCATGACTGGTTTCTCTGTCATGAGGGACGTCTGCCCTGGGCCGGTTCACCCCTGACGGAAGAGATGTGCGGGAGCATCCTGGAAGAGCTTGGCAAAAGTACGGAGATCCGGGAGTCTTTTTTCAGTCAGCGGATGAAAACACTGGGAGACGCTGATCTGCTGGCCCTTGATCTGAAAGCCATGGAAACCAATCAGCATCTTTACAGGGGCCTGGAGATCTATTCCCTGACCTCCAGGCAGCCGGTTTTCTGTGGAAAAGTCCCCGCAGACACATTTCCGGAAGAGGCTGCAAAGTATCCAAAGGTGGAAGTGGTGGCGGAGAGCGGACCATCTGCAGAGGATACAATGCTTTCCCTGACCCGGAAGGGAATCCCCTTTGTCCTGGAGGTTCCCCGTGAAGCTGACCGGGTCAGCGCTCTGATCAAAAAGAACCGGGACCGCCTGATGAGATCAACGAAGATCCTGTTTGCTGATCCGGATTACTCCGGGATGACGGAAACGCTGGGCTTGAAGGAAAGCCGGGTACACGTTCACCTCTACTACAGTGTCTTTCGAAATACCCTGGAGGACGGGAAGTTCAGGGAACGGTTCAGTGAAGTCCGTACAAGGCTTCAAAACGGAGAACCCCTGGATGCGCAGGACCAGAGATTTGCCGACAGTTACATGACCATTCGTTACAGGGACGGCTATATAGCGAACATTTCGATAAACTACGACGGATACGATCGGGAGAACGTGCTCTACGGCTTCCTGGTCCTGGCCTCAGACAGGGAAAAGGATAAGGAGAGAGCCATGGAGAAGTACAAGATTCGGGAACGGGCTGCCGGGAGCTTTAATAAGCCCGGCAAGTGGGATGAGAACACCCTGGACGGGGAGATCTTTGTGCGGTTCCTCTCCCGGTGCATGCAGGAGAGCTTCCTCACCATGATTAATTATCAGATAAACACCCTGGGCATGTTAAACGGTGACGCCAGGCATGACACCAGGGAACAGCTGCAGCTGGAACGGCAGCTGAAAAGCTGGCTTCTGGAGACTTCTCCCCGGGACATCCTGAAGCATTTCCAGGAGATCGAGCAGGACCCGCTGGAAGAATCCCCCCGGGATGAGCTCTTTATAAGGAAACTGGGCATTCTTCAGGCAGGGAAGTGACATTATGAGTAATGAAAGCAAAGTCTACGGCGGTCTAATGCTTTTTGAAGATCATGTGGAAGTCTGCACCCTAAAGGGAAGGAGCCGGATGCTTCGCTCATTCGGCACCACATCCCGGGATCTTTTCTATTTGAGCACCTGGCTGCAGTCCTGCAGGTGTGTCCGGGTAGCCATGGAGAAAACGGCACCGTACTGGGAGACTCTCTACATCATTCTGGATGAGAGCAGACTGAAGGTCGTGGTTGTGAATGAGGAGAGCCTGCAGGACGAGGATCCGCCGGGAGAAAATCAGGGAAGGGCCGGGTGGCTGGCTTACCTGCTGCGGCGCAGACGGATCGAGAACAGCTTCTTCCCGGATAAGGAAAAGGAAGAGATCCGGGACGTCGCGGAAA
>CAZJYM010000144.1:0-2818 GCA_964550245.1 uncultured Blautia sp. | reverse complement strand
GAACGGGTGCATAACCTCCATCCCACGAGGCAGCAGTTTCTCGAGGATCTGAACAGTGTGCTCCGTGAATATCAAAGTAAGTTGATCGGGATCATGCTGGAGGTGCTGGATTCTTATAATAGAGATATCCGCAGGATGGATGATCTCATCTCATCGATTCCTTCATGAATGGTGAGGAAATACCGGAACTGTAAAGGAGAGAACAGCCATGTATTACAGGGATTATCCCGTCAGGATCCCCAACGAAGCCCATGCCTACAGCAACGGCCGGGTCATGGTGACCAGCGGTTTTGGAAACAAACGTCTCATGGTAGGCCGGGTCTGCGGGGAGGGGATCATGTATCCCACGGAACATTACTTCCGCTACTTCCCCCAGGAGTGGAAGGAACAGTACCCGGACATGCCTCCCATGACTCATCTGCCCCGTCTGGGGATCGGGCTGTATGCCCTGACTCTGGGAATCGGCATTAAGACAGGTCTTTACCAGGCTCTGGCAAAGACTTACGGAGCGGAGAGCGCCAACGGGCTTATGGATTATGAAATGTATGCCCTCCTTTCCGGCTTTAACTGTAAGGAACCCTTTTCCCGGATGGCAGATCAGATGCTGTTTTCCATCATGCCCCGTAAGGATGACTGGTATCGGGAACTTTTCCGAAGCGGAATGGATGAGGAGAAGAATGAGGCCTTTCGCCGTTTCTGGTTTAACGCCTGCCTGCAGCAGGGCATAAGGGATGTTTATCTTTGCCTTTCTGACATGAACAGGGTCCCGGAGGTTTTCTGCATCTGGGTGATCTGCGGCAGCGGGGAGTTAAAGGGCCTGCCCCTTTCCTACTTTACCGTCGGAAAAGACGGCAGTACTTTTAAGGAGGTTCTGGAATCTCTGGGAAAGTTTGGGCTGAATGTCCTGGGGGTTCTCTCGAACAGTGACTGCTGCCGGGAGGACGTACTTACAAAGCTTCAGGAAGCCGGGATGGACTTTGTGATCCGCCTGGGTGAAAACACCCCCGGCTTTCGGGAGATGACCCAACAATATGGGTAGACTGTTGCGAATGATCTGTCGCTTCTCATGGACAGCGGATATGACTTCGGCGTGGCCTGTAAAGACAGAAAGTTTCTGGACACTCTGGATCTGAAGGCTGACACGGTGCTCATCTACAACATGCAGACAGGCCATCAGGCAAGAGAGAAATTCGTGCAGGATCTCCAGGGGAAAATCGAGGACTGGAATGAAGCCCTGGAAGAGGGCACAAAGGTGAAAATTCCCCTCCGGTACAGGGATCTGGTTGCCCTGAACCATTCCGGAAAGCTGTGGATCAATCCCTCCACATTCCGGAAGGTCCACGACGCCAGAGGCTGTGTGGTTCTGGCCAGTTCTCTTTCCTTAAGCGCCAAAGATACCAGAAATGTCTACATCCTGCAAAAAGCCTGCCGGAAAGGGATCCGGATGTACAGGACATCCCTTCAGTATCAGGGATACGGTCTTTCCTGGGAAACGGAAGGCAGAAACCTGCTTTTCGCTTCCTTCCTGGGTGCGGTGATCTGGTGGGAGATCCACAATTCCTGCCAGAAGCACAAACTGCACCCCAAACGAATGATCACCCGGGCCTGCGAACTTCCCTGCAGCTTCACCGGAGGCAGGTCTTATGAATATCTGACGCCAGTGCCGCGAAGACTGGGAATGCTCTTTTCCGACTTTGATCTGGACGAGGGCAGCATTCGGTCCACTTCCCGGGAGGTTGGGATGCGCTTTGATGCGGAAGAAGCCCGGCCCTTTACCCAGAAACCCCGCACCATCACCCTGAAGGGCAGTACCGGTCAGAAACGGAGGAAAGGGAAATGTTCTTAGAGACGAAGAGGATGATTCTGCGTCCCTGGAGGGAAAGCGATGCGCAAAGCCTTTATGAGTATGCCAGCGATCCCGCCGTGGGACCCATCGCCGGCTGGCCTGCCCACAAAAGCCTGGAGGAGAGCCTGGAAACGATTCGAACCGTGCTGAGCCAAAAAGAGACCTTTGCCCTGTGTCTGAAACCGGATGATAAGGCTCTCGGCGCCATTGCCCTGCGCCATGACTCCGACATGACAGACCGCACCGATGAATGTGAACTGGGCTACTGGCTGGGGAAACCCTTCTGGGGCCGGGGACTGATGACGGAAGCCGTAAGGGAGATGCTTCGTCATGCCTTCGAGGATGCGGGCATGAACAGGGTCCTGTGCGGCCGTTATGAGGGAAACGACCGGTCCGGACGGGTTCAGGAAAAGGTGGGCTTCCGGCATCTGTGGACTTCCCCGGATGTGGACGTTCCCCTGATGCATGAAAAGAGAAAGGGCATTGTAAGCGGCCTCACCCGGGATCAGTGGAAATGGACCCGGATGAACGAGGAAGCAGGATCCGTGCACAACGACCGGAAGATCTCGAATTACGTGGAGGCCGGGGGTGTGGCCGCCGCCGTCATGTCCTCATCGGGAAAGATCTATACCGGGGTATGTGTGGATACCTGCTGTTCCTTAGGAATCTGCGCCGAGAGAAACGCTGTCTTTAACATGCTCACCCATGGAGAGCAGGAGATCGAGAAGGTCCTGGTGGTTATGGGAAATGGAAAGAACGGGGCACCCTGCGGAGCCTGCCGGGAGCTGATGGTGCAGCTCATGCCGGAAAGGTATGGAGAGATCCAGATCATGATGGATTATGAGCAGGACAGGGTGGTCACCCTGGGAGAGCTGACGCCGGAGTGGTGGATCTGATTTCCGCTTCCTGGCTATGAATTCTGCTGCACATTTACTTTTCGTCCTGGCCGTATCATTACATGCTGATGCTTAT
>CAZJYM010000143.1:0-8027 GCA_964550245.1 uncultured Blautia sp. | reverse complement strand
GCATCGGTTCCGTCCTTTAGCAGGTCAAAGTGGGATTCTTCCGCTTCGATGAAGGATACTCCCCGGTAAAGACCTCCAAAGAATGTAAAGTCTGCATTCTGGGGATAGGTGCTGCCCTTTGCGTTGGAAACCTGGACAGTAAGGACATTTCCGGATGATTTCATGGCCGGGGTGAGTTCAAACCGGAAGGTGGAAAATCCTCCCTTGTGGATTCCCAGCAGTTTGCCGTTGCAAAATACCACGGCCTCGTGGTTGGCTCCCTGAAACTCGATAAACTGTCTCTTTCTTTCCGACGGATCAGGCAGCTTCATGGTGTAGGTGCCAAGACCTCTCCAGTAGTCGCCTCCTCCGTCCTGTCCGTCCAGGGCATTCCAGGTATGGGGAAGGGATACCTCCAAAGGCTGCTCCCCTTCTTTTGCAAACATGGCCTTGGTGATGGGAATTGTTTTTCGCATTGCCGCATTCCTCCTTTCTTTTTTATCAGCAGGCTTTTATGAGACGTTCAAAGAGTTTTTGCTGTACCGGGGCTTTCATGTGTTCCGGGTGCCACTGGACACCCAGGCAGAAGAAAGTGGGATTTTTCAACTCCAGACCCTCGATGAAGTGTTCCGGACTGAGGGCTGTCACCCGCAGTCCCTTCCCCACCTGATCAACCACCTGGTGGTGGAGACTGTTTACGGGAATGATCCTGCAGCCGAAGATCTCCTCCAGCAGGCTTCCGGGTGCCAGCTTTACCGGATGGGTGCTGCCGGTCCGGTGAAGGGTGTCCACATGTTTGTACTTTTGCTGAGCTTTGATATCCTGCAGGATGGTACCGCCGCAGACTACGTTTAAGACCTGCATGCCCCGGCAGATGCAAAGCAGGGGCCGTTTTGCCTCCAGAACCTCCCCAAGCAGGGGAATTTCAAAGCCATCTCTTTCAGGATTCGCCTTCCCGCAGGCGGGAAGGCGGTCCTTCCCGTACCGGGAAGGATCGATATCGGATCCGCCGGGAAAGAGGAAACCGTCACAGAGCTTCAGATATCTGCGGATTGCCCCTTCACCCGGATCAGGCTCCAGGATCTCTACTTTTGCTCCGGCATGCTCCAGACAGGTGATGTATTTCCCCTGCATGTACCTTCGAAACGGATCGGTGCCCATCCGGGGAATGCCGATTACAGGCTTTTCCATGGCTCATCTCCTCAGGCATTGAAGACGTATCTGTCCATCCGCTCCATGGCCTCCTGTACCCGGGAAAGGGGAAGGGCCAGATTGAGCCGGATGTGACAGGGGCTTCCGTACTGACGGCCGTCCTGCCATGCCAGTCCCACACGGAAACCGGCCTTCAGCACGTCCTCGATGGTTTTTCCATGCTTTTTGCACCATCCGGAGCAGTCCAGGTAGAGCATGTAGGTGCCCTGGGAGAGGAAGGCGGAAACACCGGAAAAGTGCCCATTTATGTATTCCCAGGCGTATTTCAGGTTTCCGGAGAGAACTTCACGGAGCTCATCCACCCATTCCATACCTTCTTCGCTGTAGGCTGCCATCAGGGCATGCATGGAGAGCACGTTCATCTCGTTGTAGCGGCTGGTGTCCGCAGACTTCTCCAGCTGATCGTGAAGACGTCTGTCATACACGATATGGTAGCTTCCCACCAGTCCCGCCAGGTTAAAGGTCTTGCTGGGAGAGTACATGGCCACCGTTCTGTGTCTGGCATCCTCACTGATGCTCTGGGTTGGGATGTGGTGATATCCGGGCATGACCAGATCAGACCAGATCTCATCGCTTACCACCATCACATCGTACTTTTCAAAGAGTGCCATCACCTGTTCCAGTTCCCATCTCTCCCAGACGCGGCCGCAGGGGTTAAAGGGAGAGCAGAAGACTGCCGCATGGATTTTGTTGTTCACGATCTTTTCTTCCATGTCGGAAAAATCCATGCGCCAGACTCCCTGTTCATCCAAAACCAGGGGACTGTGCACAATGTCGTAGCCGTTGGCTTCCAGTCCCCAGGTAAACCCGGTGTAGGTGGGGCTGTGAAGCAGGACTTTGTCTCCCGGGGTGCAAAATACCCGCAGGGCGGATACAATCCCTCCGATCACTCCGTTTTCATAGCCGATGTTTTCCGGCTTTACATCCATCCCGTGCCGGGCTTTCTGCCAGGTGATGATGGACTTAAAGTACTCTTCGGTGGGAAGAAAGTAGCCGTAGGCCGGATGGGAACTGCGTTCCACCAGGGCCCGGGGAATGGCGGGACAGGTGGGAAAGTTCATATCTGCGATCCACATGGGGATCACATCAAAGCCTTCCTCCGGCGGTTCAGGGGTAAGCCCGGGCAGGGCGCCCAGGCCGTCCACAGCCACGGCATCCATGCCGTGGCGCTCCAGGATGCTGGTAAAATCGTATTTCAAGGGGAATCCTCCTTTCACCCAGATTGTTTACATATACAACTATAACACAAATAGTTTACAACATCAACTATTTTTTTAAGAATTGGAGATTTTTCAGGGAAAAAGACAACCTTGACAAAGCTTTTCCGGGATGATATTGTCAAAGACAAAAAAATCCCGGAAGACCGGGAAAGACGCAGTGAGGAGAAGATTGATGGAACAGAAAGATCAGACACCCAACGCCGGGCAGTTTCTTACATGGAGTGAGGATATGTACCGATTTGTCATGGACATGATGGACTTTATGAAACGTCCCCATGACTACGGTACCGGTCTGACCTTAAATATGGTAGAGATTCATACGCTTGTAATGATCGATGAAAATCCCGGGATCAGCGTGGGAGAAGTGGGACGCCGGTGGAACCGGTCGAAGAGCGCGGCCAGCCGCAACATCGACCGGTTGTGTGGAAAGGGCGTCGTAGAAAAGAGAAAAGAAAACAACAACGGAAAGGATGTCCATCTGTACCCTACGGAAAAGGGAAAGCAGCTGGCAAGCCTTCACCGCAGCTTTGACAGGCAGCAGACGGAAAACTTTGTCAGCTATATCGCCGATAAATGTCAGGCGGATGAGATTGAAACCTTCCACCGGGTGATGGAGATCATCCATGACTACTACCGGGAGTAGCAGGTCAGTGCATGGCATCCTCCATGACACGAAGTACGTTTCCGGAAAAGATCTTTTCGGTTTCGGATGCGGTAAAGCCCTGTTTTTTCAGGGCATCCTCCAGGAGGCATACCTGCCGGCTGTCCCCGACTTCCAGATCTCCCTTAAAGCCGTCAAAGTCACTGCCCAGTCCGATGCAGTCCACACCGGCCACATCGGCCATGTGACGGGCGTGTCTGGCGATGAGATCCGCCGAGTTCCGGTGGTTGTCCGGATCAGGGGTTAAGAATTCAGGGCAGTAGTTGAGTCCGGCCACACCTCCTGCCTCTGCCAGTACCCGCAGCTGATCATCGGTCAGTCCCCGGGGATGAGAGCAGAGTTTCCCTCTGCAGTTGGAGTGAGTGGCCACAAAGGGCTTTTTGCATACATCCGCCACATCATAGAAGCCCCCTTCTGAGAGATGGGATACATCCACCAGGATGCCCAGCTCCTGCATGTAAGCTACACCCTCCTTACCGAAACTGGTGAGGCCGCTCTCCATGATTTCCGGATCGAATGAGTTGGGAAATCCGAAACAGTTGGCGCTGTTCCAGGTAAGAGACATGGCCCGGAAGCCCATCTCATGAAATTCCTGTATCCGGGAAAGATCTCCTCTTACGGCCCGGCTGTCCTCCATGGTCAGGATGGCGGACATCTTCCCGGCTTCTTTGTTTTTCCTTACATCCTCCGCACAGTAGGCCATCCCCACAATGTCCCCGTGGCGTGCCACATTGTCCAGAAGGATGGTTCGAAGTGTTGAAATGTAGGTATCGTCATCTATGGGCGGGATCCCCAGAGCTTCAAAGGCTTCGGAGGGCGGCATGAAAACCGCAAAAAACTGGGCCAGCTGTCCGGCTTCCCGCATGCGGGACAGATCCAGCATGGTATTTTTCGTATGGTACAGATCCCGGTTTTCCGGATCCGAAAGCAAAACCATGGAAAGCGTGTCACAATGCATGTCTACAAATTCCATATCCGTACTCCCTTTCAAGATAATTTTCAGCATCAACTATAGTGCAGGAAGGGGAGTCTGTCAATGAAATCCTGGAAGACAAAATTACCACCATCCAAAAAGGCTCCTCCCGATCTCAAGTCCTCTGATCTCCTCCATCTCTTCTTCGATAAGATCAAAGTTCAGGGACTCCAGGTTCTCCTTCATTCTCTCCATCCGGGTGGATTTGGGAATCACCATGATCCCCTGCTGAGTTAAAAACCGCAGAGCGACCTGTGCTGTGGACTTTCCATGGCTTCTGGCGATCTTTGCCAGTACGGGATTCGAAAAGATCCCGTTTTCACCGCAGGCCAGGGGAGACCAGGCCTGATGCCTGGTACCATACCGGGCTTCCATCTGCCGCATCTTTGCCTGCTGCCGAAAGACATGAGTCTCCAGCTGACTGACGGCCGGAACCACAGCGCAGTGCGTCACCAGATCCTGATACCGCTCATCCAGAAAGTTGGAGATGCCGATGGCTCTCACTTTTCCTTCCTGAAGAGCTGTTTCCATCCCCCGGTAGATCTCGTGCACATTTCCGGTGGGTTCATGGATTAAAAGAAGATCGATGTAGTCCATTCCAATCTGTTTCAGGGAGCCGTCGATGGAATGCAGGGTATCCCGGTATCCTCTGCATGCCCAGAGTTTGGTGGTGATAAAGATTTCAGAGCGGGGTATCCCGGATTTCTTACAGGCCAGGCCCACTTCATGCTCATTTCCGTAGCACTGGGCCGTGTCAATCAGACGGTAGCCTGTCTTCAGGGCATCTGCAACACATCGCTCCGTGATTCTGGCCGGAGTCTGATAGGTTCCGTAACCCATGATCGGCATCTCTACCCCGTTGTTCAAGGTGACAGTTTCCATTTGCTCATCCCCCTTTTCTAAATGGAAGCCCCCAGGCGGCGTGCTTCCTCCACTTTTCCGGCTCCCAGCACTTCTCCCAGGTTTTTCCATCCCAGGTTTTTGTCAAAGTTGCGATACCAGGCCAGGGCCTGGGAATAGTCTCCCCCTCCTGCGGTCATGAGCAGGACGCACTTCTTGGCGAACCTGCCGTATCCCAGGCATTCCAGTTCCGCGTACAGTCTGTCCGTGACAGTCTTTAATGTTCCCGTTACGGTCCAGAAATACAGGGGAGATGCAAACACGATCACGTCTGCACTCTCAAACTCAGCGTAGATCTGATCCATGTCGTCCTTTTGGCTGCAGGGGCTTTTGGGATCCCGGCCTGCATGGAGACAGCCCCTGCAGCCGTGGATCTCCATGGAGTCCAGGTAGAAGCTCCTGACCTGATTTCCTGCAGACTCGGCTCCATGGATGAAGGCCTCCACCAGTGCGGCGGTGTTGCCCTTCTTTCTTGCTGCCCCGTTTAAGATGATTATCTTCTGATTCATTTCCTGCCTCCCCGGTTCAGTGAATGATCTCTGCTGTCTCCCTCTCTGAATAGAGTTTCCAGAACTCTTCTGCGATGGAACCGGGAGCATAAAACTCACTGGAGCCTATGGTCCCTGTGATCTGTACGGTACCGATATGGATTCCCTTTTCCTTCAGGACGGGAGAGAGGGCTAAAACCATGGCCCGCAGTGCCGCCTTATCCATGGAAAGGGGCAGATACCCGGCATCAGGCTGCAGGGAGAGACCGCCTCCGGTAATCAGGACGGTTCCCTTTTTAGAGGCGAATTCTTCCGTGTCTACCAGACGGATACAGTTGTAGGCACCTGCCACATCCGCCTCATACCGCTCCATCAGCGTACGGGCGCTGATCTCCACCTCCGCGTCCGCTGTGGTGATGCCCACGTTGTAGAACAGCACATCCGGCATGCCAAAAGTTTCCACCACACCTTTGAAAGTATTGGCAAAACCCTCAAAGTCAGTCACATCCGCCGCCTGTGTGTACACTTCCATGCCCTTTGACGTCATGTCCGCCGCATACTTCTCCAGTCTCTGTGCGCTTCTTGCCATCAGGATCACACGAAAGTCATTGCTCCCAAACTTTTCGGCGACTGCGTTTCCCAGTCCCTTTCCTGCTCCCACTGCCAGAATTGTCTTCTTCATGACCGTTCTCCTCTCTGATTCCCCATCTGTGGGGCTTTTACCTTTGCTGAGTGTATTCTACCCGATTCCTCTAAGACCTGGAAGCTACCGGAAAGTTATCATGGCTTTTAGAAAATCTAAAAGCAGGGATGGCGCCATGTAAGTACCGTTGTTTCGGATGATGTGAAGTGAGCGGAAGAGGAGAGGGACGAGAATATCGAGATTATTTGACAGGGGAGAAACCATAAGGGTGGAAATTGATATCAACCAGTTGAATATGGCAAAAATGGAGGGATTCAATCCAGCATATCTTTTCAAATTTGGTCAAAAATTGCTTGCACATTAACACACAGCGCGGTATAATTCATATGTTTTGCATCAATTGCCTGGCATTTGAGGAGATTTTTAGTTGAGCAGAAGGCCAGATGGAGATGAAGGGGGAGATGCTGCAGCAGTCAAAGTGACAGCTTTTTTGGCTAAGATCGTTTACGAAACATGACAGTTCATTTCAAGGAGGATTTTATGAAAAAGATCAAAAAACTGTTTTTCACGCTGATGATATCCCTTCTCCTGCTGGGAGGATCAGCAGTTCTATTTCCACAGCTGGCAGGGGTAGAGACGGTTGAGGCTGCAGCCGTCAGTATCAATCCCAGTACACTGACTCTTCATCCGGGGGAGAAGTACCGACTCACCGTTACCGGAACAAGCCAGAAGGTGAGATGGAGATCCAGCAAACCCAAGGTGGCTTCTGTGGGATCAAGAGGAATCGTTACGGCAAAAGCCCCGGGCAGGGCGAAGATTGTAGCTGTGGTTGGCGGCAGGAAGTATTCCTGTGTAGTTACGGTTATCAAAGATACCGAGGATGAGTTTTTTGTGTCATCGACCAACGTCACGGTGGATAAAAAGGCCAGCGTTATCCTGACTTCCGAAAATTATGGCCGCGTAAATTGTCAGGTGGATGATCCGGATATTGTTTCCTATAAATGGGGCGACTGGGAAGGGCATACTATTGAAATTTTCCTCACTGGAAAAAGTATTGGAAAAACGAAGATCAGGATATCTAATAGTTGGCTTGATGAAGTCCTGGTGATAAACGTAAATGTGATAGACTATTACAATGTCTTCAAGGTATCATCAACAGATGTAACCATAAATGAGACGGGCAGTGTTACCGTAACTTCTATCAATAATGGAACCTTGTATTTAAAAAACAATGATCCTGATATCATATCCTGTGACTGGTCACATGATTGGGAAGGCGATACTACAAAAATATATATAACGGCGAAAAGATCAGGAAAGGCAACGATTACCATAACGAACGATAAAAATGATAAAAAGCTGGTCGTTCACGTAACGGTTGTTCGATCCGGAGGTTCAGGCAAAGACGAGCTGAAAGATTATATCCTGAAGTATGGGAGCTATAATTCTGACGGAAACAAATTTATAAGAATGGACCACAATCTCGTAGGATCTTCCAACAGCTTTGCGATTGTATACTCAGCCTCTGAGGATTCATTCTCATTTATAGCAGGGACAGAAGGATACGATACTGAAGATTTTGATTATGAGTATGAAAGCACTGTTGAGATGATAGTTCCAAATCGAGATGTATCATCTGTTACTGCCGATTATTTATTTAGATTTACAGACAAAAATGCTGCGTTTGAGGCTGTTGCTACAATAAATGTAGCGACTTTTAATGAAGATTCCATCTTGAATATCAGAATAATAGACAGTCCTGGAATCCCTTCTAATGCGATCGAGACCTGTAAGAAACTGGCCAATAAGGAAATACAGCTGGCGATGCTGGGCTGGGAGATGTTGTTGACGGGAGAAGCGGATATGTCTCTTCAGGATTTAGGCTTTGTTTCCTACAACCCCTGATGCCATGCCATAAAGCAAAGTGGGCGGGTCCTCCGGTTTTAGCCGG